>CAZSST010000008.1:0-11371 GCA_964609575.1 uncultured Candidatus Cloacimonas sp.
AACCGCAAACCATCACGATCTTGCCGGCCACCATAATGTCCGTGCCGCGCTTGATGCCATCGGCCAGGGATTCACGGCAACCATAAAGATTATCGAATTTGCTTTTGGTAACGCTGTCATTAACGTTTATAGCCGGAAACAACAATTCACCCGCTTCCTGCTTTTGATAAAGACGATGTACGCCGGTTGTGGTTTCTTCGCTTACTCCTTTCAGCTTTTTGGCAAAGCGGTGCCAGCGATTGGGGTCTTTGGTCATTTCGGCAATCAACAATTCCTGTACGATGCGCATTTCTTCGGTATCGCTATCCGCCAGGGGCAAGATACCGCTTTGCTTATAAAGCTCTTCCAGACGGTAACCTTCATGGATCATCAATGTGGCATCTCCGCCATCATCTACTATCAAATCCGGGCCATCGGGCCAGTTTAAAGCTTGATAAGTGCACCACCAGTATTCCTGAAGGTTTTCCCCTTTCCAGGCGAAAACAGGGATACCTGCTTCAGCCATAGCGGCAGCAGCGTGATCCTGGGTGGAAAAGATATTGCAACTGGCCCATCTGATCTTGGCTCCCAAGATTACCAGGGTTTCCATCAATACAGCCGTTTGCACTGTCATATGCAAGCTTCCGGTAATGCAAGCACCGCTTAAGGGTCTGGTTTTGGCATATCTTTCCCGAAGCGCCATCAAACCGGGCATTTCGATCTCTGCCAGTTCGATCTCTTTGCGTCCCCAATTTGCTTGGGATATATCTGCAATCTTGTATTCCATCTTTTCTCCCTTTCCTTATAAGTGAAAGTAAAGGGTGAAGACCGTGAAGACTTCACCCATTATATTATGTTTATTTAGCGACGGTTACGGTCAAAACGTCCGCCATCTCTGCGTCCCCGATCTCCACCCCCACGATCATCACGACGGGGAGGTCTGACCGCTTCAGGTCTGTCCTTGGGAGCATTGGGATCGGGCTCGGGATTGCCTTCCACACCTTTCATGGTAAGGGAAAGCTTGCCTTTGTCCATGCCCAGGGATTTCACATGGACGATGTCGCCCATTTTTACCATATCCAGCGGATGATTGATTCTGCTGGTGTGCATTTGCGAAACGTGAACCATACCTTCTTTGGCACCGCCAAGGATTTTCACGAAAACACCGTAAGGCTCAATTCTGGTTACGGGACCTTCAAATTCCTCACCAACTTCAGGATCGATGGCAATGCCACGGATCATTTCTTTGGCTTTGGTGATGGAGCTCTTGTCCGGAGACAGAATGCGAACGGTACCGTCATCCTGAATATCTATTTGCACCTGGCAGGCTTCGATTATTGATTTAATCATTTTTCCAGCCGGCCCTATGATTTCGCCGATCTTATCCACGGGAACCTTAAATGATTCGATTCTGGGTGCCATGGGAGCGAGATCAGCTCTGGGCTCAGCAATACAAGCCGCCATAATATCCAGTATTCTCAGTCGAGCAGACTTAGCTTTATCCAAGGCTATCCGCATTATTTCCTTGGTTATTCCGCCAATCTTGATATCCATTTGCATAGCTGTGATCCCTTCACGGGTTCCGCCGCACTTGAAATCCATATCGCCCAGATGATCTTCCAGGCCCATAATGTCCGTAAGCACTACATAATCGCTCTTTTCCATGATTAAACCCATGGCAATTCCGGCTACGGGAGCTTTTAACGGCACCCCGCCTGCCATCATGGACAAGCAACCGCTGCAAATGGAAGCCATGGAGGAAGAGCCATTGGATTCAAGGGTGTCAGCCACGATTCTGATGGTATAGGGAAACTTCTCTTTATCCGGCAATACCGCTTTCAAAGCACGTTCGGCAAGATTGCCATGACCAAGTTCGCGACGTCCTACGGGACCCATTCTGCCAGCTTCGCCAACACTGAAGGGCGGGAAATTATAATGCAGATAGAAGCTTTTCTTGTATTCCACTTCCAAACCATCGATCACTTGCTCATCACTTCCGCCACCCAGAGTCATAGTTCCCAGGGATTGAGTTTCGCCACGGGTGAATAGTGCAGAACCATGCACGCGGGGAAGAATGTCAATTTCGCAGGTGATATCACGCAGATCGTCCAAACCGCGACCGTCCACACGATGGTGCTTATAGATAATGGAATCGCGCACAAAGCGACGGATGAGCTCTTCAAAAGCTTGTTTGTAATACTTTTCACTTTCTTCCCAAGCTTCGGGATCGGCGGTGCTATACTTTTCCACCATTTCAGCTTCCGCAGCGTCAAAGGCATCCTGGCGTTCCTGCTTGCCCAAGATAACGGCAGCATTTTTGATCTTATCGCCAAAATTGCCTTCCACATCGGTCATAATATCTTCGGGAATACCTATTAATTGCACTTCCACCTTGGGTTTGCCACAGGCACTGACGAATTCATCTTGTAGAGCCACCAGCTTCTTAATCTCTTCATGGCCGGTGAAAACACCTTCCAGCATGGTATCTTCACTTAGTTCCAAAGCAGAGGATTCGATCATGACGATAGAATCACGGCCTGCTGCAACGGTCAGATTCATTTTGGAGGTCTCGGCAATCTGGCTGAAATTGGGATTAACCACATACTGCCCATCCACATAGCCAACGGTAACTCCGGCAATGGGTCCATTGAAGGGAATATCCGAGATCGACAAAGCCAGAGAGGCACCAAACACACCCAGGGTAGAGGGATCGGCATCGCCATCAAAGGATAGCACATTCAGCACTACATGTACCTGATTTCTGAAACCATCGGGGAACAAGGGACGGATGGAACGATCAATCACCCGTGCCATTAAAGTAGCATCGGTGGTAGGCTTTGCTTCACGTTTGAAGAAACCACCGGGAATCTTACCCGCAGCATACATCTTCTCGATGTAGTCTACGGTTAAGGGAAAGAAATCCTGATCGGGAGCGGCGTCTTTGGACATCGTGGCGGTAACCAACACAGCGGTTTCTCCGTATTGAATAAACACGCTGCCATTGGCTTGTTTGGCCATTTTGCCAGTTTCCACAATCAGCTTGCGGCCGCAAAAATCCATTTCGCGGCGAGTAATATTGAAGTTATGCATAACTTCTCCTTTTCTTTGTCCTGCGGGAGAAGAAGCAATAGGCTGAAGGGTCGCTTAACCTTTTAGCTTATTGCTAATTGCTCCCGTAGGGGGTTATTGTCCTTTAAAAAAGCGATCAGTGGATTTCAGAGCTTTATCTCAGGCAATCTGTTATCCACTGATCCATTATCTTGGCTTTTGAGCTTACTTTCTGATGTTCAGCGCCTTGATCAGTTCACGATAGCGGTTGATATCCTTTTTCTTCAGATAATCAAGCAGGCGCCGGCGTTGCCCGATCAGTTTCAACAAGCCGCGACGAGTGGAGAAGTCCTTGCTGTGTTCCTTCAAGTGACCGGTGATATCACTGATCCTTTTGGTAAGCAAGGCAACTTGCACTTCGGGCGAGCCAGTGTCTGATTCATGGAGTTTAAACTCTGCCATGATAGCTGTTTTAGCCTCAGGTTTTAGGGGCATTTCATCCTCCAGATGATTTATGGGGTCAGTGTTCTGGGAGTGGGGATTCTGTAAAGGAAAATGTTAGAGGTTAGACGTTAGACGTTAGACGTTAGACGTTAGAAGTAGGCGTGGGGCGTTAGACGTTAGATGTTTGTGGGATTAGCATTGTTTAGGGATTTAATCAAACCCAATAGAAGTTGTTTTGTTTTTAGAAGCTTTTTCTTTGCTTCTTGAAGTGTATTACAGTCCTCACAGAAATCCAGCATTTTCGCTATATCCATCTGCGTATCAAGCTCTATCAATGAACCCAAGGCAATGTTCAGAAATTGCAATAACTCCTTAGATGACTTTCTGCCTGATCCTTCCGCGATATTCGATGGTACTGAAATAGCAGCCCTCTTCATTTGTGCAGCGAGACAATATGTCTCTTCTCTGGGAAATCCTTTTGTAAGCAAATACACGTCTCTTACCAAAGCCATACTTGATTTATACACTTCTAAATCTTTATGAATCATCCCCTTTCCCTTTTAACTTATTTCTTCCACTAAAACTACTAACATCAAACTCCTAACGCCTAACGTCTAACGTCTAACGCTTAACGCCTAACTCAATTCTGGTGGAGGTGGCGGGAATCGAACCCGCGTCCAAAAAACCGTTTGCCAGCGAATCTACATGCTTAGTCGTCTTTAATCTCGGCTTTGTGGGTAAAAGACGATCAGACCCCACCAAGCCAAGCCGATAATCTTAGGCGAAGCATATCAGCAGTCCTCTTCGCAGCGGCCGTACTGTTTCGACGCCCAAGCCTTTCCCGACGGCACGGAAAGGTTGAACGTTAGCAGCTTATGCTGCTAAGGAGTAGTTGTTATTTGCAGTTAATTTTGCGTTTTGCCACTTGATAACGGAGCAGATGGCGTCTCCGGCATGCATCACTAACACCCTGATTCCCTGTCGAAACCAGATCACCCCCATATATGCTCATAAAAGATCTAGGTTATCATTATAATCATAAGCACTATTCTGTCAATCGATATTTTCCAAAACTCCCGGGATATAGCATGCAGGCATACCGTAGAAACTGGCCATCCTGCCTTTGTAACAACGGTTTCGCCTATAAAACATTCTTGTTGACAGCGAAGCATTCCTTTCCAGTATTGCCTCCATTAATGAAAAGGATACGAAAATGAAAAGTACTATTATCCTTATTTTAGTTGCCATCACGGTCTGTGTAGCCTTTGCACAGCCGGTTATGACCATTGACGATCTGAAACATGATGCCTATGCTGGAGATATGTATGCCCAATGTGAGCTTGGAGCCCGTTATTTTTTCGGTAATGAGGTTACGCAGGACTATTCCGAAGCAGTGAAGTGGTTTCGCCTCTCTGCTGAAAAAGGTTACGCTCAAGCTCAGTTTTCTCTGGGAGCATGCTATCAGGATGGCTTGGGAGTAAGTGCATCAGACATCGATTCCTATAAATGGTACAAACTCTCTGCGGAGCAGGGTTATTCCATGGGTCAGGGGGCTTTGGGAAATTGCTATCGCTATGGAGAAGGAACTGCCATAAACTACCCGGAAGCAGTAAGATGGTATCGCCTGGCCGTGGCACAAAATATGCTGGACGCCAAGTATCAGCTTGGGATGTGCTATATGGATGGACTGGGTGTTGAAAAAGATTATGCGGAAGGGAGAAGGCTTTTAACTTCCGCCGCGGCGGATGGTTATGCCGAAGCTCAATTCAATCTTGGCGTTGTTTACCATCAAGGCATAGGTGTGCCCGTCGATTATAAAGAAGCCCGTTCCAAATATGAACAAGCCGGCGATCAAGGCCATGCAGACGCCCTTAACAACCTGGCTATCCTCTAT
The DNA here is from genome assembly GCA_964609575.1 of uncultured Candidatus Cloacimonas sp. Classification (GTDB taxonomy): domain Bacteria; phylum Cloacimonadota; class Cloacimonadia; order Cloacimonadales; family Cloacimonadaceae; genus Cloacimonas. The sequence continues at coordinate 5,366 of CAZSST010000008.1, forward strand.
ATGGATGGATTAGGAGTAGAAAAAAACAACATTGCCGCCATGTTCTATTTCAGCGTGGCCGCCGATAATGGCTCCACAGATTCTGCTGCCAATCTTGAACAACTAAAAACAATCATGTCCCAAGAAGAGATTGCCACCGCCAATAAGTGGCTTCAAGATTTTTACGATCAGCAGTAGCATCCATAATAATCCTTCTCTATGTGATCCCCATGCGATGCCCATACAAATGCCCAGGGATCGCATGGGGATTGCATTTACATCGATTATACAAAAAGAGCGGATTCATTTTTGGAGTCCCTCTTGTGCAGATATTTCTACAATCAAGCGGCTCTAAAGGCCCTATTAGGGAGAATTTTTCTCGACAAAAAACCTTACATCCAAAAAAATGCGGTGTGATATCAAAAAGACAATGGAGTAGCGATGATAAAGGTGGAACACCTTAGCAAGACTTTCCCCAAAAAGGACGGCAGCCTTTTTTATGCCGTTAACGACATCAGTTTTGAAGCAAAGAATTCTGAAATAGTGTGCTTACTAGGAGTTAATGGCGCTGGTAAAACCACTACTATGAGGATATTATCCACGGTTTTTCAGCCAAGTTCCGGAACTGCGTCTATCAATGGCTTTGATATCCGCACCCAGGCAGATAAAGTGCGCGCCAATCTAGGCTTCCTTTCCGGGGATACGGGGCTGTATAACCGCTTGCGCAGCCGTGAGTTTATCCAATATTTCGGCAGGCTTTATGGAACTGACGACACAACGATAAATAAGCGTATCGAGGAAATGGCGGAACTGCTGGATATGAAAGAATTTCTGGATAAAAAGATAGAATTTCTCTCCACGGGGATGAAGCAAAAGGTAAGCATCGTGCGCTCCATAATTCACGATCCGCCAGTGATGATTTTTGATGAACCCACCGCCGGCCTGGATATCCTTACTGCGCGTAACATCGTGGCCTTCATCCGCCAATGCAAGCAGCGGGGAAAGTGCGTGCTCTTTTCCACCCACATCATGAGGGAAGCAGAACGCCTGGCCGATAAAATCGTGATGATTCACCGTGGCAAGATTTTAGCCGAGGGGACGTTGGAAGATTTGCGCCAGGAATCAGGACAGACAGATTTGGACGACGTATTTGTTTATTATGTAAATCGCTCAGATGATGAAACGGAGGTGCTGGCTCATGAATTCTAAGATCGTGGGAACCGTATATCGCAAGGAGATGCTGGAAGTTCTGCGGGACAAACGTACCCTCTTTACCACGCTGATCCTGCCCCTCATCCTCTATCCGCTACTGATGGTAGGATTTAACACGCTGATGATGAGGCAAACAAAAGTATTGGAAGAAAAAGGCGCTACTATCGCCATCCGCGATAGTATCAATAATGATGTTTCCATGCTTCTTACCTCCGGGCTGAAGACTCTGGAAAACTATACTATCGTGCCCTGGTCTAAAACTTCGGATAATCTATACGAATCCAAGGATATTCAGGCGATCGTTACTCTGCGTGACTCCCTGGGAGATGATGGCAGCCGCTACTATAAAATCTACATTCAGCACGATAAATCCAAAGAACAAGGCCGGATGGTATTTAACAAACTCTCCGACAGTATCGCCAAAACCGGAAAAGATATCCAAAAGAAACAGCTGGCTTTATCGGGACTGAATCCTGAATTTCTTGACCTGGTAAGCGTCCGCAGCCGCGATACTTCCACGGCCGAAAAGAAGATGGGCATGGTGTTGGGGATGATTTTACCCTACATCATGATTCTGATGCTTTTAACAGGGGCATCCACTGCTGCCGCAGACCTCGTTTCGGGCGAGAAAGAACGTAAAACCCTGGAAACCCTGCTGGTATCGGCTGCAGGAAGAGTGGAGCTGGTTTTTGGTAAGTATCTCACCATCATTACCCTGGGGCTGATAAATGTAATCGTAAATCTCTTCAGCATCAGTCTTTCCATGAAGTTTATGCTTAGTAACGCAACTTCCGAGATGGCGAATACCCAATTACCCTTGAATGCCATCTTTATCCTTATTCTAGCGATGATTCCGCTGGCAACCCTATTTTCGGCGATACTGCTTTCCATCTCCACTTTCAGCCGTAATATGAAGGAAGCCAGAACTTATGAACAGCCTTTGATGATCGTAGCCATGCTGCTATCCATGGTAAGTTTCCTGCCCGCTGTGGAAATGAATAACCTTATGGCGCTGGTACCGGTGATCAATATCGCGCTGCTCTTCAAGGCGGTGATGATTAATGAATATACCCTTATGCAATTACTACTTACCATTGGAAGCACCCTTGTTCTGGACGTGCTGGCGATTTGGGGAACGATAAAGCTCTTCACCACGGAATCGATCCTTTTCAGGTCGGAAGATGACAGCACCAGTATCAAGGCCATCAAAAAGAACCGTTCGGGCTTCTTCAATCCCTTTTATGGAGTAGTGTATTTCACTTTGGCGCTGGTAGTGCTATATTATCTGGGCAGTTACATGCAAATGAAAGACCTCATGAGTGGGCTGATTAATACTCAGGTCTTTATTATCGCTTTGCCGGTGCTGGTGATTCTGCGCATCCTGAAGCTTAATTCCAAACAGATGCTAAGGCTTAAGCTGCCCGGAAAAGAGATTCTGGTAGTACCTTTCATCGCCATTCCCATGGCGCTGATCGTGTCTCTGCTGATGCAGGCTATCGATACCATCTTCCCCTTCCCCTCGGAATATTTGGAGCAAATGGGTAAGCTATTCACCATGAATGCCTCGCCCTGGAAAACGCTGCTGGTGATGGCGCTAATGCCAGGAATCTGCGAAGAACTTATGTTCCGGGGCTTTATGATGCGCTTTTTTGAAAAATATGGCTATAAACAAGCCACGATTGTTACAGCTTTGCTCTTTGCTGCTTTCCACCTTGATCCCATCAGGTTTTTCCCCGTGTTCCTACTGGGAATGCTGCTGGGATATCTCACTCTGCATTCCGGCTCGATCTACAACGCCATGCTGTCTCATACTATTAATAACGGCCTTGCTTACATCATCACCACTTATGCTGCTTCGCCCTTTATCAAGCCTTTGTTAACCAAAGCTGGCGAGGATGGACAGCAAAGCTTGCAATATTGGATACTGGCTCCGGCTTTGGTGATTCTGGCTGCAGGGCTATTTCTTTTTAATAAATTCACTTCCAAAGGATTTGAAAAATGTGCGGAATAGTTGGCTACATAGGAAAACGCAATGCCCTACCCATCGTGGTGGAGGCACTAAAAAGACTGGAATACCGTGGCTATGACAGCTCTGGAGTGGCGCTGATTCACGGAAATGAATTGCAACATTACAAGCGGAAAGGCAAGATTATCGAGCTGGAACGGAGCCTTCCCGAACCCAATAAATGCAGTGGGAATGTGGCTATTGCGCATACCAGATGGGCTACACATGGCGAGCCGAATGAGACCAATGCACATCCTCATCTGGATTGCAAAGGCGAAATTGCTATTGTTCATAACGGCATCATAGAGAATTACAAGCTCCTTCGCGAACAATTAACCGCTCTGGGACATAGCTTTAAAAGCGATACCGATACTGAAGTGGTGGTTCATCTGATCGAGCAATATCTCACCAGCGAAGCCAGCCTTGAAGATGCCGTGCGTGAAGCCATGAAACGTGTGGAGGGTACTTATGGCCTGGTGGTGCTATCCAAGCATCATCCTGAAAAGATTATCGCTGTGCGAAAAGGCAGTCCCCTGATTATCGGAATTGGTGAAAACGAACATTTTATCGCCAGTGATGTGAGTGCCATTGTTATTCATACAAAGCGGGTAATTTACTTGCAGGATAACGAGATATGCATTGTCCACGCCGATGGCTTTGAGATTACCACCCTTGATAAGCTTAGCGTTAAGCCCCAAATCTCGGTAGTGGATTGGGATATATCTGCCATTGAGAAAGGGGAATTTAAGCACTTCATGCTTAAAGAAATCTTCGAGCAACCCATCACGGTGGGAAATGGCTATAGAGGCAGAATTAATGAAGAACTGGGGACGGCCCGTTTGGGAGGTTTAAATCTGCCCAGTTTTGAGATGCGCAAGATCAAGCAAATCCATTTGGTGGCTTGTGGCACGTCCTATCATGCCGCATTAATCGGTAAATACATCATCGAAGACATTGCCCGTATCCCCGTACATGCTGAATACGCATCCGAATATCGCTATCGCAATCCCATCATCCCCGAGGATACTCTGGTTTTTGTGATTAGCCAATCGGGCGAAACTGCAGACACCCTCGCTGCGCTAAGGGAAGCCAAAGCCAAGGGAGCAAGAGTTTTGGGAATCACCAATGTGGTGGGTTCCACCATAGCCAGAGAAAGCGATGGCGGTTCCTATATCCATGCCGGCAGCGAGATTGGCGTGGCTTCCACCAAGGCCTTCACCTCGCAGGTTACCATTCTTAGCCTGCTTTCTATCCTCATGGGGCGCATGAATAACCTATCCACCATGCAGGGAATGAACTACATCCGTGAACTGGAACAAATCCCTGCCAAGATTGAAGCGATTCTCAGCCTCAATAATCAGATCAGGGATATCGCTGCCAGTATCAAGGACAGCGCACATGCCCTGTATCTGGGACGCGGAGTGAATTATCCTGTGGCCTTGGAAGGGGCCTTGAAGCTGAAAGAAATATCATACATCCATGCCGAAGGCTATCCCGCTGCGGAAATGAAACATGGTCCCATTGCCCTCATTGATGAGAATATGCCCGTGGTAGCCATTGCCCTTCAAGATCCCCTGTATGAAAAAATCTATTCCAATTTGCAGGAAGTGCGTGCCCGCAAAGCCAGGCTTATCTCCATAGCATCGCAGGGAGATAGCGAACTAAGTAAAATCTCTGAACACGTTATCTATATTCCCGATACGCTCACCAACCTTCAGCCCCTGCTTTCTGTGATCCCCTTGCAGCTTCTGGCCTATCATGTTGCTGACCTGAAGGGATTCGATGTAGATCAGCCCCGAAACTTAGCCAAGAGCGTTACCGTAGAGTAAACAAGCTATATAAAAAAATGCCGTAAAGCAATGTAAGCCAAGCTTTACGGCATTTATATTTATGTGGGATAATCCCTTGGGGGACTAACCTTGTTTAGGCCTCTTCTTCTGTGGGTTCTGCTTCTGGTTCTTCGCTTTGTTCAGATTTCAGTTCCACCAGCACATCAATATTATTCTTTGCCAGTTCGGGATAGAAATCATCGATGTACTCCCGCACAGTGGTTTCGATATCGGTATGCTTATCAAGGATTTCCTGGCTAAAACCGATCTTCAGGGAAAGGGAATTGAGGGTTTTATTCATGTTCATCTGCGGTTTTTCGCCATATACATTATTCAGAAATTCCGGAAGGGATTTGGACAACTTCACCGCCGAATTGATCTTTTTGTAGGTTTTCATGCCGAAATGAGCGGCAAGGGCAGTTCCCCCGATAAACAGCAGAGCTTTGAAGAACTTTTTCATCGTTTACACCTCAATTTATTATTTATAGATGGATTTAATGGTTCCCCAGCTGCGATTTTGAATAAACGTAGGCTGCATGGGGACAATATCGGCAGGATTAACAGGATTTAGCGAGAATTCACTGAATCCATACACCACGATTCCGGTAATGGAAGCATATTGCGTTCCAGCGCTGCTTTTAAGGCTGCGGGGATTCTTGGTGCTAAAAGTATTGGCGGCAATCATGCAGGTGCCGGTGCCGTCATTGATCTGAAGCTTACCTTTGGAGCTTTTCACTGCGGCCACGGTGGTATTCAATAGCTTGCTGTATACACCTTCGTAGGCTTCGGCTTCTTCCGAACCGGAAAGCTGGCCTGTGGTCAGGATCAGAGGCATGGGCAGCGAATTTCCGCTGCTTACTATGCGCGTGGAGCTGATGTTATCCAGGCAGGTCATGCCATAAAGCTCCGAAACCTGACCGCTTACTACTACCCGATCACCCATTTGCACTCGGGAATCTTTGTCCAGAATAAGGATTCCAC
>CAZSST010000008.1:11381-33521 GCA_964609575.1 uncultured Candidatus Cloacimonas sp.
CATTGATAGCTTCATTGATGAAATAGCCGCCGCCACGGTAATTGTTGGCAGTAACGATCCCATCCAAACTAAGCTTTTTGCCCACATAGCGGGACGGAAAAGTGCCGTCGCTTCCCGCAAAGGAAGAGTACTGAACTTCATATATGGAAATGGCATCAGCCGCGATAGCGAGGCTGACCATCATAATCATCACGAAAAGTATCTTTCGCATACTTCACCTCTTTTGGCACTGTCTATAGGCACCAATATCTTGTCAAGCAAAATCAATTCCCATTCTACGCTTCAATTCGCTTTTTACCAATTTTACTTGGCAGTTTTGGTGTTCTCTATGCTTCACCCTATAGATTTTCTATGGCTTTCAGGGCTTTAGGAGCGGTGGCTGGGGTGATCCCTTCCAGCGTTACATAACCTTTTACAGGGCTTCCGCTGGGTTTGCCTGTGGCATCTTCACGATAGAATTCCACCGCCATGCGCAGGGGTTGATCATTTTCCACAGCTATCTCTTTTCCATCCGCATCCTTTTTGAACAGGGGTTCATAAAACCAGCCCAAGCCAATGGCTGCCGTGCCTTGGGGGTCATTAACGTTTTTGCGTGCAGAGCCAATTGCCATGCGCATTTCCAGCGGTACATTGGGAGAATTAATGCTTGAGGTAACCGAGCCCAGGCGTTTGCTACCCATATAGATACCGCGATGGCTTACAATGCCTTCGGATACAAGGATATACAATCGCTTATGGCAGCCCGAGGCAAGCTGCTTATCCAGGGCTTGCTTCCCCACAAAATAGTCCTTTTCCATATCCACAGCCGCATCAAAAAGCGGAGCATTAAGCGGAGTGTGCTGCGGATCATATTCCTGACCCATCAAAGGCAGGCCAAAAGCACCGGCGGATATGCGGTTTTCATCGCGTCCCCCCAGGCCAACTAACAAGCCACCCAAATCCAGGGCCTTGCTTATGATCTGTTTGGTATCTTCCACAGCAGTAGCAATAGGCAGATAAAGCTCCCAACCCCAGCGATTGGTATAGCCGGTACGGCTGAGGATGTATTCATGGCCATTGTGGGTAAACTGATTGAAGCTGAAGTAGTTCATGTTCTTATCGGGATTGTTACGGTTCTTCAGTACCTTATCTCCATACATTTCTTTTATCAGGCGATAAGACAGGGGACCCTGAATATCCACTTTAACTAATTTATCAGAAATATCTGTGGCATATACCTCTTCCCCATCTTGCTTATGCATCATGATGCGGTCAATATCGGCGATCAATTCGGTTTTGATCCCATTTTCTTCGATCGTTGCTGTGATATCATGCCCGGCATTGATCACAATGATAAATTCCGTTTCGGCTACACGCATCAGAATCATGTCATCCTGCACTCCGCCCTGCTCATTAAGCAGCAAAGTATATTTGCACTGACCAATCTTCATCTCGGTGAAATTTCCGCCCAAACTGCGGTTCAAAAGCGCCACCACGTCCTTACCCCAGAATCTAAGCTGTGCCATGTGGTCGATATTATACACCGCCACCTTATTTATCGCCGCGGCTTCTTCCAAAACCGATGTAAGATAATTCACCGCCATGGAATACTGGCCAAAGTTACTGCGCTTTACAGACTGCAAGGGGAGGTTCAAACGCTTTGCCAAAAGGGGCAGATACCAGTTTTCTTCCAGATCATAAAGGAAGGTTTTGCGCTCTTGCGCTGGAAAATCAAGGCCGAGGGTAGTCATATTATCTCCTATAAAATATCATTTTGCAGCCCATCCTATAATCTCCGAGGTTTTTGTAAAGGAATTTCTCTTTATCTTCCGGGTATCATGCCATATTCCCCGTTTATCGCGATGAGGGATGAACAAAGGTGGGATGAAGGATGGTTCTTGGTTGGGCTTTATCTTTGCATACATGCTTCATTAGCAGGCTTATACAGCCACTGATGAACCTCCAAAGGATTTCATTGGAGAGAGGCAGGTGGATGCTTATGGCGAACTTACAGTGGTGTATGGAAGGTGCATGTGAAGGGTATAAACGCTGTGCTATATGTTTTAATAAAAGGATGTTATGCTACATGGTACCATATACGATCTCCCCACCGATCATGGTAAGCTGGCTTTGGGCAGTTTGCCAATATTCACTATCCTGCTTGCGGAAATCTTCGAGGACAATCAAGTCGGCTTGTTTGCCTGCTTCCAGAGAGCCATACAGCGCTTCAGACCGGGAAGATCGTGCGGCATGGAGGGTGTATCCCGCCAAAGCTTGCTGCAGAGACAGCGCTTCTTCGGGGTGAAAAGCGGTGTTACTGCTGTCAAAAGCAGGATTGCGGGTAAGGGCTGTATAAATTCCCTTAAAAGGATTGATGCTTTCAATGGGGGCATCGGAACCAAAGCCAGGATTGATACCTGCCTTCACAAGCGATTTCCAAACATAAACTTCATTTTCAATATCCGCCCAATGTGCCTTGATCATGGGAACATCATTAGCCAGGTGCACAGGCTGCAAGCTGCAAAAGATGCCGCTTTGGGCAAGCAGCGCAACATCATTGGGTTTAATGGATTGCAGATGCTCGATGCGATGGAAAAGCTTCTTCTGATGATACTGCCCCTGCACCTGTACCAAGGTTTTTACCACCTGGTGCACGCAGCTGTCCCCAATGGCGTGGATAGTGCTGGCAAAACCAAGCTCAGCGGCACGTAGGGTGAGTTCAAACAAATCCTGGTCTGAATAACGCAAAATGCCAGTATTACCGGGCTCAGAACTATAAGGCTGAGCCATTGCTGCGGTTCGCGAACCCAAACTGCCATCCCCAAAGATCTTCATCCCCCCCAGCTTATAGCTGGCATCGCCCTGGTATGATCTAATATTTTCTGTGGCAAGTGCTTCTAGTTCTTCAACGGGAAAATGCCAGCACAGCCTGAATCTCTTTCCCTCGCTTTGGGTCTTTTGCAAAAGTTCGCAGCTATGCCTGCTTTCCATGGTGTGAAAACCGGCCAGGCCGTAGGTATATATCTCGGCTACTGCATCATTTATCGCATTTATAATCACCGAATCCGAGGGAAGTTTCACATACTTGTCGATGATTTCTGTAGCAGTTTCATACAATACACCATTTGCAGAACCGTCTTCAAAGCGTTCAATTCGCCCGCCCTGGGGATCGTTTGTCAGCTTATCGATGCCGGAAATTTGCAAAGCCAGGGAATTGCAGAGACGGCTGTGATAGTCCTTGCTCATCAAAGCTATGGGTATATCTGGGAAAATCTTGTCCAAAAGATGCTTGTTGAGCTTTCCTGGTTCGTCCAGTTTATTGCGATCCCAGCCCCCGCCTAAGATCCAGGGAAAGTCGTAATTGCTTTTATCTCTGTAATCTTCCAGATAGTTAACGATGCTCTGCAGGCTGTGGCATTTGTCCAGATTCACCATGATCCGGCTTTTGGCATATTCCACAAAATGGGTATGACAGTCGGTGAAGGCAGGGAGTAATATTCGCCCTTTCAGATCGATTAATTCCGGCTTAGCGGAGGCTTCCGACAGGCATTGAGCGTGGCTGCCGAGATATCTGATCAAACCATCCTGAACCAGTAAGGAATCAGGGCGAAGCTCTCCGGAAACAACGTCGTAAAGTAAGCCATTTGTAAATAGATAGTTCTTCATAAGAGGCCTTTTATCAGTTCCAATCCTTTGGCTAAGATGCCTTCTTCCACCGCGATGTTCACCCTGATCCATCCTTCTGCAACTTTGCCAAAAGCAGTTCCGGGTACGCAGATAACCCCTTTGGAGGCGGCTTTTCTGGCAAAATCAAGATCACCACCGGGAATTCTTAGCATCAGATAAGGTCCGGCCTGAGGAATCAGAATATCATGCTTTACATCGCTAAGTATATCCAGGGCAAGAGCTTGATTGGCTACTAAGTGGGTTCGTATGCCCTCAGCTGCAGCCCATCCCTCGGGGCTGAGGGCAACTTCCGCAAGCTTTTGCGAAAGCCAGGGAGCGCAGGTGGAGACATATTGTTTGGCCTTTATCACTGAAGGTGCCAGTTCTAAAGGTGCATTAACCCAGCCGATCCGCCAGCCACTCATGCAATGGCTTTTGGATAAACCGCCGATCCGGATGAGATTATGAGGGTGCTCTTCCAGGCCGTAAGGTGCTGTGTTTATGAATAAATGCCGATAAATCTCGTCCACAATCACGATGATGCCCCGGTTATGGCATAGCTCGGATAGACGCGTGGCGTCTTCTACGCCTAAGCAAAAACCGCAGGGATTGGAGGGCAAACTGAGCAGCAGCACTTTTATCTCATCACTTAAGAGTGCTTCCCAAAGCTGCCAATCGATGCTCTTAAGATCACCTTGCAGCGGTAGGCGAATCACTTTGGCACCCATCATAATAGCGATGGCAGGATAGGCAGAGTAATCCGGATCGGGAATGGCAACTAGATCGCCGCTATTTAGCAAACTAAGCAGGCAAAGGTAAACTGCTTCCTCGGCCCCGTTGCAAATGCAAATCTGTTCCGGAGTTGTGGCATCGGCATAATAATCAGCCACAGCTATCCTTAGCGTTGGCAATCCAGCATTAGGGGTATAAACTGCTGTGCCGTTATTAATTGTCTCTATTGCAGCTTGTTTTAAGTGCTCGGGAAGGGGGAATGACAGCTCTCCCAGGGCCAGATTTATGGCATTGGGAGGAGCGCTGTTCACAACCTGGCGTATCAGGGATATCTCTATACCCTGCAAACGCTTGGCTTCAGTCCATAAGGTGGCGGAGGTCATTTTCCAAGGCTACGGAACTATCGGTGTTATCGTTGCGGTATTTAATTATGATGGGGCAATAAACTTGAAAGCCCGGATGATTCTTCATGGCACGCGAACCTGGCACCACTACCGCAGCTTCGGGGATGCTTATCCCTCCACCCTCGTCTTTTTCCAGAAAAGTGCTTCTAACGCTGTCGTACACAGGCGTAGAGCCAGTGATGATGGTACCTGAGGCAATAACGGCCTTGGAGCCGACAATGATGCCTTCATAAAGCCCGGTATTCCCTCCGATAAAGGCATTGTCCTCCACGATAACGGGACGGGAACCGATGGGCTCAAGAACCCCTCCGATCATTGCTCCGGCCGATAGATGCACGTTTTCACCGATCTGCGCACAACTTCCCACCAGGGCATGAGAATCTACCATGGTGCCTTTGCCGATATAAGCGCCGATATTTATGAATGCTGGGGGCATAATAGTTACCCCTTTGGCGATGTAACAGCCATTACGGGCAGAACTTCCACCGGGAACAATACGCACTTGGTCGGAGATGGAAAAAAGCTTTTCGCGGATTGTATCTTTATCAAAAAAAGGTTTTTGGTCGCTCCAGGGCAGTTCGGCTAGAACCCCCATCCGAAAGGCAATAAGGATGCCCATCTTTACCCATTGATTAACCTTCCAGCCTTTATCCAGCCTTTCGCAAGCTCTGATGGTGCCGTTATTGAGGCCATCAATGAAGGCTGCAAGCAACTCCCGATGGGCAGGGGAATATTTCTCGGGGCGATCAGAATAGAGTTTAGATATCTTATGTTCCATTATCACAATTCCTTATATAGTTCTGAGATACGCATCAAAGCTTCTTTCACCCGGGCTCGAGGACATGAGAAATTCATCCGTAAAAAGCCACCCGCTTCATCACCGAATTTGGGGCCAGGATCAAGCGCCAGCTTGGCTCTGTTTATCATTGCTGTTTGCAAATCAGTGGCGGACAAGCCCCAGGCACGAAAATCCAGCCATGCCAGATAAGTGCCTTCCAGAGGGCTCAAAACTGCTCCAGGAAGCTTGTTCAATACAAATTCCGTGATTAACTGGCGATTGCCGTTCAGGTATGCCAAAAGTTCTTCCAGCCAGGCTTCTGAATCCCGATAGGCAGCAATCAAAGCTTTGATGCCAAAGCTATTGCCCATATACAGATGCATTTTTTCGTTTAGGGTATTAACAGCTTTAAACAGCTCATAATTCGATATTGCCAGCACTGCAGTGGCCAAACCAGCGATATTAAAGCTTTTGGCGGGGGAAATACCGGTAATTGTAAACTCCGCAAAATCCTCCAACGATGCAAAAGGGATATGCCTGAAACCGGGATAGATGATATCTTCGTGAATCTCGTCGGCAAACACCAACACCCGATATTTACGGCACAGTCTGCCAAGTTGCAGCAGTTCTTCTTTGCTCCATACACGTCCCACAGGATTATGCGGACTGCAAAGGATGAGCATTTTAGCATGTTTTAGACAAGACTCCAGATTATCCCAATCGATAGTATAGCAGCCATTTGTGTTTATGAGAGGCGAAATTAGCAGCTTACGGCCAAAATCGGTAACCGCATTATAGAAAGGGCGATACACCGGAGTGAGGATAACAATCCCATCCTTGGGAGCAGTAAGGGTTTGCACCACTTCCGTAAGCCCCGGCATCAGTCCCGGCACGGCAATGATCCATTCACGCTTTATAGTCCAGCAGAAACGACGCTTTTGCCAATCGATGATCGCATCATAGAAATCATCCAAACGCAGATTGTAACCATGCAGCGGGTGCTCACAGCGCAAGCTGAGAGATTGCAATATCTCATCAGACACGGCAAAATCCATATCTGCCACCCACATAGACAGAAGATCGCTACGTCCAAAAAGCGCTTCCAGGGCATCATACTTGAAGCAACCGCTGCCCCTGCGTTCCACAGGGATGTCAAATCTATTCATTTATCCCTTCAAGCTTTGCTGCGCAGCAGATATTCCTGCCACAGCTTATTAACGCTTTGCAGCACGATTTGGGGTACTTCAACGGCAGCAAACACGTTATGCTGATCGTGAGAACCGTGAAAGTCGCTGCCACCGGTCATATACAAGCCATGCGTTTTGGCAATCTCGATGAAGTTCTGGGTATCTTCCAGATTATGATCGGGGTGGCAAACTTCCAATCCATCCACGCCCATGGGGATTAATTCTTGAAGAAACTCCGGCCTGGCCAGCTTTCCAGGATGAGCCAGACAAGCCAATCCTCCCGCATCGTGAACCACTTTTAGAGCTTCGGGAACACTTACTTCAGGCTTGGGAACGAAGGCCGGCTTGAAATTGCCGATATACTTTTCAAAGGCCTCATTCTTGGTTTGCACATACCCTCTTGCCACCATAATCTGGGCCAGATGAGGACGCACAATCAATTCACGGCTTCCTGCCACAGCCACCACTTCTTCCAGGGTGATCTCCATACCCATTTCTTTCAGAAGGCTTATCATTCTGATGGCACGCTCTCTACGCCCAAGAAGATACATCTCGGTGAGTTCACTTAGTTGCTTATTATGAAAATCATAACCATAAGCCAGAATATGCACATCGTGTCCCTCATATTGGGAGCTGATTTCCATGCCTGGTAGAATATGTAAAGGCAGAATATCTTCGGGGAGATTGCGATAGGCATCACTGGTGTCATGATCGGTAATCGAAATGAGATCAAGGCCGATGCGCTTCGCTCGTTTTATCAGCAGTGCGGGTGACAAAGCCCCGTCCGAAACGGTTGAGTGCAGATGCAGATTGATCCGCTGTATCGTTTTTATACTTTTACTAATCATTATTTATTTCTTCCTTTTTCTATTTCTGAAGCATAGGCCATCTCGTCAACCGATATTTTTATGGATTCGCATCAGCCCATTCTAACTAATTCATTTGCAAATCATTGTAAGCAAGCATGTTGTTCTTTAGCCACAAGCTTAAGCTTGCCTTGTGGAAAAAAATACGCAATTTCATTTGTGAAGCGGCATGAGAGGCATTTTAGCACTTGACAGATTTGCTGTAAGGCCATACTGGAGGGAAAAGCTATAGGAGGTGTCCCATGAAAAGGACCGTTATTTTTACGTTATTAATTTTGTTGCCGATACTTATCTTTGCTGGCACAAATAGCGCACTGCAACGTTTGCTGGACGGGCAAATGCCTTACGATGCCCTGCGCAGCTACCGCATTTCGCAATTCATTACCTATGTGATGGAAGGAACTACCTGGCAGGAAAGCACGAAGAATGTTTATCATTACAATAGCACCCACCCCACTCGCATCGATTCTATCCAGGTATTGGCCTATAATCCCGATAATAGCCAATATACTCCGGTTATGTCTTATGTTTTCCAATACAATGCTGCGGGCCGCGCAACTTTGATGAACGGCTACTATTACTTCCCCGGTTTTGGAGTGATAAACCTATATCGGTTATCATGTACTTACGATACCCAGAATCGCATTACCCATTATTACATGTACACCATCGACATGATGTCCGGAATGCTAACTTCAATGGGCCGCATTCATTTTGTTTATTCCGGAAACAGGCTTTCAGAGATGCTTAGCTGGGATAACCTGGACGATAAACTGGTGGAGTATTCCAAAGCTGCATTCACGGCGGATACCAATGGCAGAGTGGTGCTAACCGTGGAACAAACCTCTCCAGATTCCACCTCCTGGGTTAATTACAATAAGTCTGAAACTACTTATCACGCACATGATACCAGCAATGCCGCATCCCTTGTGGAATACATGTCCGGAATGCTGCCCTTGCTGATGGCCGTTAGTTTCGTTAGTGTCCCCGGCATGCCCACTCAAGAAACCGATTCTACCTGGAATGGCTCTTCCTGGGTTTTGGATGAGAGGGATACCTACACCTGGAATGGTGCCAATGATACACTGCAGGAAGTAGTAACAGAATTGTGGTCAGGCTCATCCTGGACGCCCAACATGCGCACCACCTATACCTATGATAGCAATGAAAATGTTGATATTGCAATCGAGCAAAACTGGGTGGGACGTAGCTGGGAAGATGAATATAAATATGACTACTCCTGGCAAAGCACCAGTGCCAATGATGATCACATTGCTCCTCCTGTTGCCGCTCTGAGGCTGAATGCCTATCCGCAACCCTTCTCTACCAGTTTGAATATCAAGCCCGAAAGCAAGATAAGCGGTAATATCGATATCGCTATTTATAACCTTAAGGGCCAGCTAGTTCGCAAGTTAGTTACGCTACCCGGCGTGGAAATCACTTGGGATGGATTGGATAACAGCGGGGTAAACTGCTCCAGTGGAATGTATTACTTGAAAGCTACCCAGGGAAGGCATAGCACTTCCACCCGCATAGTAAAACTAAAGTAAAGCTAAGTTCTTTAATATTGAACGATAAGCCGGAGTTACCCTCCGGCTTTTTTACTTTACCTGTTGTGCTAAGCATTGGGTTAGGACAAGATTTGGCTATCTTTCAAACTAAGTGAGAATGTGATTTCGAGCTAAAAGAATGGAGTTCAAGCGGCTAGCGTATTGGCGGTCTCTGAACCGCCATCCTTATGGCGCATGTATTGGCGGTCTCTGAACCGCCATCCTTATGGCGCATTGGAATGCGCCAATACAGGGCATTGGAATGCGCCAATACGATGAGCTTATAAAGTGTCAATGCGTTGAAATCCAATCAGATTGATATGGCTTGTACTGAAACGTTTGCTATGCGCTTCACATGCGATCATTGGGCAATTGCATGGGAGTTGCATGGGCGTTCCATGGAGATTTACTTGCGATGTCAGATGAATATATATTGCCTATTCATGCGTTCAGTAAAAGAACCACTTGTGGCTATCAGAACGTACCGAACTACTTAATAAAAAAAACTTTAAATCCCCTTTCAACAAAGTCCCAAAGCGCAAAGGGAGGAATCCGGGAAAGGCAAAAGGCACCCCTGGGGGATAAGCCCCCAAAAAAGGGAGATATTGATCCAGGCGAAATTTAGCCTATCCGGCCAGACTGCTCAATCCGCCCATGGCCCCCAAAACTACCCCAGCAAATAGTACGTAGAGCACGATCACTATCGCCATGATAATAATGTAGGCTTTAGCCCAGTTGCTACGATTGGGATTTTCGGTTTTGCTAACTGCCCAAACAATGATGAGCACAATATTTACGATGGGAATGGCCATCAGCAGCATGGTTACCAGCCACTGTCCCATGGTCATAATCGGCGCCAGCGGTTCCTGGTATGAAAAACTGCGGTCTGCCGGCTGTGGATTTCCAGAGTATTGTTCCATTGGGAACCTCCTTTTTCATCATGAATGCATAGTAATAAAAAAGGTTGGCTTCGTCAAGAATAAAATGCAAATAGGCCAGGGAATTCAGAATTTAGCTTGACTGCGCAGGCACCCGAAAGCAACTGGAACCTTATGAAAAAGATCATCCATGTAGATATGGACATGTATTTTGCCGCGATCGAGATCAGGGAAGATCCTTCCCTGAAGGGAAAATGCGTAATCGTAGGTGGTGCTCCCAATGGCCGAGGAGTGGTTTCCACCTGTTCTTACGAAGCGCGCAAATATGGTGTGCACAGCGGAATGAGCAGCTATCAAGCCTGGAATTTGTGTCCACAGGGAATCTTTGTTCATTCGCATTTCAAGCTTTATAAGGAAGTGTCGCAGCAAATCAGGGACGTCTTTTTCAGTTATACAGACCAGGTGGAGCCAATGTCCCTGGATGAGGCTTATCTGGACGTAACCGAGAACAAAAAGCATATTGCAGACCCAGTGGAAATTGCGCGTTGCATCAAGGCGGAGATATTGGAAAGAACGCAGCTAACCTGTTCCGCGGGAGTATCATATAACAAGTTTCTGGCCAAGATCGGAAGTGATTTGGAAAAACCGGATGGATTGGTGCATATCCCCCCGGAACGTGCACAGGAAGTACTTTTTGCGCTGCCGATCCGCAAGTTTCATGGCATCGGAAAGGTTACCGCAGCCAAAATGCAAAAGCTGGGTATTCACAACGGTGAGGACTTGCACAAATGGGAATTGAAAGACCTGGTGAGAATCTTTGGGAAAACGGGACTCTTTTATTATCAGGTAGTTCGGGGAATAGACAATCGCGAATTGGTAATCGAATCCGAACCCAAGTCGATTAGCTGTGAAACCACTTTCGACAGCGACATCAGCAATCTGGAAGAACTTCTGGAAGTGCTGAGAAAGCTGTCCACCCGTCTTGCCGAACGCATTAGCCGCAAAAAAACTTCTGCGCAATGCTTTGTGTTGAAGATCAAATATGATAATTTTGAGAATGTAACCCGGAGCTGTGCCTTCAAGGACAGTAGTTACGATCCGGAAACGCTGTACAAATACGCAGAACTGATGTTGATAGCCAATTGGGATAGCACCCGAAAAATCAGGCTGTTGGGGATGGGAGTGAGTAAACTGGATCCTTCCGGAGAATGCGAACAGCTAACCCTGGCGCTGGAATGAGGAATGAAGCCATTTCTGCACCAGGTTACTGATTACGATTAGCAATAAGCCAATAACCGTGGCAGGATGAATGCTTTCTTTCAGAATGGTGGCGATAAAGATCAAGGAAAGAAAGGGCGTAAGAAAAATCAGATTGGAGATGGATGCAGTGCTATGGGTTTTTTCCAGGGCTTGATACCACAGCAGGAAGGTTAGCCCCATTTCAAAGATACCCACATACAGGGCACCAAAAAATCCCAAAAGCATATTAGACTCTGGTATAAACAGGGGTAAACCGCTAAGCAGGGCAAAAAGAGATATGGCCAGAGTGCCAACCAGGAAATTGTAAAAGAGCTTGGGAACAGCAGGACGATCGTCTTTGAGGCTTACGATCCAATATAAAGCCCATACCAACGAGGAAAACAGGGCCAGAAACGAGGCCATTGTATCGTCAAAACGCAGCGAAGAGAAATCGCCTCTGGTGCTGATGATGATTACTCCAAAAAGGCTAACCAGCAAAGCAGTGAGGTCAATTATGCGGAATTTTTCGTGAAGCAAAGGGATACTGAACAGCGCTAAAACTATCGCCCAGGTGTAGTTCAATGCTTGCGCTTCCTGAGCTCGCAGGCGGGAATAGGCCACAAAAAGAATTAAATAATAGGCAAAGGGATTAAGCAAACCCGCCGCCAAGGACTTGCGCAAGCCGGAAGGAAAATCCTTAATACCTTTTCTTGATCCTCCGCTGCAGCCATAAACAATTCCCAAAAACAGCGAGGCAGTTAGGGATGACAGCAAAAGCAGTCCCAAAGGAGTAAGATGATTCAGGCTTAGCTTGAAGGCAGTGCTGATGGTAGACCAGGCAAGAATGCTAAGCGCTGCATAAAGATAGGCGTTTTTTTGGCGGTTCATAAGCGTTTTTCTAAATGCAAACACCCTGCCACTAGTGAACAGGGTGTTTGCAAAGGGTTAAAATACAGCCAATCAAGGCATGGTTTTCAAGATGTTGGTGAATCTTTCTTCCAGGGTTTTGTTACCGGTTTTCTGGGCTGCCAGAATCAGGAAACGCACTGCATAATCGTTGGTGTTATCCCAATTGTACCATTTTTCGGCATACTTAATCATCTGGGTGTAGTTTTCCTTTTCCAGGAAAAGACCCACGATAACGCTGTAATCATCTTCTTTATTGCGACGGTCGACCAGTTCTTCCAGATACTTAATGGCGTTGTCTTTGTCATTCAGTTTCAAAGCGATATTCTTGGCATTATCGAGGAGGTCAACATTGCCGGGCTCGAATTCCAGGGCAGTGCGAGTGGCGTCCATGGCTTTGGCATAGTCTCCCAGCTCATAGTAGCAGGCGGAGATGTTCAAATAGTTATCTAAATCACGGGGAATCTGGAGCTTGGCTTTTTCGAAGTATTTCACAGCTTCGGTATAGTTCTGTTTGTTATAATAAAAAGCTCCCATTTCCTGAAGGTAAACGAGCTTGTCGGGATCGTCCTTAAGAAGCGTAAGGAGAATTTGTTCAGCTTTGGCATCGTCTTTCAGGTCTTTCAGATAGATATTTTTTAGCTGGATCATAGGCTCGGGACGGCTTGGCTCAAGCTTGTTTACCATCTCAAAGATGTCCATAGCGGCTTTGGTATTGCCTGCGGTCATTTCGGCTTCACCGCTCTTGTAGAGGCGAGTCCAGCTGCTTTCTTTGCGTTTCTTCATATCGCGCAGATCAATTTTTTCATCGTCGGTGATTTCTGGATAGGATTCATACACCTTGATGGCGCGGGCATAATAATCGAAGGCTTTGCTATTAAATTCCACGGCTCTGGCTTTAAAAAGATCACCATTGTGGAGATTGATGTCCCCCATGCGACGCAGGGCCAGGGCATGCTCAGGATTATCTTCCAAAACTTTCAGGTAATAGCTTTCGGCTTTTTCAACGTTTTGCTGCTGATAATACACATTCGCAGTTTTGAGGTTTACGTTTCCCTGTGGGGAAAGCTTTTGTCTGGCGCTGGAACAACCTGCCAGGGCGATGATAAGTGCTATGGCAATGATAAACAGCTTTTTCATGTATTTCACTCCAAACCATAATTCGTTTTTTTGCACCCTATTTGAAACTCGGATATCAGTCAAGTTTTTTTCGCAATAGAGGTAGCAATTGGGCTTGGATTTCATCGCATTTTTGGAGAAGAAGAACCGATTGACTTTGGGTGAAAAGCCCTTTGGCTACTTGTAATTGAGACAGAGCCCTTTTATGGAAGCCCCTTTCTTTGTTTACCAAAGCAAGATTATATCGGGAACGACCTGCTCCATCCCAATCCTGAACCTCGCTGCACATTTTGAATTGCTTGTAATAATATTTACGCGCCTCAGTATAGTTTTTCTTTTGCAAAGCACAATTACCAAGGTTACCCCAAGTGTGCCCAATTCCCTCGCGATCATTAATCTGAATCTGCAATTCAAGATTTGCCAGGTAGGTTTCCTCCGCTTTAGCATAGTTTTTACTAGTGAAATAACAATCTCCAATGGCATCGTTGCAAAAGGATACCCCAGTGTAATCGTTGATCCGCTGAGCAATTTCAAGGGATTGAATAAAGAACGGCAGTGCTTTCTCATGTTTTCCTTGCACGAGCTGCATCTCCCCTATATCGAAAAGCAGTATCGATTCCTGCATTAGATTGCCCATCTTTTTGGCCAGCAGCATGGCTTTATTATAGCATTCCTGGGCTTCCTCGTATCGCATTTCATTTTTTAGCGAAACACCAACATTAAGCATTACCTTGGAATAGCCATTACGATCACCGGTTTGTTCGGCAACTTTCAGAGCTTCCTGATACAGCTCCCAGGCCTCGGTCTTTTTCCCCATGCGATAACATGCGCCCCCCATGCCGTTTAAGGCTATGCGCAAGCCTAAGCCGTCGGCCAGAGCAGCAGCCAGTTCTTTCTTTTTTGCATAGAACTCGTAAGCTTGAGAATAATCGCCTTGATTCATATAGGCCTGTGCGATAACTCCGGCCAGGCGATTTTGGAACTCAGGAGTGCTTTCCATGATTGCGTATGCGTTTAGGGCTTCCTTGAAAAAGCTTTGCAACTGATTCGAGTATAGCATGGATTCCAGATAGAAAATATATACTTGGGATTTGGAATACTGATTCTGAAAGGTGGGAAGCTTGCTTTTAAGGTAATCCTGCAGGCCTTGATAATCCGCAGTGTTATTCAGATATACCGTATGCAGGTAGATGGCATATTCCGCCTGAGGTCCCTGGAGCTCGGGAAGCGCATCCAGAATCTCCTTCGCTTCGGCATTATTAGCCTGCAACAAGCTTAGCTCCACTAGCTTCATCCGCGCTGAGATCACTTCTTCAGGATTATCCGCCCAGTCTTGCAATATCTGATAGTATCTGCGCGCACTGTCCCAGGCACCAGCATTGAAGAAACGGAGTGCGGCTATCTTGCTCCAATGGATGAGAGCTTCCTTTTCTTCCGCTTGCAGATAATGATACACGATCCTTTGCAGTTCGTCATTATCATAATCTTGGATAGTGGCCAGGCTTGCCGCAATTTGACGGTGGTAATCCTTCTTATCGCCAAGTAAAATGCTGCGATAGATGCTATCCCGCAAAAGGGAATTTGAAAAGCTGTAGCGTGGTTCCTTGCCGCTCACAACCAGTTCCAGATATAGCTTCTGGAGCAGCGAGGCAATAGTTTCTGCCAAGGGGAAATGCGCATCGATGCCAAAGGCTTTATGCAGATCGGCAAGGGAAAAAGGGCTTCCATAAACTGCCGCAAAACGTAGTAAGCTCTGAGAAGGGGCATCCAAAGCTTCATAATTTGCCATCAGCATATTCTCCAGATTGGTGGAGATGATACCCTTGGCTTGCAGATCGATGATGGTATTATCGCTGATTAGATCTGACGTAGCGTCATACTTGGACTTAATCTGTTCCACAATCCCGATCAGGAACTGGGGATTACCGGAGCTGATCTCATGCAGCAACGCTTTAGCCTTTGGGGTGATCAGTGGCAAGACGTGGCTTAGCAAGGCCTGGCTTTGTTCCATGGAAAGCTCGTGCAGTTCCAAAGCCAGGCGCGGGATGCTTTCTGCCACATTCAGGCTTGCATCCTCCGTGGAGATCGCTATTTTCTTGCCCTCAGCCAGAAAGCGCAAGGCTATCTGCTGCATGATGTTTTGAGACTCTTGATCATAAAGATCGAAATTATCAATCAAAAGGCTGTCGTTATCTTTCAGCATGGCCATACACCAGCCGATCAGGCACTCCCTGGCAATGGTAATTTCCTCGTGCTTGAGGCTGCTGCCATTTGCTCCAGGAAAGAGATAGCGCATGATAATGGCTACATTCCAATCCAGCTGATGCTTGGTGGCCAGCTCGGTTAATCTGTCAAATTCCATTTTAAACGAACTGATGCCCAACACTCTTCTGCCCAGGCTGAAAAAGAACTCCAAACGCAGATGCTGGCTTTTACGCTCCACCATGCAGATTTCCGGATGCATACCCAGCTTCTGCATTTGTTGCCAAAGCTGCCAGATCAAAAAGCTCTTTCCCATGCCCTTAGCTCCACAGATACAAAGCAGGGAAGCTTCTCTGGTGTTGATAAAACCGTGGAAATGCTCCATTTGAGGCACATCAAGAATCAAAGGTAAAGAGCTGAATTTTTCTGTGAAGAAAGCCCAGTGTTCGGGAAGCTCGCTCTCCAGCAAGTGAATATGAATCTCATCCTTTATTCCCTTCACTTTGGCACTCTGGATAAAGCGGGTTTTGAAGCGGGAAGCAATGGCTGGCAAGATATCCGCACTCAGTGCGATTTGACCCGGCTCCGCCTGACTCATCAACCGAGCTGCGATATTTACTGCATTGCCGATAATTCCATATTCATAGCTCAGAGATGAGCCTATAATGCCGCAATAGATATTGCTGGATGTTATCCCAATTCTGCACTCTATTTGGGAATTGGGAATCTGGGTGATGCGTAGGGCACAGAGGAAGGCACGTTCCACATCGTCCGGATGCGCTTTCGGCACTCCAAAAAGCACTATTAGCAGATAACCCTTATCGGTATAATCAATCTTGTTGATCACCCCGTTGAAATCATAAACCCATCTTTGCACCATCACATAGAAATCATTGTACGTATCGATGGGGATCATTTCCCCATCCCGGGGAGTGATTTTGATAAAGAGCACCGCCGCATTACGCAATTCTGCCGGACTATCTTCTTTTCTTAGCTTCTCTGTCACCGCAGCCGGCAAGAACATCTCTGGAGTCATCGGCTCTGCAGAAACATCATCCTGGGGCAGTTCCGTGCCATGCAAAGCATAGATATGCGGAACTACTCCCTGGCCATGCATTGTATCGATTTGCTGATAGAGATCAGCCAAGACTGGTGAATAGACAAAGTAATCGGCATGATACACCTTATCCCCCACGATGTTCAGTGTATAATTACAAAAGGCCACCCCACCATGAATCTTGAAGCCAAATCCATAACGCAGATGGTATTCCTTATCCAAATCATCACACAGCTCATCAATTCTTTCACCCAGTTCATCAATCAGTTCAGCGTTTTTCAGGTAAGGAAACACAGCCAGACAGCTATCCCCGCCATACTTAACAATGCATCCCCCCCTGGCATAGATCAGGGAAGCAAGCTTTTCATAGTAATTATTCAATACTTCGGTGATAATCTCGATGCCATAATGCCCTTTGGAATTGGCATATTCGGTGATCTTGGTGAAACCGCACACGTCCAAAAAAAGCAACGCACCCCAAAGCTCCCTGCTGAGGGGCAGGGAGCTTTGCGCCAATCCCTCGGTTTCCAATACCAGACGAGGGATGATTCCGGTATTGATGCTATTCAAAACTTCTATTCTGGCGTGGGCTCCTGGCGATATGTTCCAGCAATTCTTCCCGAGAGCCCAAGAAACCTATCACGATATAGAAAGCCCTATCTGATAGGGCTCCCCCAATGTCACGGTAGCTATTGGCGAAAAGCACATAATCATGGAAGTAGAATATGCCATTGGGTTTATCAGCCTTGTAAACAAGGTAATAAGGAACCTGTACAGGGAAACCTTCCACAGTTTGGGTTACTGGCTCCCAGCTCATCACAATATCGTTAGTGTCTTTTACCAATTGCGGATTAAGGGGTTGGGGAAGCTGCAAAGTGCTAACCACTACAAATGCTTGGAATAAGGCATTGTCATATAGCGGTCCGCTTTGCATGGTTAGATTCACATCGTATACTCCGGGGCTTTCGTAAGTATAGATGAAGCTGCGGGAATTACTATCCACTATATCATCATTATTCACGTCCCAGCTTACTATCGTATCCGCCCAATCATGACCGATGGAAGTATTGGTAAATGTAACCTGACTTCCCACTGTTACGAAGCGTGGATTTACAACGAATGAGGCGCGATGCAGATAGGGATGGGCTCCCTGATCAGCAATAGATGCATCGGCATCCTCAGGAAGATCAGGACTTCCCGCGTCTATGCAAGGGCTATTTCTCAGAATGGCAAAATCAATAGAATCGCTAAGGGCAAATTGCGGATTCAGGTTTATATTGTGAAATCCTGGAAATACTCCACCGGGATAAAAGATGTCGTTGTAACTTGCATTAAACTGGCTGTTTATAGCTACGATCGGCACCAAATCCTGGTTGTTTGTCCATATAATGTTCGTATGCAAATTCAGGTTCGCATCCTGCATCACCACACCCTTCTTGTAGTTATGGATAGTGTTTTGGTAAATATCCCAGGGTCCCGAGCCATTCAGCCTGAAAGCCGTGAAATCAATATTGGGATTTTGCATACGATAATAATCGTGAACAACCATGGTAAGCTTTTTGAAAGGCAAGGGATCACTGCCATAGGCTTGCAAGCCGGTTACACAATTCTCTATCAGGGTATTGCTGATAACCGTGCGGTTTCCTTCGGCAACCAGGATTCCCACCGTGGCTTCCGTGAATCGCCCATCTTTAAGGGTACCTTCCACTCCGCTTCCCAAAACAATGCCGGTATTGATGTCCCGTTGTGTATTTGTAGAGTTACGCACCCGAACATTGGTGAGTACCGGATTGGTTGTTTCCCTGGTGGGACTGGCGATAATTTTTATTCCCGTAGTATAATCATCCACCTGCATATCGGTGATGCTAAAGCGTCCCAATTCATTGAACTGGGCACCGATACTATCCTGACGCTGGGTATTGGTGCTATTCCGAACCCGGATATTAGTTAGCACCGGGGATGCATCCACTCGCATCGAAGCATCGTAGTTATACACAAGCCCGTATGTGTAGTCTTCTATTTCCACATTATCCAAATGTGCCGCAATGGCTCCAGTTAACGATACTCCGGTAGTTGCCGTACGCTGGGTATTGGTGCTATTCCGAACCCGGATGTTCGTTAAAACAGGGGAGTTGATCTCGCGTGTAGCGCTGGTCTCGATCATAATACCGGTGGCAAAATCATCAAACTCAGCATCCGTAATCTCCAGAGAGGGCGTATTTCGGATAATCATCCCGTTGGTGATACTGCGTTGCGTATTGGTACTATTGCGAACCCGGACATTCGTAAGGGTTACCACATCCCGGGTGGACGCAGCTACATCTTCCAAAATGAGGCCTCTATCCACGTCCCAGATACTAAGGGAATCAATGCTGGGGGCGGCATCACCCATTATTTTCAGCCCCGTACTATACCCCGTACGCTGAGTATTGGTGCTATTGCGAACCCGGATATTGGTTAAAACGGGACTGGCCGTATCCCGCATATTGGAAGAACCAATGCTAAGCCCGGTGGTAAAGTTATCTATCTCCACTTCATGCAGCAAGGCTGTTCCATTTATCACCATACCAGTGTATTCGACATCTTCCTGACGCTGGGTATTGGTGCTGTTGCGAACCCGAATATTGGTTAGCACCGGTGTTTCACGAGTGCCGGAATCATTTTCGATTACTATACCTCCGGCATAATTCAATACCTCACTATCAGTTATTGTACAACCGCTATTACCGCTGATTCTGATCCCCGCTCCTCCATACAAAGTTTGGGCAAGGGTATCGGCAACAGTGATCGTTAGGCCATCCAGCACCGGACTTTGGTTCACAATCTCTATGGGATTAAGCGCATCCACGATCTCGCAATCGGTTAAATGGCTTACTTCCCTATTTCCATTTTCAGCAAAACGGAAACCACCCCAACTTGATGAACCTGCCATTGGCTGGAACCTCGCTCCATTGGCATTTAAGCTGCCTAAAACCAGGATTGGTGATTCACTTTCAAGATTTACAATTACGTCCGGAGATATAACCACGGTAGTATCGATCACCACATTGCCAAAAAGATTGTAGGGCGAACCCTCGATAATCCAATTGGCAGGCAGGAAATCTACCGTTACGGCTGTTCCCGTCAAATGTATCAAACCGGGCATGGTTATCTGACGCTCCTCATTGGGTAAACCAGTGTAACCAAGCCTCAATACCACATCGAAGGTGCCAGCAGTAAGGTACTGGTGTGAAGGATTCTTTTCGGTGGAAGTACCTCCATCACCAAAGGTCCATTGCCAGTAGTTCGGATTCCCGAGCGTAGCATCATTGAATCCAACTGTTTGCCCTGTTAAAGTATAGGTGTCATCTATGGTAACCTGAGGCATAAAGTGATCGATTACATGCATGGTGAAATTCTGCGTGGCAATCAGCCGTCCAGCATTGTCATTCACGGAAATAGTGAACATATCCAGTGCCGTTTGCTGTTCGGGAGCGGTGAAGGTAAAATCCACTGCAAGCTGTCCCACCAGGTTCGGAGTATTAACGGGAGTATATGCAAAGTTCACGGGACCCCCGCCGGTAGTATGACTAAGCAGGATCGAACACTCCGCGTCAGGATTGTCCGGATCGTCAATATACTCCCCAAAATCTACGTGGAAAACAGAATTGCACAGGAAATAGAGATCGGCTGGCACACTTAGCACCGGTGCGTCATTCACCGGCAGCACCGTAACCAGAATGTTGTTTTGGGCAGCTCCTCCATAGGGGTCAACGGCGGTGATGGAGATAGTTTCGGTGCCACTCCAATTGGGCGCAGGAGTTATACTAAGCATCCAGGCAGTAATTGAGGCCGTCAGGTGCTCGCTGCTTTTTGAAGTTACCGTAATATTATCCCCATCTGGATCGCTGAATACGGCATTGATATAGTTCGGACCCCAAATTGTATCTTCATTTATGGTGAGGGGACCAATCGGATTCACCAATATGGGATTCTGATTCTGCACCTGAATGTAATCCACTTCGATCTTCTCAGATTGCACTCCACTAACCGTTTGTACCACCAAACGGATGCTATAATTACCCGGCTGGGTATAAGTAAAGGTCGGAGATTGCTGCTGTGAATCGATTATTCCATCATTCTGAAAATCCCAGAACCAGTTTGTAATAGTAGACCACGCCGAAGATGTGCTACTGGTGCTATCATCATAAAAATATACCGTTAGGGGAGCATGGCCACTGGTAGGAACAGCGTGAAAGTCTGCAGTTAGC
Organism: uncultured Candidatus Cloacimonas sp.; assembly: GCA_964609575.1. Taxonomy (GTDB): domain Bacteria; phylum Cloacimonadota; class Cloacimonadia; order Cloacimonadales; family Cloacimonadaceae; genus Cloacimonas. The sequence goes on from CAZSST010000008.1 coordinate 32,195, forward strand.
GGGGCTGGAAGCACTTCCACGGTGATCATCAGATTCATGGATGGATTCGTGGGATCATTGCTGTTGATGGTCATTACATAGCTGTAATTGCCCGGAGCCACACCATCCGGAGTTGTAAATACACTTATCACTGATGATCCCAATGGCGCCACCATCCCTCCCATGGGATCAAGATAAATCCACCAGGGGAATGTGGCAGTGTCTATAGTATAGTTCAAATCTGCCCCGCCATCATTAAAGATCTCAAAACTGCTGGCCAGAGAATCATTTTCTGTTACTTGCACGATAAGGCTATTTGGTTCGATCCGTATCTGCGGACGGGAAGAATTACCATGTCCACTCAGGATGGTAGTGGAAGACATGCCGTTTCCATCCCAAACCGTTAAGTAGGCTGTAACAGTGTCGGGAACCGTGGGAGTAAAAGAAACTTGAACATCCAGCCAATTCGGATCGTAAAGGGTATACGGATAGCTTATGCCAATACTCGAAGCGGGTTCGGTTACCGATACCAACTGAAAAGCGGGATTTCCGGTAACTTCCACAGAAACCACATCCCCCCATGGCTGCACTGTAATCCAGGTGGGACTCAGGCCAAGATCATAGTAATAATATGAAGCTACACCAATATCTACTCCCTCAAAATCATAGCTGTAGGGAAGTTCAAACTGGGGTTGCAACGGTACATCTATGAAGCCTGCGCTAAGGGGTATCACCTTGTTAATGCCCACGTTTGTACCGATTCCCAGGTTCGCGTTAAACGTACCACTGATCATTGAACTGCATCCGATAGTGATTGTAAGCGGATAGGTAGGATTAAGTATAATTGGCAAGGTGGGAGGGCTCACTAAATAAAATTCACCAGCGCCAATTATCTCCAGCGAGTCGATATTGGCATAGCTTACCATGGTAGTAATGGTTACATCCCGATATGCGGTATCTCCTGCATTGAGGATTCCAAAATCAATGAAATCTGGAGTAATCGTTACAATCTGGCCAGAAGCCAAACCCCAGGAAAACATAAAAAACAAACACAAGAAACTTATGATCACACGGGTTTTCATCATTACCTCCTCTGACTAAGGGAAAACCAGTCTAATTTCTGCAGCTTACTGATAGCAAATATCATTATTACTCCCTGAATAAACGATACATCATAGCTAAACAAGCACATACGCCCACACACATGGGCATGGACTTCCAACACTCAACATTTATAGGAGCCTTATTATAAGTCAAGCCGTAAGTAGCCATTTCTGCAAAGTACAGTGATGATTAAATTCCACAATTTGCCAAAAACATCAGATTGTTGTATTGGCGCATTCCAATG
>CAZSST010000009.1:0-10949 GCA_964609575.1 uncultured Candidatus Cloacimonas sp.
TGGCACGATGCAAACCAACTTATCATCCCTTGTTTGAAAAACGGGGGGATGTGAGATTGAAATTGTTCTTGACATAATACTGCTCCGTAATTACACAGCGCTAAGCGTATAATTTCATGGGAGGAATTATGAAGAGAATCCAGGTGATTCTGCTCTGCACTGTAATGCTAATGACGGTTACGCTTGCTTTTGCGCAAAATGCCGAATGGCTTTGGGCAGCTAAGGCAGGCGGATTATATAACGACAGCGGCAAAGATCTCGCTACGGACAGCGCCGGCAACACGGTGGTGATCGGCTATTTTTGCGACACTGCCACTTTCGGAAACATCACCCTCACCAGCGCCGGAGGTTATGATGCCTATGTGGCCAAGATGGATACGGATGGAAACTGGCTGTGGGCCAAGCGTTGCGGTGGGCCTACCGATGGCGGTCCAAATGTAGATTGGGGTTATTCTGTAGCTCTGGATAGCGCTTCCAATATCTATATCACCGGTTATTTCAATGGTTCGGCTACTTTTGGAGCCACCACTTTGATGGGAACCGGTTTGGCCGATATCTTCATTGCCAAGCTTGATGCCAATGGCAACTGGCTTTGGGCAACCAAGGCTGGCGGCTCCAGATATGATTATAGCAATGCCATTGCTGTAGATGCCTCCGGAAATGCCTATATCACAGGATGTTTCTCCTATGCGGCAAGCTTTGAATCCGTAGATAGCGGTGTTCCGAATATCAATCTCAATTGCGCCGGCAACATGGATATCTTTGTGGCCAAGCTCACCACTGCCGGTAATTTCGAATGGGCCAAGGCTTATGGCGGCACCGAGCATGATTATGGCTATAACATCCTTTCCGATGGGAACGGAAGCATCTTTATGACCGGTATCTACCGCGGCACTGCCAATTTTGACTCTCATCAGCTTAGCAGCAACGGTGATTATGACGTTTTTGTAGCCAAGCTTACTCAAGCTGGCGAATGCACCTGGGTGAAAAGTGCCGGAGGAGCAGTGGCAGACTGGGGTTACGGCCTGGCCGTGGATAGCAATCATAATGTCTTTGTAGCAGGCGCTTTTACAGGTACCATCACCTTTGGGGCCACGGTTATGAACAGCACTGGAAACGAAGATTTCTTCCTCGCCAAAATGGATAACAACGGAAATTGGCTGTGGGCAGTGAAGGCTGGCAGCACCAATACCGATATCGCTACGGCAATCTGCACCGATAGCGCCGGGAACTGCTATATCACAGGTTACTTCTCGGGAACCATTTCCTTCCAGAATATAAATCTTAGCACTGCGGATAACGATAATGACGTGGCGGTGGCTGCAATTGCTCCAAACGGCGAATGGCTTTGGGCAAAACGCGGTGGCGGGCTTTCCTCTGAATTCAGCAGTAGTATCTGCACCGACTCCAGTGCCAATATTTACCTCACCGGGAATTTCTATAATACTGCGGAATTTGAAGCCGGTCAGACCCTCGTCAGTTCCGGAGCATCCGATACCTTTGTGGCCAAGATTGCCCTGCGCAACACTGTGGATAATGACGATAGCTTTGCCATTTACAAACCGAGCTTTGTGCTGAAACAAAACTATCCCAATCCCTTTAGCGCCAACTCCCGAATCGAAGTGGAAGTAAACGACAGCAAAGCTCCCGTGGAACTCAGCGTTTATAATCTGAAAGGTCGTAAAGTGCGCACCATACATCAGGGTATGATGACCGAGGGAACTAATAACCTGGTATTCAACGGCTTGGACGATAATAACCAGCAGCTTCCTTCCGGTGTGTATTTCTACCGTCTCAGCATGGGTGGAAACACTGAAACCAGACGGATGATCCTCACCAGATAGAGGCAGTCTGTTTTCTAAATAGAATCTTACAGCCTTGGGTTATTGCCTGAGGCTGTTTTTCTTGGCTGCAAGAGCTGTGGAAAGTTCTTGACAAGTTATCATCTCTCTGCGGCCAATGAATAATAAGAAAACAAAAGGAATATAAGGAGTTTATATGAAATACTTCCGAAAACTGATCGGCGACAAATCCTACCTCTCCCCCATCTCGATGGAAGATGTGGAAAAATACACCGAATGGGTTAACGACCTCGAGATTGGGCAATTCGTGCTCTTTTCCACCAGTGTGATCGATATGGACAAGGAAAAGCTGCTGTTACAAAAAATGATGCAGGCCGGACATAACTTCGCCATCATCGAAAAGGATACCAATAAAGTGATTGGCAACTGCGGTTTGCATATGGTAAGCGAAATCCATCGCCATGCCCAGTTTGGCATCTTTATCGGTGAAAAAACCTATTGGAACCAGGGTATCGGCACGGAGGCCACCTGCCTGATTTTGGATTATGGTTTCAATCTCATAAACTTGAATTCGATATCTCTGGAAGTGGTTAGTTATAATAAGCGCGGCATTCGCAGCTATGAAAAAGCCGGCTTTAAATATGTGGGTAAGCGCCGCAACTATATGTTCATGGCCGGAGCATATCATGATGTTTTGATTTATGAAATCCTGGCAAGCGAATTCCAGAGCCCCTATGTGAAAGATATCTTTGAACGCAGCACCAGCGATGATGCCGGACGCAGCAAGATAACCATCGTATAGATGTTTCGCAAAATAAAAGGCCAGGATCACACCGTCGAACTGCTGCGCAGAGCGATATTGCATGAGCGGGTAGCCCAGGCTTATCTGTTTCATGGCTCGGACGGGGTAGGTAAATTCATGACCGCGCTTTATTTCGGGATGGCGCTCAATTGCGTGGCGCTACCCGAACTAAGGCCCTGCGGTCAGTGCGATTCCTGCCACAAGTTTCTCCTGCTGGAGCATCCTGATCTGGTGTACGTTTTTCCCACGCCAAACCTTGATCTCAGTGTGGATGGTCTGATCAAGAAAAAAGAAGCTTTGGCACAATATCAAGCTTATCTGAAAAATAAAATCGACACTCCCTGGGTAGAATTCTTTTTTAAGGAAAATACCGGAATCCGCGTGGAGAATATCTACTGGCTGATGAAACGGCTGGAGCTGTCCATTCACGAAGCCCGATACCGCATTGTGATTATCGAAAATGTGGACGAAATGACGATTCAGACTGCCAATGCCTTCCTAAAAACCCTGGAGGAACCGCCACATTCCACGGTGATTATCATGATTACGGAGCGTTTGCCAATGGTGCTTCCCACCATACTGTCGCGCACACAGCCAGTGTATTTCAAGCCATTGTCTCGCAATGTGATCGAATCCATATTGGTGGATCAGTTTGCGGCAGGGCTCAGCGCTGCCCGTACTGCTGCCAGAATCAGCGCAGGCAACCTGAAAAACGCCATCCGCATGGTGCAAGACAGTGCATCTGAAGCTCAACATGCGGCTTTGGAACTGGTGGAATTGGCATCCAACCGCAATGATCAGGGTTACCTGGCGATGCTGGATCGTCGCAGAGAATACCAAAGCAAAGAGCAGATCAATGAACTGCTGAAGTTTATCCGAATCTTGGCCGGTGATCTCGCTTCCATCGCTATTTCCGAAGATTTGGAGATAACCAATGTAGATAAACTGGAGCTACTGAAACAAATCGCGGCAAAGTGCCCTGGAATAGCCGAGGGTAGCCACGATTATCTGCTTACCCTGGAGGATTTTAACCGCAAATTGGATGGCAATGTAAATCCTCATTTGATTTTGGTTAATCTCTATCTGAAAACACGTAACTGGTTGTATAGCAGTATATGACGAACCGCAATCTGGCCAGAAACATCGGCGTGATGTCAATCGGGGTAAGCCTTAGCCGCGTCTTGGGGCTTATCCGTGATCAGGTAATGGCCTATTTCTTTGGCACCACAATCTTTAATGATGCCTTCAATGTAGGCTATAACATCCCTAATCTGCTTCGCCGGCTTTTTGGCGAAGGTGCATTATCCACAGCTTTTGTGCCTATCTACGCCGAGATTGGTGAAAAGGATAGCCCAGAGGCGCAACAAAGCTTTGCCCTTAATCTGCTAAGCATTCTCAGCCTGATTCTTTTAGTAATCACCTTGTTGGGCGTGGCTTTGGCTCCACTTATCGTACGTTTGCTCTATCCGGGCCTGGCTTCAGAAACCTCGCTGATGGCTATAAAGCTAACCCGCATCATGTTTCCCTATCTATTCTTCATCGGGCTTTCGTCCACCATGATCGCGGTGCTCAATTCGCACGATTATTTCTTTATGACAGGGCTTTCCTCAGCGCTTTTGAACATTGCCATGATCTTGTTCTTGATTATCCCCAGTTCTGTCTTCGGGCTTGGCGGCGAAAGGCTTTTAATGTGGTCTGCCTGGGGCGTGATCGTGGGAGGTTTGCTTCAGACTCTGGTTAATTTTCCTTTCCTTAAAAAAATTGGCTATCGCTGGAAGCTCTATCTTGATTTCACCACCGATGCCATGCGTATGCTCTGGAAGCGCTTTATTCCCTCGATGATCGGAATTGGCGTGCGCGAGATCAATCTTATCGCAGATAGCCTTATGGCTTCCTTTCTGCCCATCGGTTCCATCACCGCGCTGGGTTTTGGCAACCGTCTGATGCAGTTACCTTTGGGGATATTTGCCATCTCCGCGGGCACCGCGGTTCTGCCGCTTTATTCTCGCTGCGTAAGCCGGGGTGAATATGGCGAACTGTCTGAGAATATGCGTTTTACCACACTCACCATGGCCTATCTGATGCTACCCATCACCACGCTGATCATCGCCCTGGGGGATGATTTTGTGTCCATCCTCTTTCAGAGCGGTGCTTTTGATAGCCGTGCAGCGCTAATGACCTCTCAGGCATTGATTTATTACTCGCTTGGGCTTTTTTTCTATAGTATGAATCAAACCCTTACTCCGCTTTTTTATGCCAATAAGGACACCTCCACGCCCGTTAAACTTGCTTCCGCGATGGTGGCCATCAATATCACCCTGAATTTCATCCTCATGCAATTCATGGCACATCGGGGTCTGGCTTTGTCAACTTCCATCACCTCCGTGATCAATTTCGTGCTGCTGATCTCGCTAATCAAGCGCAAGATGCCGGGGATTTCGCTGAAAGGATTTACGCTTCCAGCCCTCAAAACCATTGCCATTTGCACATTTATCTATCTCTTCGCCTGGCAGGGTACAATTTGGTTTCCTGTGCAGGGACGCCTGCCTTTATTGGGAAGAGATGCCATCATCGTAGCAGGTTGCTTTATTATCTTTTACGCCCTGGGAAGGCTGTGGCATTTGGACTATCTAACTGATTTCAGCAAAAAGCTATGGCAACGATTTCGCCGGAATTAGAAACCAAGCTGGCGCTGCTCCCTGAACTACCCGGAGTGTATAAGTGGAAAAACAGCAAGGGCGATATCATCTATGTGGGCAAAGCTTTATCACTGAAACACCGGGTAAAAAGCTATCTCACGGGGACTAACAAAGACAGCAAAACTGAGCAATTGGTAAAGAACATCGCCGATCTGGAATACATCATCACCAATAGCGAGCACGAAGCCTTTATCCTTGAAGCCATCCTCATCCGCAAGCATCGTCCCCACTACAATGTGATGCTGAAAGACGATAAAAGCTATCCCATGGTGAAGATCACGGTTCATGAGCCCTTTCCCCGCATCTTCGTTACCAGAGATAAAATTAAGGATGGTTCCCGCTATTTCGGCCCCTACACCGATGTGCGCTCTCTGCGCCGCACCCTGCGTAGCTTCGAATGGATATTCCCCATCCGCAGTTGCAGCCGCCATATTCCCCAGCGCAAATACAAAGAGCCTTGCATCAATTATCAGCTTGGCAAATGCCCTGCCCCTTGCGTAGGTTACATCAGCCAAAGCGATTATGCGCTCATCGTGAATCGCCTGATCCGGTTTTTCAGCGGTAAATATACAGAAATCCTGGATGAACTGCGCACTGAGATGCAGCTTGCTTCCACCCTGCTAAAATTTGAAGAAGCAGCCAAAATCCGCGATCGCATTCTGGCCATCGACCGCATTCAAAAACGCCAGAGCATCATTTATCCCGATGACCGCAATGTGGATATCATCGGCTTTTACCAGGAAGATCGCGTAGGGATTTGCCTCATCTTGCGGATGATGGATGGAGCGATTATCAATCAGGAGAATTATCCCCTCACCAATCTTGAATATTACGATCGCGAGAGCATTCTGGCCTCATTTTTGCAGCTTCATTACGCTGATATGGACGAACTCCCCGAAGAGATTTTGCTACCCTTTGAGCCAAGTGATTTCGAGGCTTTAAACAAATTGCTCGCAAACCGCCTCATGGTTCCCCAGCGTGGCGAAAAAACCAAGCTGCTGGCCATGGCACGGCGCAATGCCTTCAATTTGGTGGAAGAAAGCAAGCTGGCACATCTGCGCAAGGCCAATCGCACCATCTATCCCATTCAAGAGCTGAAGGAAGCCCTGGCTTTGCCCTCGCTGCCCCGCAAGATGGTATGCATGGATATTTCCACCATTCAGGGCACGGATACGGTGTCCTCGGCCGTGTTCTTCGAAAATGGCAAACCCAAGAAAAAGTATTACCGCCATTTCATCATCCGCAGCATCGATACTCAGAATGACTTCGCGGCCATGCAGGAAACCCTTACCCGCTTTCTGCTGGAAGTGGATAAAGACGCCGAAATGAAGCCCGATCTGGTCATCATCGACGGCGGCAAAGGCCAGCTTTCCTCCAGCGTGGAGATCATGGAAAATAGTAAACACAAGGATATTAGCCTCATCTCTCTGGCCAAGCGCGCCGAGGAGGTGTTTACGCCCCATAGCAGCGATTCCATCATTCTGGCCAGATCATCTTCCGCGCTAAGGTTACTGGTTACCATTCGCGATGAAGCACATCGCTTTGCCATCAATTTCCATCGTGCCCGCCGTTCCAAACGCACTCTCATCAGCGAACTGGCCGAAATCCCCGGCATCGGCGAACAAACCACCTTTTTGCTGCTAAAAGAACTGGGCAGCGTTCAGCAAGTTAAAACCGCGTCAGAAGATCAATTAGCTTCCATCAAAGGCATCGGCCCCAAAACCGCCGAGCTGATCCATAACTATTTTCATAATGAGGAGTAACCATATGCAATACCGCACTATGCCCAAATCCACGGACAAACTCTCAGCACTCGGACTGGGCTGCATGAGACTGCCCCTTACTCCCGAGGGAAAGATCGACAGGGATAAAGCCCTCGAAATGATGCACTATGCCTATAATCACGGCGTTAATTACTATGACACGGCCTGGGGATATCACGAGGGGGAAAGCGAACCCATGCTGGGTGAATTTATCAGCCAGATCAAGCGCAAGCAAATCTATGTGGCCACGAAGCTCCCCTGCTGGCTAATCAAAACCCGTGAGGACATGGACAGCTATCTGAATCAGCAATTGGAGCGCCTAAAGACCGATTACATAGATTATTATCTACTGCATGCCCTGGGTAATAATAGCTGGGAAAACGTGCATAAGCTTGGCGTTATCGACTTTCTGGAAGAGGCCAAAGCCCAAGGCAAGATACGCCATATCGGCTTTTCCTTTCATGACAAGTATCCCGTGTTCAAAAAGATCGTGGAGGCCTACGATTGGGATTTTACGCAATTTATGCTGAACTACCTCGATACACATTACCAGGCCGGCATAAGTGGCTATCGCTTTGCCACGCAGCATAATATGGGTATCATCTCTATGGAACCCCTACGCGGCGGCAAACTGGTGCATCCTCTTCCCCCGGAGATCAAAGCGCTGTGGAAAAAGAAAGGCGGCGGCCTTAGTCCCCTGGAGCTGGCGCTGCGCTGGGTGTGGAATCTAAAGGGTAGCACGGTTCTGCTAAGCGGCATGAGCAATATGGAGCAACTGAAGCAAAACATCGCCCTGGCCGATAGATTCCTGGCAGATGAGCTCAGCGACAAAGAACTGAATACCTATAAATTCGTCCGACGCGAGTATCTGAAGCGCATTCCCATCCCTTGCAGCGAATGCCGCTATTGCATGCCCTGTCCCTTTGGCGTGGCCATTCCTGCCAATCTGGGCACCTATAATGAAGCGATCATGTTCGATAATCAAGCCCGTGGAGCCCAGGAATATCGGTGGTTTATCCCCGAAGCCAACCGAGCTGACAAGTGCACCCAGTGCGGTGCCTGCCTGCCCAAGTGCCCTCAGCACATCGACATTCCCACGCATCTCAACAAGATCAGCAGCTATTTTGCTTGACAGAACCCAGAGCTGTTACAGAATTAGAAACAAGCCCTTTTATGACAGATAAACTAAAAAAAGGAGATAGATAATATGGAGAAACTTATGCTCCTGGGCGACGAAGCCTTGGCGCAGGGTGCACTTGACGCAGGAATCTCTGGATTCTACGGCTATCCTGGCACACCCTCCACCGAGATCATCGAATACGTCCAAAAATCCAAACAGGCAGCGGCAAGCAATGTGCACCGCACCTGGAGTTCCAACGAAAAAACCGCCCTCGAAACCGCCATTGGCATGAGCTATGCCGGCAAACGCACCATGGTAACCATGAAGCATGTGGGCTTGAACGTGGCCGCCGATCCCTTCATGAATTCAGCTTACACAGGTGCTCATGGCGGCTTGCTGATCACGGTGGCAGACGATCCTTCCATGCATTCCTCGCAGAATGAGCAAGATACGCGCTATTATGGCAAATTCGCCATGATCCCTGTATTAGAACCCTCCAATCAGCAGGAATGCTACGACATGGCGTTCTTTGGCTTTGAGCTTTCGGAAAAGTATCACATTCCGGTGCTGATTCGCCTCACCACACGTCTTTCGCATTCACGTGCCGGGGTTCAGCGCAGGCAGCTATTGCCCCAAAATCCCATGAGCAAGCCCGAAGACCTTTTCCAATTCATGCTGCTTCCCGCCATTGCCCGAAAGAAGTATAAAAACCTCATCAGTCTGCAGGATAGGTTCCTTGCCGAAGCCGAGGCCTCTCCCTTCAATAGCCTCTCTCTCGATGCTCCCGACAAAAGCAAGGGCATCATCGCCACGGGGCTGGCCTATAACTATCTGCGCGAGGTTTATGGCTCCCAGCCCATCCCCTATCCCGTGCTTAAAGTATGCCATTATCCCCTGCCTCTGGAAAGCGTGCACCAGCTTTATGACAACTGCGACAGCCTCGTGATTCTGGAAGAAGGTATGCCCATCATGGAAGATAGCATCAAAGGCGCTGCCTTCAAAGGCACCAAGCCTATTCATGGCCGCCTCGATGGCACCCTCTCCCGCGATGGCGAGCTTAACCCCAATAAAGTTGCTGTGGCTCTTGGACTTCCCAATTCGTATGGCACTGACGTTCCGGAAGTAGTCGCTGGCCGTCCGCCTGCGCTTTGTGTGGGTTGTCCCCATGCCGATAGCTATCTGGCCCTGGCGGAAGTGATGAAGGAATACGGCCGTGGCCATGTGTTCAGCGACATCGGCTGCTACACCCTCGGCTTCATGCCGCCCTACAATGCCATCAATTCCTGCGTGGATATGGGCGCTTCCATCACCATGGCCAAAGGCGCTGCGGATAGCGGACTCTTCCCTGCCATTGCGGTGATTGGTGACAGCACCTTCACGCATTCGGGCATCACTGGCTTGCTCGATTGCCTTTTCGACAAGTCTAATGTGGTGATCGTGATTCTGGATAATAGCACCACGGGTATGACCGGCGGACAAGACTACACTGCCTTTGGCAAGCTGGAAGAGATTTGCCTGGGTTTGGGCGTGGCCAAAGAGCATATCCGCAGCTTTGTGCCCCTCAAAAAGAACTGGGATGAGATGTTGCAAATCTATCGCGAAGAGATTGCCTACGAAGGAGTTTCCGTGATCATTCCCAAGCGCGAATGCGTACAGATCCTGAAGCGCAAGAATAAAATGGAGGTGCCCGCATGAAAAAGGATATAATTCTGGCCGGAGTGGGTGGACAGGGAATACTCACCATTGCCACCATCATCGGCACCGCAGCTCTGAACCGCGGTTGGAACCTCAAACAAGCCGAAGTGCACGGCATGAGCCAGCGTGGCGGCGATGTGCAATCGCATCTGCGCCTTTCGGATGAAACCATCCACAGCGATCTCATCCCCTTGGGCGGAGCAGACATGATTCTTTCCGTGGAGCCCATGGAAGCCCTGCGCTATCTGCCCTACTTGCATAAAGATGGCTGGATCATCACCAATGCCAATCCCTTTAAAAACATCCCAAATTACCCCTTGGAAGATGATATCTATATTGAAATAAAGAAGATAGCTAATCATGTGCTCTTCGATGCCGATACCATCGCCAAGGAAATAAAAGCCAGCCGTAGCATGAATATCGTGGTGTTGGGCGCGGCGATTGAACATCTGGGATTTAGCTCCGAGGAGATCGAAACTGCCATCCGCGCTATCTTTGCCGCCAAAGGCGAGCAGATCGTGGAAGCCAATCTTCGTGCCTTGCAAGCAGGGATTAGCGCTCAAACTTCCTAAAAGATAATACAGCGTATTGGCGGTTTCCGAACCGCCATTTTGGTTAACGGGTTAACGGGTTAGAAGTTAGACGTTAGAAGTTAGGTGCCGCAATGCTGGAGTCGATGCCGCCAAACCATATCCCAAGCTTGTTTTTCAGGCTTTAGGCGGCATGGACTACAGTAAATCCACCATAATCCCTGTGTAGTCCATTTGGCCTCGAAACAAGAAGATACAATTTTAGCAAGGGAAGGCCAAATCGACTCCACAAATACCATATTGCACGCTTCATATTCTTAATAATGTTATCGAGTCCCGTAGGGACGGTATTTTAGATAGCACAAACGCGTCATATTAACCTCCCCTAGTCCCGTAGGGAAGGCATGCTATCTAAAATATCGTGCCTATGGCACTCATCCCTTTTTCTATCATACACACATCTATCTAAAATACCGTGCCTACGGCACTCATCCCTTTTTCTATCATACACACATCTATCTAAAATACCGTGCCTACG
>CAZSST010000009.1:11049-13039 GCA_964609575.1 uncultured Candidatus Cloacimonas sp.
GGCACTCATCCCTTTTTCTATCATACACACATCTATCTAAAATACCGTGCCTACGGCACTCAACCCTCTTTCTTTCATACACATATCTATCTAAAGTACCGTGCCTACGGCACTCAACTAATAATCCATAATATTTCCTGTAACCCTTTAACCCACCACGGCGGGTGTTAACCCGCTAACCCGTTAACTCCCTAACTTTTAACTCTTAACTACCAACCCGTTAACCCACTAACCCGTTAACCCACTAACCCGTTAACCCACTAACCCGTTAACCCAAATGGCGGTATGGAAACCTCCACTACTTACCCCTATAGCTGTAAGCCCTTCTGCCCCTTGATAATCGGCTGAGAATTTATTTGGAGGGGGCTAAGCGATGGAATACAGACATCATACAGGGGTGTAAAGAGGGATATTGCTATATCCTCATAGCGAGGGGCCTACGCTCCCTCACTATGCATCTTCCCACTGCGGGCTATATCAACCATTTCTTCACGATTAGCGCAGCCCTAAAAGAAAACCGGCAATCATCTGAGATAGCATCATCAAGACTGCCGGTTGTAATATGTGCTTAGGCTTTTACGAATTTTAAGGTCTTGTTGTTATTATCCTCTTTGGGTTTGGTTTCTTCATCGTCAGTCTGGGGCTTGGGCTTTGGTTTGGAAAGGTTCTCTTTTTCTTTTTGGGCAGGGCGGGTGGGCTTATGTTCCTGCTGTGGTTTAGGCTTGCTAAGGTTCTCATCTTTGGCTGGCTTAGGCTTTGGGGTTTCCTTAATCGTGGGTTTGGGGGTATCCCGTTCGGGTTTTGGCTGTGGCTTCACGTTATACGAGGGTTGCGGTTTCTCTTGGGGTTTGGGTTTTTCCTGGTATGAGCCTTGGGGGTTTCCGCTATTTGGCTTGGAAGTTTGGGGTTTTTGAACCGTGCTGCTGCTGCCAATACTTTGGGGAAGAGGCTTGGAAGGCGAATTGGGTTTCACGGTAACCGTCTGTTGAATCTGAGCGGAAGAACGTGCCACATTGCTGCTTCCTACGCCGCCATCGGGTTTTGTACCAAAATCCGGCTTGGCATGAATCACCTGGCTACTACTGTGATTTTCGGGAGTTACCACTGGTTTGGTACTGCCAATATTGCCACTGGAAGGATTGGTTTGGCCATTACCCACGGGCGGAGGGAAAGGCATGTTATGATGGGGAGGATAATCGCCATGGCTGCCGGTGCCACCGTCCCAGGGTCCATTGGGAGGATTCTGTCCACCGCCATGATGACCGTCGCCATGATGAGGTGGAGGAGGAGGATTGGGAGTCCAATATCCACAGCCATAGTGCGGGCCTTGATAATGCGGAGGCCGAGGAGGATAATACCAGCCTATAAATCCGGGAGGGCACCAGGGGAAATGTGAAGGTGCGCCAAACCAATGATGATGCTGGCGATGCCGATGGTGGCGATTGGCATAGGAATAGTAGAAGCAAATGGAAACATTGCTGCGGTCATAATCACGCTTCAGGTCAAACTTGAACACGGTGGGATTGTTTAAGGCACGTTCCTGGCTTTGGTACAGGAAGGGCACAAAGATATCCTTTTTCATCGGTTTGTAGCCCTCTTTGGTGATCATCAGCGTTATTGTCCTGCCGGGTATCCCCTCTCTCAGCTCCATACTCTCATCCATGATAACAGGATACACGGGACTGGGTGAGGTGCTTAGATACAGGTCTGAATCGTAGAGATTGATGTCGGCACCCTTGGGCTTGGTGATGATCTTGAAGGCGCCATACATGATATCCATCTCGTAGTGTTTGGCATCATCGGGAGGTACCTGGTAATCAGAATCTGCATCGTAAGCGTCGGCATAATATACCTCCGGATCGTAATAATCGTCATCGGGGGCATTGGTGGCATTCATCGCAAATTCGTAGCTTCCGTAGGATTGATCCGACTTCAGCAGTCCGATTGCAAGGAGCAGGCACACGGTAATAATAACTTTCGCATTCATTTT
>CAZSST010000009.1:13049-32129 GCA_964609575.1 uncultured Candidatus Cloacimonas sp.
CTTTAGGCTTAGGCTTCTAAACACTATACGAGCGATGGAGGTATTACCTGCAAACTATATGGATGAAGAGAAAAAAGTGCTGCTATTGGGCTAAGGACAAAGGAGGTTCCGTGAAGCTGCCAAAGCTATTTGTGATATTAATGTAAGGAGTGTTTTCCAGCCACTGTGCTTTCATGGTGTTTCTGGCTTTGTTTTGTTCCAAAATGGTTACCCAGGCGATCTGCTGCAGGGTGGAAGCAGTAGTGGCATCCATTCCCGCAGGAATATAGGCATTGCCCGTGGGATTGATGTTCCAAATCCCCGCCAGCATCAGGCATGAAACCAGATAAGTGCCATTGATATTGGGATGCTGAGCATCGGTATCATACAGAATGATGGGATCAGGCATTAGGTCATTGGTGTGAAATGCAACGCCTGCGGGCAATACCAGGGCATCCAGATAGGCTCCGATGTAGTTGTAAGCATCGCGGAGGGGCTCGTACATTATGGGAGTGTTTTGATAAGCCCAGGTCATGTAAAAGCCAGTTAATGCCCCGGATTGGGTAATAGCCTCATTCAGCAGGGTGGCATACTGGTAAAACCTTTGGGGATCATTCACGGGACGGCTGCTTTGCTCTTGCAGAATCACCAGATCCCAGTTGCCGGTGGCAATGGTATTCATAGTGGGAACATCACCATAATGATCTTCCAATCGGTAACCTCCGGCGGTGATGGCACTAATCACTGTATTCCACTCCGGATGAACGCTACTCACCAGCGACTGCAGATGCGCATTCACTCCACCGTTGAAATAGGTGAAGCTATTACCAATCATCAGCACCCGGCGGCTTTCTTCATATGGCAATCCCCAGTTTACTACAACTTCCAACCCTCCGGGAACAAAATGCAGCGTAATGTAAACTGTGCTATTCTCCCCGGGGACAACCGTGCCTGTGCCTGAACCCGTGGCAATAAGAGTGTTATCTTCATATACGCTTACGTCTATGGCATAGGTGCCCAGCTCCAGATTCATGAAGGTGCCCGAGGCCATATTCCCTGTAATAGGTAAATCCATTTGCTGCGTGAAATCGCCCTTGGTGATAGTTACCGTAACCAAAGTAACGTTCAAACCATGCAATGCGGCAGGTTCCAGATTGATGCTAAGCGGCATTTTGCCTGTTTCGGGAACCTGGGTTTGATGCGTGCTGCAGGCAGAAATGAATAACAGGAGCATGGTTATGATTAGTAGTGGATATTTCATTAATCCTTCTTGTTTATATCAGCGGACGATTCTGGTGCCGGTTTTGCCCTCAAAGGCTTCCACGATGCGCTCGATTGAGGTGATCAGCACTTCCTTGCCCCCACGTTCCAAAAAGTCGATGGCCGCCTTTATCTTTGGGCCCATGCTGCCCGCGGGGAATTGCTTGTCCTCATAATGCTGTTTTGCTTCGGCGATGGTCATGGTGTCCAAGTTTTGCTGATTCTCCTTGCCGTAATTGATGGCTACTTTTTCCACACCGGTGAGGATTACAAAGAGGTCAGCACCGATTTCATAGGCCAATAAAGCGGAGGCAAAGTCTTTGTCGATAACTGCATCCACGCCTTCATAGGTGCCATTGTCTTCTATGTAAATGGGAATACCGCCACCGCCAACTGCGATTACCACCTCTCCCCTATTCACCAGTTCTTTGATAGTTTGGCCCGGAATAATCTGCTTTGGCAAAGGGGATGGCACCACGCGGCGATATCCCTTGCCGCTGTCTTCCTTCAAGGTCCAGCCCAGGCTTTGCTTCAGCTCATCCGCTTGTTCTGCAGTGTAATAGGTGCTTCCCACAAACTTGGTGGGATTCAGCATGCTGGGATCATTTTTATCTACCACCACCTGGCTGACAATGGTGATCACTTGCTTTTTGATACCGCTTAGCAGCAGCTTGTTTTGAAGGCTTTGTTCTATCATATAGCCCATGGTGCCTTCCGTGGCGGCGTTTAATACGCCCAAGGGCAAAGCAGCGATGCCTTCTTTCTCTCCGGCTTCCTGTTGGCGCAGCAGATTGCCTACCTGAGGTCCGTTACCATGGGTGATACTGAGGTGATAACCCTGCTTTATCAGTTCCACTATTCCGCCCAAAGAATCACGCGTATTGGCAAATTGCTGGGCTATGGTTCCCTTCTCACCAGCTTTGATGATGGCATTGCCGCCCAAAGCTAAAACTGCGGTTTTCGTCATTTCTATATCCTCGGTATTTCTAAGTTTTGCCCCAAAAGAGCAGCAAAGTTAATCCTCCTTTATGATAAGAGAATTAACTTTGTTGCGGGTAAAGGGTTGGGAGGTGGGAATGCCACCTCCCTATATGCTTGGTTATTTCTTTTTCTTTTTGTCGAATTTCTTTAAGACGTCGGCAATGGTGGGCACGCCGATCTCTTGAAGCTCATATTGCACCTGGCAGGCAGGCTGTTTGATCTTGATGAGGCGACGCAGGTCGATAGGAGTGGCGATCACCACAGAGTCGCATTTGGTGGCGTTGATGGTCTTTTCCATGTCCTTGATCTGCTGAGGGCTGTAACCCATGGCAGGAAGCAGAACGCCGATTTCGGGATACTTTTCAAAAGTTTCCGCCATCTCGCCAACTGCCCATTCACGGGGATCCACAAGGTCGGCACAGCCATACTTTTCAGCGGCAACCACCCCGGCACCATAGGTCATTTCGCCATGCGTAAGGGTGGGGCCATCTTCCACTACCAGCACATTCTTGCCCAAAATCATTTCGGGATGATCCACAAAGAGCGGTGAGGCAGCTTCGATGATCTGTGCGGTGGGATTAAGGGCGCGGACATTGGCACGAACTTCATTGATGTCATCCAGATCGGCACTGTCAATCTTGTTGATCACGATCACGTCCGCCATGTGCACATTGGTTTCGCCGGGGTAATAGCTGATCTCGTCGCCGGGACGGTGCGGATCAACCACTACGATTTTCAGTTCGTTATCGGAGGTGTAGAAAGGAATGTCATTGTTGCCGCCGTCCCAAATGATCACGTCGGCTTCTTTTTCTGCTTCACGGACGATGGCTTCGTAATCCACGCCGGCATAAATAACGCTGCCCATCATGATGTGCGGCTCATATTCTTCCATCTCTTCGATGGTGCATTTGTGCTTCTTGAGGTCAGCAAGCTCTGCATATCGCTGCACTTTTTGCTTCACGAGGTCACCATAAGGCATGGGATGGCGGATGGAAACAACCTTCAATCCTTTGGCCTTCAGGGCTCTCACTACCGCACGAGTGGTCTGGCTTTTGCCACAACCGGTACGCACAGCGCAGATGGTAACTAAAGGCTTGGTGGTTTTAACGGTGGTATTCTTGGCACCCATCAGCATGAAATCGGCACCCACGGCATTAACCAGGGAAGCCTTGTTCATCACCACTTCGTGAGGTTGATCGCTATAAGCAAACACCACCAGATCCACGTTGTTCTTCAGGATCAGGTCTTTCAGCTCACTTTCGGGGTGGATTTCAATGCCCTTGGGATAAAGCTTTCCGGCCAGAGCGGCAGGATACTTCTTATCGTCGATTCCGGGGATCTGAGTGGCGGTAAAAGCAACCACCTCATAATCTTTATTATCGCGGAAAAAGACGTTGAAATTGTGGAAGTCCCGTCCCGCAGCGCCCATAATGATGACTTTGCGTTTCATTTCTGAATCTCCTTTTATTTGTATGTAATTATCTAACTACAAGCAAGCTTTAAAATAGAGCTTTAACGTCAAGGAAAATCTGAAAAAGGGTGATGGAGTGCTGGAGTGCTGGGGTGCTGGAGTGCTGGGGTGATGGGGCAATGAAAGTGCCAAAGCCCCCTGGGGCGAAAGGTACATAGCGAGGGTGCGTAAGTCCCTCGTAAGAGCATTAAGAAAATGGACTAGCCCTTTATGGGCGAAACGTGCATAGCGAGGGGTGTAAGCCCCTCGTAAATGTGTATATGCCTAGATAAAAGGCGTAACACAAACATTAGCCCTTTACGGGCGACACCTAATCCTTCGCAGGGTATTGATGTTTGGCGAGCAATGCCTCAAATTCCTGTATGGTGCTGGTATTATGATGGTGTTCATCCTGGTTTTCTATGTATTTCTGCACTTTGCTAATATTCGATCTACTAACGGAAAATGCGGCATATCCATCTTGCCAATGAAAATCTGGAAAATGCTTTTCACGAAACCACTTACTGGAATTTGCCTTTATCTTGGCCATGAATTCGCCTATGCTGAGATCTTTGGGCATCAAACACAGGATATGTACGTGATCTTCGATACCGCCTATTGCCAGGGTTATCCCCCCGATATTGGTGATTATTCCATTCAGATAGGCATGCATTGAATTCCCAAAGGGCCTTTTTAAACATGTTCGATGGTCTTTTGTGGTGAAAATTACATGCACTGCGAGATGACAAAATGAAGAAGGCATTTGATGTTTCCTCCCTGATTAGATATTTTGCAATGCTTTGATGATGATCATTTACGTCAAGTACGATTTAAGGGGTGTCGCCCGTAAAGGGCTAATGCTTGTGTTACGCCTTTTTACGAGGGGCTTACGCACCCTCGCTATGCACCTTTCGCCCATAAAGGGCTAGTATTGGGGTTACGCCTTGGTACGAGGGGCTTACATATTTACGAGGGGCTACGCGCCCTCGTTATGCACCTTTCGCCCATAAAGGGCCTGGTTTTCTCATTATTCATTTACGAGGAACTAACGCATCCCAGTATTAGTAACGGCTAAATCTAGTAATGTGATGATTAATAAACATTTTCCATGCGACGCCCATGCGATTCCCGGGGAGTTGCATGGGGATCGCATGGGCGTCTTCTGAATAAGGAATAGATATGAAAGGCTGGAAGCCACCTCTACGGGAAGATAGCGATGCAGCTACGCCACGGGTTCCACGGGGATGGGAATTGGTTCCTCCACGATCATGGGCTGGTGATGCTTCAGCTTCCAAAGGATGATAAACAGCAAGGTTCCCGAGATCATGGTGGTAAGGATATCCGCCAGGGGCATGGCATAGATAATTCCTGTGAAGCCAAAGAGTTTGTTCAGAATAACAATCGCGGGGATGTAGATTATTCCCTGCCTGGACAGAGAAACTATCAAAGCCGGTAAAGCCTTGCCCATGGCTTGCAGGCTGCTCATGAAGATCATGCCCACAGCAGCGGAGGGAATGGCAAATACGTATGCTTCCAATATCTGGGCACCCAATGCCACCAGCGCCCTATCCTTTATGAAAGTAGCCACCAGTTGCTCCGGAAATAGGGCAAAAAGCAGCGTAAAAGCAGCTCCCATATATAGCGAGATGGTAGCAGAAGTGCGGATAATGCGTTTCATACGGGGATAATTTGCTGCACCGTAATTGTAGCCCACCAGGGGCTGCATGCCGATGGAGATGCCAATGAAGACAAAGATAGGGATGGAGAATACTCTGGAAACTACTCCCATAGCCGCTACAGCGATATCACCATAGGCCGAGGCAAGATTGAAGGATATAATATTGCCGATACTCATCATCACCTGTCCCAGAGAGGCAGGGATGCCAATCAGCAGAGTTTCTTTGTAAATCACCTTGCGCAGATGCAGAAACTTCAGCGAGGGACAGGCCATGCTATGGCACCTGGCATAAAAATAGAAGTAATACAGCATCCCCATGCCCTGGCCGATCACCGTGGCGATGGCTGCACCGGTTACGCCCATTTTGAATACAAAGATGAAGAGGGGATCCAAGATGATGTTTACCCCGGTGCCGATAAATAGTCCATACATGGCTTGTTTGGCTGCACCTTCCGCACGGATTAGCTGCACCATGGTGAATTTAAGCAGCACAAAGGGAGTGCCAAGAAGAATATAAAGCATATATTGGCGGGCATAAACTGCGGTGAGAGCACTGGCATTTACTGCCTTCAAGAATGCCGGAATGGAGATGATCCCTATTATCCCCATCACAACTGATGCCACCAGGGAGCTGAAGAGCGCGGTGGTGGTGGTTTCGCGGGCCAGAGCATAATCTTTTTTGCCCAGAAGCCGTGATACATAGCTGCCGCCACCAATGCCAAAGATTCCCGCAATGGCCATCTGTAATGTGAATAGGGGCAGGGACACCGATACTGCGGCCACTTGCACAGGATCGTTCAGTTTGCCGATGAAAAAAGTATCGGTGAGATTATATATGATATTCACTAGCATGCTTAGTACGCTGGGAATCGCCATGTGAATGATCGCCCTGGTTACAGGCATTTCGGACATGATGTGGATATTTCTGCTATTCATAGTGTAGTTTTTCTTTCCTCTGTGGCTACGTTTTTTTTAGGGGCCTGCATTTGTCAATAGCCAAAAAGCAGATGGTGGCCTAATGCTTACTTCCGGTGATGTTGGGATGTATTTTTCATTTTTTGCCTGGGGATATGGCTATGATATACAAAATGTTCCCTGGGGGATATCTTAGCAGGGATAAAGCAGAGAATATCTAAATATTGGAACAAAAATAGCTTTATTACGATATTTGATTTTGCGAGACTAGTATGAATCAATATATCAGGCTCCATGGGAGGATGAAATGAAGAAACTTATCTTATCTTGCTGCTTCATCGGTGCAGTGTTTTTTCTTAATGCGGTAGGAGTGATGCTAAATATCCATAATTCGCTGTATCAACCCGCACACCTTGATTCCTGTAGATATGAGGTGGAAGTTACCAACCAGGTGGCAGAAGTGAAAGTAACAGAAACTTTTAGCAATCTGTCAAATGGCTTGTTTTTCCCGCGCTACTATTTTCCCCTTCCCCGTGGTGCCAGTGCCACAAAGCTGCGCTGGAATTATGGCCCACACTGGAACGAGGCTTCGATAGTCGGCTTACCGCCCAATCCCGGAGGAGGGCCAACGAATTTCCCGGACGATTACATCATCTATATGCAATTAATGCCTTTGGTTTTCGATCTGCCAGATTCGCTTCACACTTCCGAAGAAGTAACCATGGAAATAACCTATGTTCAATTGCTGAACTACAATTTTGGCAGCATTACCCTTAATCTGAAAAATGATTACAGGCGCATCCAGCAATCGCCGGTGTATGCACAAAGCCTTAGTATAAACGTGTATTCAGATAAAGAGATTGAAGATTTTGACATTCTGGATATTCCTGCCCAAATAAGCCACACAGAGCATACCGCCCACGGCAGTTTTACAAGGATAAATGGTGCAGCAGGGGATAACTACCGTTGTGTGCTGCTGCTTTCCACAGAGATACTCTCTTCATGGGGATTGAGCACTCTTCTGAATGAAGCGCCAGATGATGGTGCCCCGGGATTTTTTCTATACTCCCTGGAAGAGGAGAATCTGCCGGCAGATACACTTTTTACTGCAAGGCTGAATATCGTGATCGATGTGTCGGGAAGTATGTCTTATGAGAGCAGACTGATTAACGCCAAAGCTGCAGCTTGCTACGTTATAAATCATTTGCAGAATAATGACATGTTCAATGTGATCCTCTTTGATCATCTGGTACGCCCCCTCTGGACTTCGCTGCATGCCAATACAGAAAATAACAGAGCTGCGGCGATCGCCTATATAAACAATTACCAGATGCCCAGTTTGAATGGAACAAATCTCTATGGAGGCATGCAAAGGGCAATATCCCAATTTGTTCCCGAAACTGTTGGAATAAGAAACTGTATTTTGTTGCTCTCGGATGGTCAGCCCACCGTGGGCGTAACGGATCCGTATCAAATAATCAACAATATCAATGCGCAGATCGCCAATAGCTATACAGACCCCATAATCCACTGTTTTGGAGTTGGCTCGGAAGTGCATTACCAGCTTCTTTCATCGCTGGCTCAAAATCATCATGGTGCGGCAGTATTTTTGGAAAGCTCAGAAATAGTGAATACCATCTCCACTTTCTATGATGAGATGCGCAATCCCATTTTGGGCAGCCCGGTGCTATCAGTAACACCTGCAGGCTCTGTATCTGATGTATTGCCCTATCCCTTCCCAGCTATATATGGTGGCATGCAATATCGCCTGGTGGGACGCTATAATACTCCCCAAAATCTAAACATAGCTGTTAGTGGCCACCATAGCGGTATACCCTATAACTACACTTACAACTATAACCTGCTTGATGTGGCGGATTCCACGAATAGTTTTGTACCCAAGGTGTGGGCTGCTGCCAGAATTGACCAAATGGTGGTAGAATACTACTCTTACTATCCTACTTCTCCGGAGGCTATTGCCCTGAGACAGCAGATTATAGATCTAAGTATCGATTTTGGCGTGGTATGCGTTTTTACCAGTTTCTCCTCTGATCCGCCTATTGAAGTGATCGATGAGCATGAAGAAACTCCCCCAGCAGCCATCAAACTGCTCCCCAATATCCCCAATCCATTCAATCCGAGCACTACGATCCGCTTTGAGGTTTTGGAAGACCTGCACGAAGATGCGGAGCTGAGAATATACAATCTGAAAGGACAATTGGTTTGCGTGAAGAGAATAAGCGTAAATGGCAAAGGCCTTTACGAACTTGAATGGGATGGCACGGATATGGAAGGTAAGGAAGTGGGTAGCGGTATCTATGTTTACCGGATAAACTATGGTAGATACACCGTAACAGCAAAAATGACGATGATGAAATAGAATTGATAGTATAGCTTAAGAGCTTGTCGTACATAGCTATAGGGAGAAGCGGAGGATATCCATTGCTCCCTTTTTTTGCCTTATCATCATTTTTATTTTGCTTTGCCCCTATTCTTGCTTATCATAGTAATACCCCCCAGGGGTATATTGAAATAACAGAGGTTCCAATGGAAAAAAGACAGTGCCACATGGCCCGCAAGTCTCATCATGAAGATGAGACCAAGCGGAAACTGCAAAACCGGCTGAAGAGGATCGAAGGGCAAATAGCAGGCATTAGCAAGATGATCGCGGATGATCAATATTGCGATGATGTGCTCACCCAAATCTCCGCCGTTCGCAGTGCCCTGGGCTCCGTGGCAGAAATGCTCTTTAAAGCGCACCTTAATACCTGCATTCTGGAGCAGATTCGCTCCGGCTCGGACGAGATTATGGACGAACTGCAGGCCACCATCAAAAGACTTATGAAAAACTAGGAGAATAAAATGAAAAGATTCTATATCGCCCTCATCGTCCTGTTTCTGGGACTCCCCCTCTTCAGTCAGCATTGTGGAAATTGCGAAGCCAGCAATACTAAAACCAATGTTTCCAAAAAGGATAAACCGGCTCTGGTATTGAGAGCTGAAAAACGGCACGATATCAATAGCGAATACTATCTGGTGTATTCATGGCAAAAGAAGCCCAAGATTGGGATGGCGGTGCTGTTTGTGGATATCTATCGCAAAAAGGATAGTAAACGTAGTGATGATTTCACGGTTACGGCCAACGCCTATATGCCCTCGATGCGCGGCTCGCATGATACCGGAGATCGGGTGATGAAGCTGAATAAAAAGAAAAGCCATGTGATCGATGTGAATTTTATGATGCTGGGAGATTGGGAGATAGAGCTGAAAGTTTCCAAGAACTCCAAACACATGTTCACCGGACTGATTCAAACTAAAATCTAAGCTGAGGTAAGTAAAATGACACGCAGAAAAGGCTCCCCAAGGGGTGCAGGCGGAGCTGTGCCCTTAAGTAAAGGATGCTTTGCCCTCGTCCTGCTGCTGCTCATCCTTCCCCTCGGGGCTGAAAATACGCTGCTCTTTTGGGAAGCGCAGATGGTGGGAGCATATGATAACGAAGCGGAGGACTTGCAGTGGTATTCACACCATCCGCACCATGCCATGCAAAAGCCTTCCCTGGGTTTTGACCTGATCAAACGCTTCGGCAGTGAATATGGCGATTGGGGATTATTGGCGTTGCAATATCGCGTTGCCTACCAAAATGACCAGAAGCCACGCTTTGCCTCGCAGCTCTATAATGCGTATTTCAAGCTGAAAACTGAGCCTGTGGATATTTGGATCGGCAGTAACAAACCCGCAACGGGGCTTAGCTACAGCCTCGATAATCACGCCGCCCTATTATCTGACATGACAGCCAAGGTTTTTACCTATGATCGTGATTGGGGCATAGGCGCAGAAAAGGATTATGGCTTGTTGAAGCCGGCCATTTCCATTACCAATGGCTCCGGGATGAGGATATATAACGAAAAGGGGAATTACTTGCTGGCAAGCAGGCTGGGAATAGGTAACTTCAATAAAAGCAACTATAATATGGGAATATCAGCAGCACAGGGCAAGGTTTTGGAAGCTATGGGCTACACCCTGGGGCATCCTGATGGCCAGACAGGAGAATACATCCTGCACAATATGAGCTATGGGGGACTGGATGGTTCGATACGCTACAGAAACTATGAGCTGAAAACTGATCTTCTGGCAGGTGAATTCTATCATGAACCTGCCTATGCAGCCTTGCTTAGGGGTACGATAAACTTGATGGAAGAGGACAAGCTGAAGCTGGAAGGCCAGATACTCCACAGCCGTCAGGTAAAGAAGGATATCACGAACTATGCTGCAGCCGTGGCGTACCAAATTTCGCCCGATATCACTCTCAGAACCATGGCAGATTACCATGTACAGAATGAGAATTGGCGCATTGTAGCCCAAATCTATTTATACAAGCCGTTTTCCCAGTAGGAGGAAAAATGCTAAGAAGACTATTATTCATGATCATGGGGTTGATCCCAGTGGTGGCATTTGCAGCCACCGGCTGTGATTTGAATGACCCCGATGCGGACGTTAAAAGGCTCTTCCCTCAATCCACGGGATACAAAACGAGCTATATGAGCCTCACCAAAATCGGGGGCAAAACAGCCCTGGCAGAAGTGGAAAAACGTTTGGGAGATAAATTCACCGGTTTGTACGAACAGGTGGATGTGCCCTATACTCTATATACGATCTACAAGGGAAAAAGTCTGCTTGGCTATATTCACGGTGTGAATCAAAAAGGTGAATATGGTGGCTTGCAAGTATTTTTGGCGCTGGATGCCAAAGGGACGATAAGCGCATTCTATATTCAGAAGCTATCCTCCAAGCAGGGTGCCAAGTATAAAAATGCCAGTTTTGGAGCTCAATTCAAGGGATTGCAGTTAGCTGATTTTGCTACGCTGAATATCAAAACTGGAAGCGGAAGTGGCAAAGCCGCAGCCATCAAGAATCCAGTTTCTAAAGGCAGTGTGGACTTTCTGGCCATCCTCAGAGCTGTGAAGAAAAACCTGATCCTGATGGACATGTTTGTTTACCACAAGAAATGAAACAAGGAGAAACACGATGCCAAGTATTACAGGCATAGCTTATAAAAACCTCCGCCGCAAAAAAATCCGCAGTCTTCTTACCATTCTGGGCATCTCTCTATCTGCCTGGGTGTTAGTGAGTCTGTTCGGATTCAATCGTGGCTATGAGAATTCGCTGAATAAGGATATTGACAATCTGGGCTTTCAGATACTTCTAACTGCCAAGGGTTGCCCCTACGAGGCAGCTACCCTGATGCTGCAAGGAAGCCAAAGCTTACGTTATATGCCAGAAAGCACTTTGGACAGCCTGAAGGCAGACACTGCTGTGGACAAGCTTTCCCCCATGCTGATGCAAACCGCCTTTGATATCAATAAGGGCGAAGAAGGTGGATTTGTAGCCTATTTGGGGATTGATCCCTTCACTTATCCGGCCATGAAGCCATATTTGCAATTCACTCAGGGCGCCTGGTTCACCGATAGCCATGCACGGGAAGCGGTGCTGGGCTATGAAGTGGCAGAATTGGAACAGCGCGAAGTGGGAGACTTGCTGCTGATTCCGGAAAAAGAAATCGAGGTGAAGGTGGTGGGAATCCTTCAGCGCAGCGGAACTCAGGATGATGGTACCATCTTCATGCCCTATAAAGCAGTTCAAGAGCTCTTTGGAATTCAAAATCAACTCACCAGCATCGGCATCAAAGTGAAGCGAGACATAGATATAACTGCTTATGAAGAGAAACTCTACAGCATCCCCGATGTGCAGGTGGTATCTATGGCCCAGGTGAAGAATACCATCTCCAATCTGGTGTCCACCGCCAGAATCATGGTGATGTCCATAGCCATTATCGCCATTTTGATTGCCATGTTTGGGGTGATGAATACCATCTTGATGTCGGTATTGGAACGCTATCAGGAAATTGGCATTATGAAATCGATGGGCGCCACCACCTGGCATATCTTTCATTTGATCTGGTTTGAGACGATCATCCTCTGCATTCTGGGCGGCTTGGTGGGAGCGCTGATGTCGCTCGCTCTGGCCTCGGTTACCGAAACCATGGTTCGCTATATCATGCCCTATGCGCCGAGCGGATCATTGATCAAGATAGACTTGCTTTTAGTTCTGAAATCTATTGGCATCATCACTCTCATCGGCTTGATAAGCGGCATCTATCCCGCCCTCAGGGCTGCACGAGTAAAACCCATCGAGGCGATTCGCGATGCCGAGGGGGAAATATGAGTAAGCTAATCACCGCCATGGATTTGGAAAAGGCATATATCCGCGGTTCTGAAAAGATCTTGGCAGTAAACAAAGTAAGCCTGGACATTCATGAAGGGCAATTTGTGTCTTTTATCGGTCCCTCCGGTTCGGGCAAAACCACATTGCTGCATCTCTTGGGTTGTTTGGACAATCCCACTGCCGGCGAACTGATAGTAAATGATACAACCGTTTTCTCGGCAGCAGGCGGCATGAAAGAAAGAAAACTTACCAAACTACGCAGTGAGTTATACGGCTACATCTTCCAAAAATTCTATTTGATCCCCACCCTCACGGTTAGAGAAAACATTCTGCTGCCGGGCACGTTTAACAAGAAAAAGCCTGGCAGGCAAGATTTACTAGATCTGGCTACCCGGCTGGGCTTGGAACATCGTTTGAACCATCAACCCAAAGAGCTGTCCGGTGGCGAAATGCAACGTGTCGCCATTGCCAGAGCCATGCTGAACAAACCCAGGATTTTACTTGCCGACGAACCGACAGGTAACCTGGATTCCAAGCGTAGCGATGAAATAGCTTCGATCCTGCACGACCTGAACAAAAAGGATGGAATAACCATTATCCTGGTTACCCATAATCCACAATTGGCTGAAGGTGCCGATAGAATTGTGAAACTTGTGGATGGCCAGATAGAATAACCAGATAAGATAAAAAATACTACTTGCGCAGCTGTTGTTATCGCCTATCGTTTTAGTAGGTAATTAAAAAAACAACAAGGTGGTAACCCATGTTCAACAGTAAAACCCTTGATTCATATAAAGCTATAGATAACAAGATATACCGGGTGATGGATGATGATGGCAAGATTATCATCGATGATTGGAAAACTTCGCTGAGCGACGACCAGATTGTGCAGGCTTATAAAGACCTGCTTTTTGAACGCACCGCAGACATGATGGCGGTTAGCTATCAAAGGCAGGGACGGATGTTCACCTATCCCCCGAACTTAGGGCAAGAAGCTATTCATATTGCCTCCGGAATGGTGATAAAAGAGGAAGACTGGCTGGTACCTGCGTTCCGGGAATTGGGCGCGTGGTTGGCCAAGGGTGTGAAACTGAGCGAAATCTTCCTCTATTTCAAGGGCAATGAAGATGGTTCGCGCTTTATGGATGCAAAACGCATGTTGCCGATATCGGTGCCCATTGCCTCGCAACTGGTACATGCAGCAGGAGTAGGCTATGCGATGAATTACACGGAAGAAGAAGCCGCAGTTTTTGCCTATGTGGGCGATGGCGGCACTTCCGAAGGGGATTTTCATGAAGCCTTGAATTTTGCTGCCGTGTGGGATGCGCCGGTGGTCTTTGTGGTGCAGAATAATCAATTTGCCATTTCCGTGCCGCTGAAGATGCAGACACGCTCCATCAATCTGGCAGTAAAGGGCATCGCCTATAATGTGGCCTCGGTGCTGGTGGATGGCAATGATTTCTTCGCCATGCACGAAGTGCTGAGCTATGCCCGTGAATATGCATTTAAAGAGAAGAAACCTTTCCTTATCGAGGCCAAAACCTTCCGCACTGGGGCGCATACCACCTCGGATGATCCCACCCGTTATCGCACCAAGGAAGAAGAGGAACTGTGGGCAAAGAGCGATCCCTTGAAGCGCTTGAAGGCCTATGTGGAGGCGAATAAGCTGTGGGATACTGCTAAAGATGAGGCTCTAATCGCGGAATATAAAAAGAAAATCGACGCAGAGTTCGAGCTGGCAGAAAACCATGCGGCTTACCCACTGGATGATGTTTTTGGCTATATGTATGCGGAATTGCCTGACGAACTGAACCGGCAGAAGAACAACTACCTGAATTTCCTGAACAGCGGAGGTGTCAAATGAAAGTGATGAATATGGTGCAAGCGATCAATGACGCCCTGGATATCAAGCTGGGTGAAGATAAATCCGTAGTAGCCTTTGGTGAAGACGTTGGTGTGGAAGGCGGAGTGTTCCGCGTAACCGAAGGTTTACAGCAAAAGCATGGCGCAGCGCGGGTATTCGATTCTCCGCTGGCAGAATCAGGCATCGCGGGAAGCGCATTGGGGATGGCCTTGGCAGGCATGAAACCGATAATCGAAATGCAATTTGACGGATTTGTTTATCCGGCGATGAATCAAATCTTATCCCACATTGCCCGATTCCGTAATCGCACCCGGGGTAAATTCACTGCACCAGTGGTGATTCGGATTCCCTATGGGGGCGGGATAAACGCGCTGGAGCATCATTCCGAAAGCCCTGAGGCCTATTTTGGGCACACCCCGGGCTTGAAAGTAGTGATCCCTTCCACTCCTTACGATGCCAAGGGTTTGCTGATTGCGGCCATCGAAGATCCCGATCCGGTGATCTATATGGAGCCCAAGCGCATCTATCGCGCTATCAAGCAGGAAGTTCCGGAGGAAAAATACAGCATCCCCATTGGCAAGGCCAAAATTGTGAGCATCGGAGATGATATCACCGTGATTGCCTATGGCGCCATGATCCGTGAGGTTCAGAAAGCCATGGTGCTGGCCAAGGAAAAGGGCATATCGGTGGAACTCATTGATCTGCGAACGATCTGGCCGATAGATCGCGATACGATACGCAATTCGGTGCGCAAAACAGGCAGAGCGCTGGTGGTTACGGAAGCTCCCCAAAGCTATGGACCCGCTGCGGAACTGATCTCCATTATCAATGAAGAAGCTTTTCTATCGCTGGAAGCTCCACCCACGCGGCTAACGGGTTTTGATACCGTGATTCCCCTGCCTCTGGGCGAAAAGTACTATATGATAACTCCACAGCGCATCATGTATGAAATCGAAAAGCTGATCAGGTTCTAAGGGAGGAAATGATGAAGTATATGTTTAAATTCCCCGATATTGGTGAAGGCCTGGAAGAAGGCAAAGTCATCGAGTGGTATGTGGAAAAAGGGCAGAGCATTGCTTCCGGCGATCCACTGGTAAAGATGGAAACGGATAAGGTGGTTACGGATATTCCCTCGCCCAAAAGCGGGATTATTTCGCAGCGCTTTGGCGGCATTGGCGAAGCCATCAAAGTGGGTAACGCCCTGGTGGAGATCGATATCCCCGGCGTGGATGGCGAAGCTGCCCAAGCCGAAGCACAGCAAGAGATCAAGGCTCCTTCCGCGGAAGTTGTAGAAGAAAAAGGCTTTGGAGTGGTAGGCACCATTGAAGTAGCCGGAGATGGGGCATATTTACCCTCCAGTGGAGAAGGACTGGAAGCTGCGATTGAAGTTAAAGACGAGAAACCACGCAAAGTGCTTGCCACGCCTGTGGCGCGAGCCATGGCCAAAGAACGGGGTATAGATATTAATAGCGTAGTTGGCACCGGCCCTGCCAATCGGGTTACTATCAAAGACATAGAAAACTATAAACCGGGCGCTGCAGATGTAAAGCCTTTGAAATCTGAAGCCGGCAGCGAAATGCGCATTGAATCAATACCCCTGTCCATGATCCGCAAAACCATCGCCAAAAACATGCTTCGTTCCAAGCAAAACGCTGCACATATGAGCGTGATGGACGAGGTGGAGGTAACCGCGATGGTAAATGCCCGCGCCATGCTGAATGCACGTTTGGAAAAGGACGGCATCCGCCTCAGTTATCTACCCTTTATCATCAAAGCCATCAGCATCGCCCTGAAGCATTATCCTATCCTCAATGCCGAGCTGGATATGGAAGGTGATAAAATCATCTATAAACACTATGTAAATATGGGCATTGCCGTGGACACCGATGACGGCCTCGTAGTGCCAGTGATCAAGGACGCTGATAAAAAGTCCCTCGTGCAACTGGCAAAGGAACTAAACGAGCTTTCCGCCAAAGCCCAGGAGCGCAAGCTTACTATGCCAGACCTCAAGGACGGCACCTTTACCATTACCAGTTATGGCTCCATCGGCGGTTACTTTGCCGTGCCGGTGATCAACTATCCCCAGGTGGCGATCTTTGGCATTGGCAAGCTGGCAGAAAAGCCGGTGGTGAAGGACGGAGCGGTGGCTATTGGTAAGATTCTGCCCATTTCCATGTCTGTGGATCATCGCATTGTGGATGGTGGGGTGGTGGCACGCTTCCTGAACGAAGTGCTGGAATACCTTAAAGAACCGCTTTTGATGCTTGCCATGGAAGGAGGAAGCCATGAATTATGATCTGATCGTTATCGGTGCCGGACCCGCGGGCTATGTGGCCGCCATCAAAGCCGGCCAGAGCGGCCTGAAAACCTTGGTGATCGACAAACAATACATAGGCGGAATGTGCCTGAATTGGGGCTGCATTCCCAGCAAAGCCCTTTTGGAGAGCGCTAAAAACTATCACCGCGTGAAATCCCTGGGTGATTTTGGCGTTACGGGGATTGACGTGGATAAACTTGGCTTTGACTGGCAGCATGCCTTAAAACGCAGTAGTGGCGTTATTTCCAAGCTCAGCCGGGGCATCGAATATCTGTGGAAGAAAAACGGGGTGGAGTATCTGAAAGCGGAAGCGAAGATCATCTCCCCCACTGAGGTGGAAGCCGATAACCGTATCTTCCAAACCAAGAACATAATTATTGCCACGGGTTCACGACCAGCTCAGCTAAAAGACATGCCCCAGGCCATTGGCATCGAAGCCCTCTACAAGCTTCCGGAGCTGCCCCAAAAGCCGATCATTTATGGTGGCGGAGCGATAGCCTTTGAGATGGCACAGTTTTTCAGCCTATTGGATAGGAAGCCCATGATCATTGCCACCCGCGATCCCCTCATCCCTGATCTGGACGACTATCTGAATGCCTTTGTGCAAAAGAAGCTGAAGAAGGATAAAATCACAGTGCTCAGGGCCGAAGAGATTAAGACCGATAATACCATGATCATGCACAGTGGTACGGAGCTTGATTTTGACGCCGTGATCAATTGCTCGTGGCGAGATGCTATTCTGCCCGAGAGCAATACTAAGATAGTTACCCACAATGGCTATATCGCCACGGATACCGAGTATCGCACTAATCATGCCAATATCTTTGCCGCTGGGGATGTGAATGGTAAAAGCTATCTGGCGCATGCGGCTTCGGCGCAGGCAGTGAGGATTATAGATATCATCAATGGCCGTGCGAGTATCGACGAAAATCATCAGTATCCCTTAAATATCTACAGTGATCCCGAGATCGCCCAGCTTGGCCTTACGGAAAAGGAACTAAAGGCCAAAGGCATCGAGTACAAGATCAGTGAGTTTCCCTTCTCTGCCAATGGCAAAGCTCTGGCGGAAGGGACATCTGAAGGCTTTATCCGGTTGATATATGAAACGAATTATTCACAGGTATTGGGAGTACAGATCGTGGCACCCAATGCCACGGATTTAATTGCCGAGGCGGGAGTGCTGATGGAACTGGAAGGGACGGTTTATGACCTGGCACGCACGGTGCATGCCCACCCCACCGTGGCAGAAGTATTTATGGACGCGGGTAGCGTTTTTGAATAGCAGGAGAAATTGCTAAAGCAGGAGTCATTTACGCCTTCGCTTGCTATAGCTTATACACTCATTCCATAGGCGTAAAGGACTCATGCAAACACGTAAATATCTACGCATGCGTCCTTTGCGCCGTGCAATTTGGTGATAGCTACAAGACAGTTCTGGCGCAAATGGCGCCTGCTTCAAGTACTGCTTCATAAGGTCTTGCAAAGAACCTTGTACCTAAATAGTAATAAGCCACCAAACAACCACCAAAGGATTTCTTTGGAGGCTATTCAGAGGATATCTACGTTCCTTGTAGATGGTTCTATGGAAGCTGAGGGGAATGCTATGCTTTGTTGATTTGGCTCAGCTAAAGCCATTTTCCAGACGCTTTATCAATAGCTTCGCATCCAGAGGAAGACCCTGCTCCAAGAGCGAGCGGACAAAGCTCTCGTGAGGGCGATTGGCGCGATAATCGGGCATCCTTGATGGCTGCAATAGATATCTGGCAATAACCTCACCTGGTTCAGCCAGGTTTATAACCGCTTGAAAGAATATAAGATTGGTGGTTCTGTAGATAGCGCTGCCTAAAAACTTACTGTCCATAATACACAAATCTGAGATGCCCCTACGCTCAATGCCCCGAACTCCAAAGCTACTGAGCGCATTAGTAATATATTCCAGATTGTCAGAAAAGAAATCTGCAGAGCGAGGGAGTTTTGTTGATATAAAACAACTGGCATAGCACAGCGTTTGGGGGCTTACAAGAACCGCTTCTCCCCCACTGGGACGCTTTATCACACTTACATTGTCCGCTTCGCAGGCTTCTATTATCACAGATGTTGCGATGTGGTTACTGGCTCCCAAAACCACCATGCGTGTTTGTGGTACAAATGCCAGCCGATGCCATTCTCCTTCAGATTCATAAACCACTGAAGCAGACATACTTCGGCAATTGTCCAAAAGCACTTTGTCATCAAGATTATACATGCTCAGTTCCATATTTTTCCATTGCTACAGCTAAAGGAAGGAAGTCAAGCAAAAGCTAAACTGCGATTTTCTGCTTGACATAATTACACCCTCAAAGGATTTGGAACCATATTGACGTGCTGAAGTGGTGAAATTGGTATACACGCTAGTTTCAGGGACTAGTGAGCAA
>CAZSST010000010.1:0-25115 GCA_964609575.1 uncultured Candidatus Cloacimonas sp.
TCAATATGGACGGCAAGGAATACATCCTGGAGCCTGCCATCCCCAGCGATTTTGCCATTATTCGCGCTCACAAAGCCGATAAAATGGGAAATTTAACTTTCCGCAAAACCGCGCGTAACAGCAATCCCATCATGGCCATGGCGGGAATAATCACCATCGCCGAAGTGGACGAGATCGTGGAAATAGGCGCTCTGGATCCCGATGATGTGGCCTGTCCCGGCATCTTTGTAAACTATCTGGTGAAGACAGGGGAGGAATAAAAATGGCGCAAGATAAAAGAGCTTTCATAGGTGCCCGCATCGCCAAAGAAATGAAAGATGGCGACTACGTGAACCTGGGAATCGGCCTGCCTACCGAGGCGGTAAACCACATTCCGGAAGGAGTGCACGTTATCTTCCAATCCGAAAACGGCATGCTGGGCGCAGGCCCCAAACCCGAAGAGGGCAAGGAAGACAAAGACCTCATCAATGCCGGTGGCGGCTACGTTACCGAACTGCGTGGTGCCTGCTATTTTGATAGTGCCACCAGCTTTGCCATTATTCGCGGCGGACATGTGGATATCACCGTTCTGGGCGCTTTGCAGGTGGATCAGGACGGCAATCTGGCCAATTGGATGATCCCCGGCAAGATGGTTCCAGGCATGGGTGGGGCTATGGATCTGGTAACTGGTGCCAAAAAAGTGATCGTGGCTATGGAACATTGCGACAAATATGGCAATTCCAAAATCTTGAAACAATGCAATTTACCTCTTACCGCCAAGAACAAGGTGAATCTCATTATCACCGATTTGGCGGTTATCGAACATACTCCCGAAGGCCTGAAGCTCCTCGAAGTAGCCGAAGGTATCAGCGTTGGCGACGTGGTGCAGGCCACCGAAGCCACATTGATTATTCCCGAAAAAGTGGGCACTTTCTAAGAGCTAAGCTCTTTACAAATAGCAATTAAGCTTGGGGGCGGTAACTACATCGCCCCCAAGGTTTTATAAAGGACAAACGATAAGGTAACCAAGTTCCACGTGGGCGCTACATCATCATGCATTACAACAGGATACATTGATGCTTCATCCCATGCGGGACTCTCACTCATCACGGATTGAGTAGCTGCATATACATTTATCAAGCGATGCCCATGCAACCCCCAGGCAATTGCCTGGTCATCGCCTGGTCATCGCATGGGTATGTGTTATCCAGAGTGCATTCTCCTGACAGGGGAAGACGATCTCTGGATCGACTCAGGCAACGAAGCGGCTGGAAATCTCGGTTACTACTTTCTCTAAATAATATAATCCTGAATCAGATAGCGATCATCCTTGCCAATCTCAACTTCCAGAAATATGCCTTCTTCGCGATATTCTTCCGATTTTATAACGGCAATTTCATGCAGTTTGGATACCAGCGCGGTTTTCTCATAGGGCAAACGTATTGTCAGAAGCTGATTTCCCAATAGCAATTGTTCCACCCGTTCCAGCATTTCCGTGATGCCGATATTCTGGGCAGCGGAGATCAAAACAGCATCTGCAAAGCGTTTGGCCATAAGGCTTTGATACACTTTGTCCAACAGATCGGTTTTGTTTAGCACCAGTATCTGGGGGATTTTATCCGCACCAATCTGCTCCAGAACTTCATTCACCTGCTGAATGTAATATTCAAAACGCTCATCGGATACATCCACCAAATGCAATAGCAGATCGGCATCCTGCACTTCCATGAGGGTGGCTTTGAAAGAGGCAACCAGATGATGAGGCAGATTTGAGATAAATCCCACCGTGTCCGAAAGCACCACGGGATGGCCAGTGCTAAGCTTAAGCTGGCGGGAAGTGGAATCCAGCGTGGCAAAAAGCTTGTCTTCCACCAGCACCCCGGCCTGAGTAAGCTGGTTGAAAAGGGTGGATTTTCCAGCATTGGTATAGCCCACCAGGCATATTTTTTTGGTGTTTTCGCGCTGTTTGCGCTGTGTTTCTTTCTGGTGGGTGATGCGCGAAATGGATTTGTTGATGCGACGGATGTGGTCTTTTATCAGGCGTTTGTCGATCTCGATCTGTTTTTCGCCCATGCCCCGGGTGGCCGATCCGCCCGCACTGCGCATGCTGCCCCGCTCTTTGTCAAAATGTCCCCACAGCTTTTTAAGGCGGGGAAGCTGGTAATTAAGCTCAGCAAGGCGCACTTGCAGCTTGGCTTCGCGGGTTCTGGCATGATCGTGAAAGATGCTGAGGATCACTTCCGTGCGGTCGATAACCTTAATGCTGAAATCGCGCTCGATATTGCGTACCTGCATGGGGCTAAGCTCTTCATTAACGATCAGCAATTCCGCCTGGGAAGCCATCATTTTACGGCTAAGTTCTTCCAGAAAGCCCTTACCAAAGAAGGTACCGCGATCGGGGCTGTTCTTCTTTTGGGAATAGCTGCCCAAAACACTTATTCCTGCCGTATCTGCCAGGCGTTCCAGTTCTTTCAGGGTGGCCTGGCTATCCTTTTCCGCCTCCCCCTGACGCACCAATGCAGCCAGAAAGGCGGTTTTTTCTTCACGCTCCTGCTCCCATTCCTCGGGTTCAAGATCATATTCTTCCAGGTCGATGATATCTCTTTCGTCCATATTAATCCTTTAGGGGCTTATCTTGGTGCCGCGGGCATCCTTTTTCCCGGGAGAGCTGTCGTAGATCTCCACATTATAATAAATTACGGCGATGTAATCACGCGGAAAATCGCCGTGAAAATAGCTGTGCATCAGGTTCACATATTTACAAGCCTGCTTTTCGTAAGTGCTTAAAGCTGGATCGTTAGGGTGGATGAGCCTGGCGATCTGTTTGATTTTGTAGGTGGGGATATCCAAAAACACGGTAACGCATTGGGGATTAACCATTTGGTTCAGAAAAGTCTGGGTGGTGAAGCCAGGCTCGGAATAAAGCTCCAACGACACCAGGCGGTCGGGCGCAAAATTATCTTCCGCATGGTTATAAAGGCTGTCCAGAATCACCAATTTCTTATCCAAAGGCTCTTCCATGGTGTTTTCCAGTAGCTTGATCAGCTCGGGCAGTTGCTCAGCTTGGGGAAGGAAGCCCATCCCCTTAACCGCGTTATTCAGCTTGAATTTACTATCACTACGCGCCGCGCCGTAGGTGGCAACCATTCCATTGTGCGGACCGGAAAGCTGCGGAGTGCGGGTGGCTTCACGGCCTTTATCCAGCATCTCCTTAAAAATATCCAGATACTCAAGGCGACGGCTGCGGTTCCACTCCCAGAAATCAGCCGGAAAATTCGCCAGCGGATAGCTGCGCCACTTTCCATCCACTTTTGCTTCTATGTTTGTGGCCTCGGGTAAAGGGGGTTTAACGCTTTGCTGACGGCAGTAATCCCCCTTCCAAAAATCCTTGGGATCAAGCTCCCTGGCATATAGCAATCCCACGCAGCTTAGCAACAACAATACGACTAAAATCATGATTCTATCCATAATTACTTTGCTAATTTGGGAGCGGCTGCTGTCAAGGGAAATCAGATTTTTGGCGCGCAGGCCGCTCTTGACAAACCAAAGCAATGTATTATCTTGTGATTAGAGAGGTGAAAATGGCTTGTGTTTTTTGTGATTATGATCCCAAGCGCTATCTGGCGGAAAATGAATATTTCTACGCGATTCAGGATAAATATCCGGTTGCCAAAGGACACACTTTGATTGTTTTGAAGCGGCATTGCAGCACTTTCTTTGAGCTAACGCCCGAGGAAGTGATAGCCCTGCAAGAGATTACTTTAAAAATGAAGCAGGAGCTGGATGTGCATTATAGCAGCGAGGCCTATAATCTGGCCATGAATTGTGGCCGTGCCGCAGGGCAGAGCATCGATCACTTTCACCTGCATATCATCCCCCGCAAAGCCAGCGATAAGGTTCACGCCTTTCGAAGGATAAGGGAAGGTCTATTTTAGGAGATGTAATGAAGACTTTATATGGCACTTTGCTATTGTTTATTTTAGTTAGCCTGCTTAGCGCTGCAGCCCTTGATGAGGGCGTGGCAATATTTAAGCTAAAGCCGGAATATCGAGGTATGCTTCAGAAATCCGCGGTAAATACAGGCATAGCCAGTATCGATAGGCGTTTGGAGACTTTACAGGTAAGGCAGCTTGGGCCGCTTTTTATTAATAATTCCTCCCGCTTTGCGGCTTCGGAGCTTTCCCTGATCTATAGGGTGGATTCGGCTTTGCCAGCCCAGGCGGTGGTAAATTTACTGGCTGAGGATGCGCATATTGCCTATGCCGAGGTTGTTTATCCGGATATCGCTCTGGCAGTTCCAGATGATCCCAATTATCCCGCATCGCTCTATTTTGCAGCGCTGGAAGCGGAAGCAGCCTGGGATATTCACAAAGGTGAGGATGGAGCCGGGGTAATAATGGCCGTTGTGGATACCGGTTGCCGATGGACTCATCCTGATCTGGCGCAAAACGTTTGGAACAACCTGGGCGAAGATAGCAATAATGACGGCCAGACAGTGGTTTTCAACGGCTCTGCCTGGGTTTTGGACAGCGGAGACCTGAATGGGATTGATGATGATGGCAATGGCTATGTGGACGACCTTATCGGCTGGGATTTTTGGGATGACGGAACCCTTGGCGAGGACAATGACCCCTATGAAGCCAGCGGGCATGGCAGCAGTGTAAG
This sequence comes from uncultured Candidatus Cloacimonas sp., assembly GCA_964609575.1. Classification (GTDB taxonomy): domain Bacteria; phylum Cloacimonadota; class Cloacimonadia; order Cloacimonadales; family Cloacimonadaceae; genus Cloacimonas. Next base: position 4,645 of record CAZSST010000010.1, read on the forward strand.
TGGAATTGCCGCAGCGCGTACCAATAATGCCCTGGGGATTAGCAGTCTGGCCTGGAATCTTAGCCTTATGCCCATCTCATCTGGTAGTGGCAGCTACATCTACAAGGGTTATGAGGGGATTATCTATGCCGCCGAGAACGGCGCCAAAGTGATCAATTGCAGTTGGGGAAGCGCGGCTTATTCGCAAGCTGCACAAGATGTTATTGACTATGCGGTGGGCTTGGGAGCAGTTATTGTAGCCGCAGCGGGAAACAGCAATAATCAGATTGCGCTGTATCCTTCTGCGTACAGGGGAGTTATATCCACCGCGGCGTTACAGAATGATGGAGTGAAGTACTCCGGTTCCAGCTACGGAGCCTATGTGGATGTGGGAGCTCCAGCCATCGCCATAGGAACCATCAGCGGAGCAGGCTATGGCCTGGTAAACGGTGCTACATCCTATGCCAGCCCTATTTCCACCGCTTTGGTGGGCCTGGTGCGTTCTTATTATCCGGCCTTAACTCCGGCACAGGTAATCACCAGAGTGAAAGGAACTTGCGACGATGTGGATGCTAGTAATCCCGGAAAAGAAAACCTGCTGGGTGAGGGTAAGCTTAATGCCCGCAGAGCTTTGGAAGACGCCAATCCCCAGGTGGATAATGAAGTGCGGCTGGGGCTTATCGAGAACCGCGGGCCCAGCGATGCCAATGGTAATAATGCCGTGGAACCGGGGGAGCTTTTTGCGGTGAATCTACTCTTACGAAACTGGGGCACAGGCCCTGCCAATGCGGTATTTACCCTTTCCACTACCAGTACGGCGGTAAGCATTCTGGATAATTCAGAAGGGGGAGTATTGCCCGCAGATGGCTTTTTTTACCTGGAGAACGCTTTCAGTATCAGGGCTTCATCCTCCGCTGTCTCGCAATATGTTAGCTTCACGCTTAGTACCACAGCCGATATCCCCATTGTTACAGGCAGCAGCCTTACATTCAGCATCCTTATCCATAGTGGTGGGATTTTTGTTTGGGAAGGCACCGCCGGCGCACGTGACATGAGCGGAGCCTTTATCCGCGACACCTTGCAGGGATTGGGATATTCCGTGGTGTATGGCACTGCGTTTCCCAGTTCTTTTTATAGCTTTGAGGCCGTATTTCTCAGCTTCGGATCGTTGGCCAGCACCAATGTGCGCCTTAGTTTGCCATCGATGTTTGGAGCTTTGCGCAGCTATCTAGAGGCTGGGGGAAGATTGTATATGGAAGGCGCAGAGGCTATTGGCTACGATCTTTCCACCTATTTCCCCGATATGGAGGGAAGCCTGGATGGACATGAGATAATGTGGCCGCTGCTTGGCATTGCCAGTGCCACGGATGGAGATAATAATCCCATAAATGGCCTTAGCGGAGTAAGTTCCACGCCTACGGCAGGGATGAATTTCGTATCTTCAGCGCAAACGAATACCAATTCCATCGATACTTTTACCCCCCTTAGAGCGCAATCCCGCGAGGCCTTCACCGAAAGCGATTATGCCACCGTGGCCGTGGTATCCGAGGGAGATTTTGGGCAACGGAGCTTTGTATTCAGCTACGCGCTACGGGAGTTAACCGATGGCAGCCTGCCCAGCACAAGGGCCAACCTGGTGGAGCAGATTATGGATTTCTTTATTGCCCAGGATGTTACACTGCCTGTTGAGCTCACTTCATTTACCGCCACCTATCAGAATCAACCGCTTTTAACCTGGCAAACCGCTTCCGAAACGCAATTGCTGGGTTATAACATTTATCGAAACGGCCTGGCAGCTCTGGTAACTGCCACCCGGGCCAATCCGCAATTGATAATGGCTACGGGTGGTTCAAGCGGTGCTGCATACAGCTATCATGACGAACTGGTGGAGGGAGTGGACAGCCTGTTCTACTGGCTGGAAGCAGTTTCTTACAGCAATAACAGCCAATACTTTGGCCCCATCGTGTTGATTTTGCCTGAAGATGAGCCCGAACCGCCAACAGTGCCTCCGATAATAGCTTTGAGCCTGCGTGCCTATCCCAATCCCTTTGATTCGCGGGTAGATTTGGAGCTATCGGTTCCCAAAGATGATAATCTGAGGATAAATATCTATAATATAAGGGGACAACTGGTTAGGAAACTGGGCGATAGCAAATACGGCTATGGAGTGCACCATCTTACCTGGGATGGCCGTGACAAAGCAGGAGCCCTTTGTGCAGATGGTATTTATCTTATGGAATTGCTAAGTTCGGAGGGAGTGCAAAGGCACAAGCTGATAAAGCAATAAGCACAGGATTTTAAGCTTCGGCAGCGTGCTCTCCAGCCATCCAGCCTGTGGAAGCGGCCATTTGAATATTAAATCCCCCCGTGGGCAGGGCATAATCCATGATCTCTCCTGCAAAATAGAGCCCGTGGCAGATTCGGGACTGCATAGTTTTGGAATTTATCTCCTCGAGGGGTATTCCTCCTGCGCTGGCCATTGCTTTGGATAATCCGCTTACCTGAGATATTTCATACGAACATGCCATCAATCGGTGGCCATATTCCCTAAGCTTCTTATTGTTAAGGGAATGCATCCGTAGAACGCTTACAATGTAGTTACTGGCCAAAACTGCAAGTAGCAGCCTGTGAGGCAGCCCCGCAATTTCCAGAGCATTGTGAATTTCCCTTCCGGGAAGCTGCTTTCTTAGGTCTATCAAAAGCTCGTCGGCATAGGGTATCCAATTGATTATAATCTCGTCATTTGCCTTCAGCAGATGGCTGTTATCCATAATCAGCGGCCCCGAAAAACCGCCGTGGGTTATCAATACATCCCCTACAGCTTCATGGATTCCGCTACTCGTAACAAATCTGGCCTGCACTCCAACAACCGAGATTCCGGCGCAGGGGCGTAAGTATTCAAAATCCCTGATACTAACCGAGCACAAATGCGGGCGGAAGGGGATTCCGGTATGCCCCAGCTTTTTCGCCAGCTTCAGGGCCTTGCCATCCGATCCGGTAGCGGGATAGCTGGCTCCTCCGGTGGCCATGATCAGCTTTTGGCAGCCCAGTTCCGCGCCATTTTCAAAGCCAAGCCTGAATCCACCGCCGGGCATGGCATCGATGGTGCTTACCCGTGATGAGCAACGAATATCCACCCCGGCATCTTCAGCCCGGTTCAGAAAGGCATTCAGCACGCTTTGCGATTTGAAATCCCGGGGAAAAATCTTGTTGTCTTCGCGGATAAATCCCGGGCAACCTCCCTCTTCCAGCAGCCAGACAAAGTGCCTGCTATCGAAATTGAAATAGGCAGATTTCAGGTAATTGCCATATTTTCCAAGCTTCTTGATAAACTCATCGGGTTCCAGGGCATTGGTATAATTGCATTGCCCGCTGCCACTTATCAGCAATTTTACGCCGGGCTGGGGATTGGTATCCAGCAGTATTACTTTCTTTCCCGAACCTTTCAGCTTCCTGCCGGCGGCAATGGCGGCACAAAGCCCTGCCGGACCACCCCCGATCACCACAATTTCTGCCTTATTGATGATATTGCTCATTATTCCTCTTGAACTACGTGTATTTTATTATCTTTTCAGTGCCTCCAAGGATGTCAAGCGAAACATCTGCCAGGGTATGGGCTATATTGCTAACATACTATTATAAATATAGTTACTTTACCATTCCTTTTCGCCACCAAGAACCATCCGAGATTCATCCTACATCGCGATTAGGGATGGATATGGGATGAATGAGGGTTCGTTTTACAGAAGCAAATTCCAGCAGAAAAAAACGCTTGACTTATTTTGCCCTCGTATTATGCGTTGCCAAAAGGCTTATAGCCTAATTTATATTGAGGTGGATATGAAGAGAAAACTCATGATTTGGGTGATCGGAGTAGCGTTGGTGCTGATGCTGGGCTTAACCGCCTGTAAAGGCGATGACGATAATGACAATCCTGCAGACGTGGGGCATGCCAATGCTCTTGCCAGAGAAGGGATAACGCAACTTAATGACGTAATTTTAGATTTAAACGAAAACGAACCGGAAATCGATGACGAGAATGACCTGATGCTGGAAGCAACTTTCGACGGGATCAAGGCCAAATTCACCGAAGCCCTCACCTATGACGCCAATAATCCCATGGCCAATCTCGGCCTGGGCATTTTGGAAATGGTATCCATCAATTATGACGACGAATTGTGGTCGCTATTCAACGACATGGAAGATATGGGCAATGGTGGCAAACGTATTTTAAACAATCAGTTCCAGTTTCTGGCCCAGGCTCCCCTCAGGGTGCTTACCCAGCTCAATCCCTCCAAGGAAAATTCAGTTACCATCATGCGTTTACAGAATTTCATAAAGAATTCTGTGCTCCCCCGTGTGGATAATTCCATCACGCGTTTGGGCAAAGCGGTGGCTTTGGCGGATTCGAACGTGATTATGATCGACACCGGCGAAGAGCTTATGGAAGTGGATTGCGGCGAAATATATGCCTTCCGCGCCTCGGTTTATGCCGTTTCTGCCGCATTTAATATGATGGTTGCTTACGATATGGATATGAAGGATCAAAACCAAACCTATCAGTGGATAGAAGATATGAGCAATATCGACGCCCCTGATTGGGATACCAGCCAGGCCATCAGCTATGAAGTGGATAATGGCACCTTATTCGTAGATTACTGGATCGAAGACTACGAAGATAACTACGAACAGGCCTATAGCATGCAATTGATGGGCAAGATTCTGAAAGGTAACATGGATCAGAATCCCACTTTCGGAATCCTCACCGAACCCGCACGATTGACAGCCGCGCGTAATGCCTTGCTGAATGCTGCTGCAGACGTGGTTAGCGGCAGTGATTATATCCTGGGCGAAACCGATCCCCAAAGCAATGATGTGATCAAGATCGAAAACATCCTTTCCTTCAACGACGAAGACCTGCCTCCCTCTGATGACGGAGCTCCCAATTTCACGCAAGATTGGGATACCATCGAAGATATCTGCGATTGGTTCTCCAATTTCCTGAATAACAGCATTCAGATGCATGAGAACGATGTGGACTTCACGGTTAATGTCTCTGCTTTCTTTAATGGCGCGATTCAAGACCTTATTGCCTATATTCCCTACTATCACTGGAATAACATTAATAGCAACTGGATAGAAGATGAAATAGATTATAATTATGGCTATCCCACCAGCTCTTATGGCTTCTGGTATCAGGGAAATTGGATAAATATCACCGATATCAGCGGTGTGCAGATTAATTATCACAAACTGGATGTGAACATGGGCTATGAATGCGATGCCAATGGTAATCCCCTGGCGGATGGCGAAAAGCCGCACTTCCCGGATTATACCTTCAATGGCATTTTCCCTGGCATGACCCGTGCGAAGTTCCTGCAACTACTTGATTAGAAATAAACTATATGTATTAATCATCGGGGTGTGCTATCTGGCATGCCCCGCTTTTGTATCTGCGGAGGATAAAGTCCCGGAGGATTATTATCGCATCTATTCCAAGTGGACGGGTACAGATTTTTATCATGAATATCAGGATGGCGAATACCGGCGTTATCTGGTGAGTGCCGATGCCTTGCAAGTCTTTAGCTGTGTAACCAATGGAGATTCTATAAATGTGGAATACCGGCAGGGTACTTTGCAGGGTAAATATGGGCACCTGAATGAGCCTGAGGATTTTCTGAAGCTGGAAATGCCGGTAAACAGGCTAAGTATCAGACCAAGCTGGCATCTGGGTGAATATCGGCTTAGCCCCCAATTCACAGTTGGCGATGGCTTTGGCATGAAGCTTAATGCCGAACTGCCTGGCAAGGCATCATCTAAGCAAGTAGAACTTGGCGTGATGCCTCAGCATGCAGAAGTAAGCTATAGGATTGGGGCGGAAAGCGGAGCCATACCCTTTGCGTGGAATGTGGCGCAGGCGGGGCTGAAAGGCAGTTTTGGCGCTTATCACAGCGAGATGGATATCTATGGCATCTACCCTGGTAAAGGGGATTCACTACTTGATAACCGCCTTTATGGCATGGGCATAGCCACGGACACCAAGCGCAGCTTATCAGGGCAATACATCCTGGGGCTTAGCTCATTCTATGGAATAGCTGCTGCAAGATTGAATTATCGCAGCGAAGAATATGGTAGGTTAGATAATTTTCAGCTCGGTTATCTGGCATTGGGGGCACAAAAGCTGGGGAATAGCTTTGAGAGTTCTTTTAAACTGCATGCGTGCCTTACGGGGAGCGGTGCGGATACATATTTTGACATCTGGCCCTTCACTTTTTGGGATACCTTCCTTGCCAGCCGCACCAGGCTGAAAAAGCTACATATGTATCTGATCTCACCCGAGATCGCAGGCACCTGGAAATGGGGACAAACTGCAGATAAAGTGCAGGGTTCGCTGGGGCTTAGCTATAGTCATCTCTTTCATCATGAAGACGTTATCCACAAGAATCGCATTGTGATCCTCTATCCCTTCTTTTATGGCTATGAAACCTTCCGCTACGATTGGCATGACGAAGTGGATGCCTTGGTACGCATCCCGCTGAAGCTAAGCTACAAAATTCCCAGCGGGAGTATTGGACTAAGCCTGGTGCAGGTGCTTCCCTTCCGCTGGAGCAAGCTCTTTGCAGACAGTGGGGATTCCGAACCCGTGGAACCAGATGGGGATAAAGCCTTTAAGTGGGGTGGGCTTTCAGGTGCCCTGCAGCTAAACTTAAGCTTTTAGATATTTGCCTCTTGACAGAAAATCCATATTCACAATACCTTGAACGATAATCTTTTTTTGAGATCAGATCAAGGAGCTAATCATGGCACTGATACTTAAGACCACCCGTTTCATTGAAACGCAAATAGATACATTTTTGGATATTATCAGCGATTCCGCCACAACCTTCCAACTGGCGATAGAAGATTACCTTGCAGGAAGGCTGGACCAGTTCGAAGAGCGCCTAACCCAGATCCGTAATAACGAACACCGTGCTGATGACCTGCGTGTGGGGATCGAGAGATTCCTCTATGAGCGCACTTTGATTCCCGAAAATAGGGGAGACGTGCTGGCGATTTTGGAAAATACGGATGAGGTTTTGGATAACATAAAGGACTCTCTGGTGCAGTTTTCCATCGAAATGCCCGAAATTCCCGAGGTGCTTAATGACCTGTGGCTGCAAACCACCCGTGCATCCGTTGCCGCAGTGGAGCAGCTTGTGTTTGCAGTGCGTTCCTTTTTCCGTGATATTGCTGCGGTGAATAACTATATTCATAAGGTCTATTTCTTTGAGCATGAAGCAGATCAGATTGGTGAAAAGCTGCGCCGCCTGATCTTCACTCTCGAAATTGAATTGTCCCATAAAAGCCAGCTGCGCTTTTTCGCCATCCACATCGAAAAGATTTCGGACTATGCCCAGGCGGTTTGTGACAGGCTTTCCATCTACACCATCAAAAGGCAGTTGTAATACGGCATGATCTACTTCTACCTGCTTAGCGGTTTATTCTTAGGCTGGTCTTTCGGAGCCAAAGATACGGCCAATATCTTCGGTGCTGCCGTGGAAACGAAGATGATCAATTTTAAGCGTGCTGCCCTTATAGCCGCCATTTTCGTAACTCTGGGGGCGATTCTGGAGGGAAGCGGCCCCTCACAAACCCTGGCTACCCTGGGCTCTGTTAATGCCATTGGCGGGGCGTTTACGGTTGCTTTGGCTGCTGCCGCTACCATTACCCTAATGGTTAAAATCGGCATCCCTGTGGCTACCACCCAAACCCTTGCCGGAGCCATTATCGGCTGGAATTTCTTTGCAGGCAGGCTTACCAACTATGCCAGCCTGGCTACCATTGCCAGTTCCTGGCTGCTGGCACCTCTCCTGGGAGCAATCTTTGCAGCGCTGTTATTTTTTATATTCCGTGCGTATTTGGACAAAGCAAAGCTCCACTTGCTGGAACTTGACTGGTGGACGCGTTTCTGGCTGATCATTGTGGGGGCTTTTGGTGCTTATGCCTTGGGCGCCAATAACATCGCCAATATCGTGGGCGTGTTCGTACCCGTAAATCCCTTCAGAGATATCCAAATCCCCTATCTGGGCACTTTGGGAGGCACCACGCAGCTCTTCATGCTTGGTTCGGTATCCATCATCATCGGCATCTACACCTATTCGCACCGCATGATCAAGACCGTGGGCAAAGAGCTCTTCAGTTTATCACCATTAACAGGCCTTATTGCCGTTCTCTCCGAATCGCTGGTGCTGTTTCTCTTTTCATCCAAAGCGCTGTTTAACCTATTGGTGAAGATTGGTTTGCCTCCAATTCCTCTGGTTCCCGTATCCGCGTCGCAGATCATCATTGGCGCTGTATTGGGCATCGGTTTGGCCAAGGGTGGCAAAAACATCCGTTATGGCGTATTGGGAAGGATTTCTCTGGGCTGGGTTACTGCCCCGCTGATTGCCTTTGTATTCTCCTTTGTTGCGCTGTTTATCTTCCAGAATGTCTTCGAACAAACGGTGCGGATCAGAAATAGCTATGTTTTTAATCGCCAAACAATTACGCGCATTGAGAAGCTGGGATATGATTCAAAATACCTGTCCACAGTTAATGGCCGCGTATTCGAGAACGAAAAATCCCTCTATGACGTCCTGCACAAGGAAGCTAATTTCAATCGTAACCAGCTTTTGGAGATTATCCGGCTTACAGAGATCAACAACCTGAAGGTGGATATGAAGATTTTAGTGAAAAAGGGTATGCGGCGCAACTTCACAAAAGCGCAGTGGGAAGAAGTGGCAAAGCTGGATGGCAAAAGCTATCGGCACAATTGGCAGCTGGCCGATGCCTTGGAAGCTGAACCGGGCTGGAAAAAGTTCCCTTCTCCGCAAAATGAGAGGGAAAAGGCCTTTAATCGTAAAGTAAATGCCGGGCTGGACCTGCTTTACCGAAGCTTTACCATTGTATCAGAATAGATTATGAATCCATTTATAGAAAAGATTATCCCCCTCATCCTGGCCTTCTTTGCCGGTATCATCTTCAAAAGCCTGAAACTGCTTTCCAAAGACGATGCGCCGGTGCTCTTACGCCTGGTTTTAACTGTTACCCTGCCTGCGCTTACGATTATCGCCATCGCCAATGTGGTGCTGGTTGCAGACATGATTTACATTCCATTTCTGGCCATAGCCGTGGTCTTCATCATGTATTTCATTTCCGGCTGGGCAGGCAGGCTTGTTCCCATGCCCCGCGCCACGTTTGGCAGCTTTTTGGTGGGCACGATGATCATGAATACTGCCTATTCGCTGCCCTTTTTTGCTGCTGCTTTCGGAAATGAAGGCTTGGCAAGGGCTACGCTTTTTGATATCGGCAACACCATGATGATCTTTACTTTCACCTATTACAACGCCATTAAATACGGTGATAACTCCCATACCGACAAGGTGGATATGCGGAAGTTCCTGCGTTTGCCACCCCTCTGGGCTATGCTAATCGCCTTTGCATGGAAGGGAACGGGCTTGCAGCTTCATCCCCTGGCATTCAGCTTTCTAAATCTCATCGGACAGCCTACCATCCCCTTGGTAATGATAGCTTTGGGCCTGTACTTCGAACCCAAACTTAATAACCTTGGAAAGGCCCTTTTGGCGGTCTTTATCCGCATGGGCATAGGCTTGGGGATTGGTTTGCTGCTGGCGATGATCTTTGGCCTGGAAGGGATCACGCGCACCGTGGTGATAGTAAATTCTGCCCTGCCCATCGGCTTCAACACCCTCATTTTTGCCAATCTTGAAAATATGGATAGAGAATTTGCCGCCACCTGTGTGTCCATTTCCATCTTTATTGCATTGTTCTACATCCCACTACTGATCTATCTCTTCAGATAGGTCTAAGTTTTGCTTGACATATTTCGCAGGTAAATTGGCTTGTAAAATGGATTCAGGTAGCTGAGTTTTTGGTTGCCAATCCATCGGTTTTTTGTAATATGCATGATCTAATTAATTCTAACAAAGGAGATATTATGAAAAGACATGTTTCGAAACTCCTTCTTCTGCTGATCTTATCAGTATTCACGCTAAGTGCGTATGCTACGGTTGCCGAATATTCATTCGCTTCCACGCTGGGCACCTATACTGAGATCACCGGAGGAACTATCCATGGCACTGCTGCCAACGACAACGAATGTTTTCTGGCTATTCCCATAGGTTTTACTTTTACCTATAATGGCGTAGCCTATAACAACATCAGTATTGCCACCAACGGCTTTATCGCCATGGGTGACAATGTGGTTACCAGTAATGTGGCGCTCAGCGCTGCCACGGGGACAAACAACGTAGCAGCCGCCTTGAATCGCGATATCAAATCCCGCGATAACGGTTCTCTGATGACTCTTACCTCCGGTGCTGCGCCCAATCGGGTGATGACCATCCAATGGACTCACTACCGCAGGTTCCCCACTTCCACTGTAAATGACGATTTCAGCTTCCAGATTCAGCTTCTGGAAAATGGCAACAAAGTGCAGTATGTATATGGCCCCTTCACCACCGTTACTGCCACTACTGCCGCTGCCATCCAGGTTGGCCTGCGTGGAGATTCCAATGCCGATTTCAATAATCGCACCACCACTACCGACTGGAGTGCCACCACTGCCGGAACCGCCAATAACAATAGCTGCACCCTTTCAGCAGCAGTTTTCCCTGCTAATGGGCTTACCTTCACTTTCTCTCCTGCCACGGCTGGCGAACCTCCGATGCCTGCGCAAAATCCCAATCCTGCCAATAGCGCCACGAATGTTGCCATTGGCGCCAATCTCAGTTGGGCTGCGGGGGGAGGAACCACCGATGGTTACAAGGTGTATCTGGGAACTAATAACCCTCCCACGAACATCGTGAATGGAACTACGCAGACAGCCACCACTTACGATCCCGCTGCAGATTTCACCTATAACACCATGTATTACTGGCAGATCGTCCCCTTCAATGCCAATGGCGATGCAGTTGGTTGCCCGGTGTGGAGTTTCACTACTCTTGCCGATCCTACTGTAACTGCCTATCCTTACACCCAGAATTTTGATACTGCCGTTCCGCCTGCGCTTCCTGTAGGCTGGACTTCCATTAATGCCAATAACGATGTGAACGTTTGGGGAACCTATGCTGGCAACGCCGAATCTGCTCCCAATTCCATTCGCATCAAGTATAATGATACCCTTGCCATGAACGATTGGCTTATTGCCCCGCCGATGGTTCTCACCGCTCCTTTCAGCTACAAGGTGAAATTTTACTATCGTGCCAATAGTGCCACGCTTCCCGAGAAGCTTTCCCTGTATTATGGCACTGCACCTACTGCCACCGGTATGAACAACCTGCTGTGGGAAAATCTGAATATTACCAACGTTACCTATGAAATGGCGGAAGTAATTGTTCCGATTACCACTACGGGAACCTATTACGTGGGATTCCATGGCCACAGCGATGCTGATATGTTCTACATCTATGTGGACACCTTCAGCGTTACGGAACTTACCGAGATTCTGGATCCGCCTACCAACCTTACTGCCACGGTTGCCGGAAACAACGTGCATTTGGCATGGGTTGCTCCCGGAACCACTCCTTCTCAATGGATTCACTATGATAGTGGCGAAAATGACGACAGCATCGGAACCGGTTCCGCTGCAGATTTTGACGTAGCCATTCGTTTCCCTGGCAGCGCTCTTACCGAATTTGTCGGTAGCAGCCTTTATGCCCTGAAACTGTGGCCTGCCCAAGCGGGAACCTTCTCTGCCCGTGTGTGGACTGGTGGAACTCCCACTGCTCCGGGAACCCGGGTAGTGGATCAAGCCTTCACACCTACTCTGGATGTGTATAATACCGTGGTGTTAAACACCCCCGTTCCCATCACCGGAACCGAAGAACTGTGGTTTGGCTACCGCTGCAACGTTACCAGTGGTTATCCTGCTGGTTGCGATGCTGGCCCTGCTATCGATGGCTTTGGTAACATGATGTACTTCCAAGGCGCTTGGAGCACGCTGTTAGACCTGGCTCCTTCCCTGAATTACAACTGGAATATCCAGGGTTGGGTTGGCATGGCTCCTCCTACCAATGCACCTGCCATCACCATGCCTGTAATTGCCAATAACTTCGCTTCTGAAACCAGGGAAGCCACCTATGGCAGCCTGAGCAGCAGAGGTGTGCACAAGCTGCAGGGAAGCATTGCCCGTACAGACAATCAGAATAACTACAATACCGTAGATAGCAATCGCACCCTGTTGGGCTATAAAGTGTACCGCGATGGCACCCTGCTAAACACCATTCAGGGTGGCACAGTTGTAAGCTACGATGATAATGGCCTGGCCGTGGGTGATTACAGCTACACCGTTACCGCCTATTATGATGGCGGCGAATCAGTTCCTGCAGGCCCTGTGGCTGTTTCCATCGTAAATCTTGCTCCGCCTTTGAACCTCACTGCCGAGGTTACCGGAAATGACGTTACGCTAAACTGGGAGAGCCCCGAAGCTCCTCCGCAGGGAACCTGGATTACCTGGGCAAACGACGTTCTGGGTAATAGCGTTGGCACCGGTGGTGCTGCTACCTTTGAAGTGGCTCATCGTTGGGCAGTGGCTGATCTTACCCAATATGTGGGCTCCACCATCTCCCAAATGAAATTCGTGCCTGCCGAAGCAAACTGCACCTACACTGTGAAAGTATGGACGGGTGGAAGCGCTACCAACGCAGGTACTTTGGTTAGTTCGCAAGTGATTTCCAATCCTGTTATCGACAACTGGAATCTGATTGTGCTGAATACCCCTGTGGTAATCCCTGCCAATCAGGAAGTTTGGGTTGGCTTTGCCTGCAATACCCAAACTGGCTATCCCGCTGGCTGTGATAATGGCCCGCAGATCGATGGCAAGGGTAACATGATGTACATTAATGGTGCCTGGAGTGAACTCGATGCCGTAGCCCCCAGCCTTACCTACAACTGGTTGATTCAAACCTTTGTGGAAACCGGGGCTGCCAAAGCTGTGGAACTTATGCCAATCGCCGACAATGCTGTGGAATATCATCATCTTGATACTGCAGCGATTAGCGTGATGCACAAGGATATCACCCGCACCGAACGTGCTCTTGCAGGTTTCAAGGTTTATCGTGATGGCGTGCTGATTAGCACCATCAATGATCCTTTAACCACCACCTACAGTGAAAATGATCTGCCCAATGCCACCTATCTGTATGGTGTCAGTGCAGTTTATACCAATGGCGAATCCGTTCCCGCCACCGTTTCTGTGGTAGTGGATGTGCAATTGGCTCCTGCTTTCTTCACTGATGATTTCGAAGGCTATCCGGATTTCGCGCTTACCTTCGCTCCCTGGACCATGATGGATCAGGATGCCAGCTCCACTTACGGAATTCAAAATGTAACCTTCCCGAATAGCGAAAGCCCTATGGCCTACATTATCTTCAATCCCAGCGCCACTACTCCGCCTATCACTGGCGTTACTCCTCATAGTGGAGCAAGAATGGCAGCCTCTTTTGCGGCCACTCAACCGCCTAATAACGATTATATGGTGAGCCCCAGAGTGCACCTGGGAACCAATTCCTCGGTGAAATTCTATGCCCGCAGCCACACCAGCACCTATGGACTGGAACGCTTCCGCGTTGCCGTGTCCCTGAATCCGAATGTGATTCCTCAGGGCTGGCAATATGTAAGCGGCCCGGAATATGTGGAAGCTCCCACCGCTTGGACAGAATATGTTTACGATCTGTCCGCCTATGATAATCAGAACGTGTATATCGCCATCCGCTGCGTATCCAATGATGCCTTCGTCTTCTACGTAGATGATTTCAGCATCCACAGCGTGGGCGGTAGCGAAGGCGAAGATCAGCTGGCTCCCGTGGCTTTCACTGAACTGAAAGGCAACTATCCCAATCCTTTCAATCCGGAAACCACCATCAGCTACAGCGTGAAGGAAAACCTTCCCGTTAATATCGAAATCTATAACCTGAAAGGCCAGAAGGTGAAATCCCTGGTGAAAGAAACCAAGGCCGCAGGTAACTACAAAGTAGCGTGGAACGGCACTGATGATAACAATCGTCCCGTGTCCAGCGGCGTATATTTCTTCAAGATGAACGCCGGCAAATATAGCTCCACCAAGAAAATGATCATGATGAAGTAACGTGAGACGTTAAGCGTTAAGCGTTAAGCGTTAAGCGTTAGACGTTAAGCGTTAAGCGTTAGTCAGATAATCAGGGCGATCTCCGGATCGCCCTTTTTAGTTAATGGATAGCGGTTAATAGCTGTAGATAGCCAGTAGTGTAAAGTTCCAATCCCACATAAGAAGACAGGCTCACTTTCAAACTAAGTGGGTAATAGCAGAGCTGCTTTCTCGGGGAGCAAGTGCCTGTTTACTTACAGAAGCCTCGAAAGTGGTGCTATAGAAACAGTTATCTTGCGATGCCCGTGCGATGCCCATGCAAATGCCCGGGGATCGCATGGTCATCGCATGGACAAGGAGTAGGAATGAGAGCGTCTTTTTTTTATACATACTCGCTTGATTTGATAGAGAGCGAAAAAAAGCAAGCCCGAACCATCTGGTTTTCGGGCTTGCAACTGTCTTTAGGGCAGTAATTGCCGGCCTTAGCCGGTAGTGTTCAATTTACTTTATAGGTTTTATCGCCATTCTCAAAGAAGGCGATGATCTGTTTGGCGGCAGCCACGCCGGCATTGATATTGGCTTCCTCGGTTTGGGCACCCATTTTCTTGGGAGTCCAATACACTTTGTCGGCGAATTGTTCCATCATCTTGGCGGCGTTTTCGGGCTCTACATCGCTTACATAGCGGAATTTCTTCTTTTCCGCCAGGGCTTTCATGAGGGCTTCTTCATCGATCACTTCTTTACGGGCGGTATTCACCAGAATGGCGTTGTTTTTCATAAGGGAAAGCAGATCCCAGTTAATCGATTTCTTGGTTTGGGGAGTGGCAGGGATATGCAGAGAAATATAGTCGCCGGTTCTGAAGATATCTTCAACGGTGGCAAGGGGTTTCACGCCGTCCTTGGTCATTATTTCGTTGGTAAGGTAAGGATCATAGGCATATACTTCCATGCCTATGCCCTTGGCGATTTTGGCAGCATAACGGGCTACAAATCCATACCCGTAAAGCACCAGCTTTTTGCCGCTGAGTTCGGTGCCGCTTTTACCATTAAACTTACCGCGGGCCATATAAATCATCATGGCGATGGCAAGCTCGGCCACGGCATTGGAATTCTGGCCAGGAGTGTTCATGGCGATTACGCCATGCGCAGTGGCAGCTTTCAGATCGATATTATCATATCCGGCACCGGCACGCACCACTATTTTTAGCTTTGGGGCACTGGCCAGGGCAGCTTCATCGATAATGTCGCTGCGGATAATCACTGCTTCGGCATCAGCAAGCGCAGCATGCAGGTCTTTCACATCGGTGTAATTCTCCAAAAAGGCATAGGGATATTTGGCAGCATCGAGCTCAGCCTTGATCTTTTGCACTGCTTCTGCGGCAAAAGGCTTCTCAGTAGCGATCAGTACTTTGGGCATTGTAGACTCCTTGTGTGTTTTTTGTTATTCTATTCTATATAATAAGTGGGTTTGGGGGAAGAGCAAGTGTTGGAGTGCTGGAGTGCTGGAGTTCATTTATCAGTACTCTTGGATTTCAAATATCTGATTAGGCCACCGATTAGTCTCTGGATCTGCTGAGTTTGAGCTATGAGTTTCTCTGCATTGGCAGAATCTGTATAAGCAATATCCAAGGCGACATATAACTGCGATTCAACTTCCATAGCTGAACGATAAGCATGGCTAAGAAAAGAGATAAAACCTTCATCAGTGTCGGCTCCAAAACCTTCTGCGATATTGGACATGATCGATACAGCGGCCCTTTGGATCTGGGATCGAAACCCGAAATCATGTTTGCACTCGCCTTGATTGCACATCAGGTAAATGTCTTTTACCAGTTTTCGTGCTTCTTTCCAAGCATTTATATCCATAAAGGACTTAAACAGCATAATTCACTCCATCACCCCATCACTCCCGCACTCCAGCACTCCCGCACTCCATCACTTCCTCACTTCCCCAGTATTCCGAGGAGCACACCCGCTGCTACAGCTGATCCTACCACTCCCGCTACATTGGGAGCCATGGCATGCATCAGCAGATAGTTATTGCGGTCATATTGTTGGCCAACTACCTGGGATACTCTGGCAGAAGCAGGCACTGCCGATACTCCGGCATTGCCTATCAGGGGATTTATCTTATCCTTGGTGAAGAGATTCATGATTTTGGCGAAGATTACTCCCGTTGCCGTAGCCACAGCAAAGGCAGCCGCTCCCATAATGAAGATTTTGATAGTGGCGGGGGTTAGAAACACTTCCGCAGTGGTTTTAGCTCCCACAGTCATGCCGATGAGGATGGTTACAATGTCAATCAGCACCGTGCGTGCACTATTGGCGAGGCGTTCGGTTACTCCGCATTCTTTTAGGAGATTGCCCAAAAAAAGCATTCCCAAAAGCACCACGGAGCCTGGAGATATGAACGTAGTAACCACAAAGGCCACCACGGGGAAGATGATCCGTTCTTTTTGGGATACCACGCGCAAGGGTTTCATGCGGATTACGCGTTCTTGGGGAGTGGTGAGCAGCCGCATGATCGGGGGCTGTATCACCGGCACCAAAGCCATGTATGAATATGCAGCCAAAGCGATGGAACCCAAGAGATGGGGAGCCAGCTTTGATGCCAAAAAGATCGAAGTAGGGCCATCCGCACCACCGATAATGCCTATCGAGGCTGCTTCCAGCACATTAAATCCCAGCAGCAGGCTTCCCAAAAAGGTGGCAAAGATGCCAAATTGTGCTGCTGCTCCTAAAAGTATCAGCCGCGGATTGGCAATTAATACCGAAAAATCGGTCATTGCTCCTATTCCCAGGAAGATCAGCGAGGGATATACGCCTTTTTGCACTCCAAAATAGAGGTAGGAAAGCACCGAACCCAGATCAGTTACGCCCAGGCCTTGTTCCGATACTCCAGGCATATTTCCCATCACCATACCAAAGCCAATGGGGACAAGCAGCAGAGGCTCAAATTCCTTGGCAATGCCCAAATAGACGAATAGTATCCCTGCCAGGATCATCAGCACACTGCCATAATCCACATTCAGGAATCCAGTGGTCTCGATAAATTGTATTAATTCGTTCATGCCTTAGTCCTCGAATTCCACCAAGGGATCGCCTTCTTGAACGCTATCTCCCTTCTTAACGAGTACCTTGCTTACTCTACCGCTGAAATTGCTATGAATATCCGATTCCATCTTCATCGCTTCAAGAATTAGCACTACGTCGCCATCTTTCACCATGTTACCTTCATTTACCTTCACATCCAGAATGGTTCCCGGAATGGGGGCTCTCAGCACTTTTTCGGTAATGGCGGCAGGGGGGATGGCTTCCGGCTGGGTTTTATGATTGTTCTTGGGCACAGCAGGTATCTTCACTTCCACGCCTTCCAGAATCATCATCAGATCGCCTTCCTGAATGGGGGAGCGTTCTTTCACCAAGATCTTGCCAACGGTGGCATCAAAGGGTGAGGCAATTTCTGATTGCATTTTCATCGCTTCCAGAATCACGATGGTTTGGCCTTTTTTCACCTTGTCTCCTTCGGCTACAGGGATGGATACTATCACTCCGGGGATGGGAGCACGCACTTCTCCGCTGCCTACCTCAACGCCACTTTTAAAAGCAGGGGCCAGGGGAACAGCCTTATCCTGTGCGGAAAGCTTGGGAATGCTTTGTAGCACATCATCTTCGATCTGCACCATATAATCGGTGCCATTAACGTTTATCTTGGCATGCGTGGAAGTATATTCCACGATGCGGGCATTGTACTTCTGATTATTTATCGTAAGTTTATATGTTTTCATGTGTTATTTCCTCGTAATGTTTAGTTCGCGATTCGGCATCCGCAGGAATGAACTGGCACGCCATTGATTGGTAGGCGTTCTGCGGAATGTGAGGGCCAGTTTGCGTTTATCTTCAATGGCTTGCTTGTGGATATGCAGTGCAGTGATGAGGGCTACAATCATGTCCTGATTCAGGGATGTGGATGCAGCCAGCACTTTTCCACCGGGGCTAAGCTTCAGGTCTGCCTTTGCAGATTTTGGTTCCCGGTTCAAGTGCTTCAGTAGGCCCACTATGATGCTGGTGATAAGCAGTGCCAGAAATACAATTCCCATGCCCACCGCTGTGATGCTAAAGCCATAAGCAATAGCATTATCTCCAAATTCATCGGCCAGTTTTTGCACATGTTCCGGGCTGAAATCCAGCGCTTGCAGGGAGCTATTGTCATATTTGCGGGAATTGGGATTCTCTATTCCCAGCATTTGTTTCAGCTTCTTAATCGGCATACTTAGGGCAGCACTCACATCGCTGATGCTGGATTGCTCTGTAAAGCCATAAATGCTGAATTGCTGTGCCAGCAAGGCTTTATAGGGAGTAATCCCCAGTTTGCGCAGGGTCATGCTTTCCACCTGGCGATTATCCGCTTCATAGCCCAGATATTGCTTCCACTTTGCCAGGTCCTTAATCTCCAGCTTTATAGCCACATCGCTAAGTTTGTCGCTGTCCCGGAAGCCATATTCGGAAAGGATTTCCTTTTCACGCTGGATTAAAGTGCTGTCGGCAATGCTGATAGTTGCAGGGGTTGTGGCTTCGCTTTGGGCAAAAGCTATCCCGCCAGAAAGCATCAGCATTAATAGGATGAGGTATCTTAAATTCATGCTATTCACCGGTTTACAGAGGGATGTTTCCATGCTTGCGGGCAGGAATGCTGTCCCTTTTATTAGCAAGCATTTCCAAGGCTCGCACCAGGCGGAATCTGGTTTGCGAGGGTTCGATAACATCATCCACATATCCCCTCTCTGCGGCGCTATAGGGATTGGCAAATTTATCGCGGTATTCTTCTTCACGAGCCAGTAAAGCCGCCTTGGGATCATCGGTGGCCATGGCTTCTTTGCGGAAAATCACTTCCACCGCACCTTTGGGACCCATCACCGCTATTTCGGCACTGGGCCAGGCATAAACAAGATCAGCACGCATATGACGGCTGTTCATAACGCAATAGGCTCCGCCATAGGCCTTGCGCAAAATCACCGTAATCTTGGGGACTGTAGCTTCGGCAAAGGCATAAAGCAGCTTGGCACCCTGGCGGATGATACCCTGATGCTCCTGTGAAGTTCCGGGTAAAAATCCTGGCACGTCTTCCAACACCACCAGCGGAATATTGAAGGCATCGCAAAAACGCACGAAACGCGCAGCCTTTATGGAAGCATCGATATCCAAAACTCCGGCCAAAACCTTGGGTTGATTGGCCACAATGCCAATGCTGTGTCCTGCCATGCGGGCAAAACCTACCACGATGTTCTGCGCAAAGTTGCTCATCACCTGTAAAAACTCCCCGTCATCCACGATGGGATGGATGATATCCAGAATATTATAAGGCTTGTTGGGATTATCGGGAACGATGTCATTCAGCTCTTCACAAAGCCGGTTCACAGGATCAGCCGTGGGAATATAGGGGGGGTCTTCCAGATTATTGGAAGGCAGATAGCTGAAAAGCAGCTTTATCAGCATCAGCGTTTCTTCCTCGGAATTGGTGATGAAATGCGATACACCGCTTTTACTGGAATGAATTCCCGCTCCGCCAAGGTCTTCGATGGATACGGTTTCATTCAGCACCGTTTTCACCACCTTGGGCCCGGTTACGAACATATAGCTATTGTTCTTTTCCATCACTATGAAGTCTGTAATCGCAGGGGAATATACTGCTCCGCCGGCACAAGGCCCCATTATTGCCGAAATTTGGGGGATAACCCCACTGGCCATCACATTGCGCCAAAAGATTTCCGC
Source organism: uncultured Candidatus Cloacimonas sp. (assembly GCA_964609575.1). Lineage (GTDB taxonomy): Bacteria > Cloacimonadota > Cloacimonadia > Cloacimonadales > Cloacimonadaceae > Cloacimonas. The sequence goes on from CAZSST010000010.1 coordinate 24,500, forward strand.
ATAGCCCGCCAGAGCGTCCACACCCTCTTGGATGCGTGCTCCGCCAGAATCATTCAGCCCAATCAGCGGACAGCCATTTTTGATCGCCATATCCATAACCTTGCAGATTTTTTCAGCGTAGGTTTTGCTAAGCGAACCGCCAAAAACAGTGAAATCCTGGGCAAAGATATACACCGGGCGTTCATTGATCGTAGCACTGCCGGTTACCACGCCATCTCCCGGATGAATGAATTTCTCCATCCCGAAATTGGTGTTGCGGTGCACCACGAACATATCGAATTCTTCGAAGCTATCCGGATCCACCAGCAAAGCGATTCTCTCGCGTGCAGTTAGCTTACCCTTGGCATGTTGTTCTTCGATGCGTTTTTCCCCTCCGCCGAGCAGCGCTTCTTCACGCTTTTGCTTCAGCTTGTCGAGTGGCTTTTTGTTCTCCATCGTCTTTACTTCCTTTATCTTATGATTTTTTAACAATTTCAGCTATTGTCATTATTCTATCGGCCGTTTTTTAGTAAAGGAAAAAGATTGCGGGTAGGGGTGATGGAGTGTTGGAGTGATGGAGTTTTGTATCGCACGCCGCTGCGATAAAGGATCGAAAGTGCAGGAAAAATAGTTGGTT
>CAZSST010000010.1:25215-31098 GCA_964609575.1 uncultured Candidatus Cloacimonas sp.
TTGTATCGCACGCCGCTGCGATAAAGGATCGAAAGTGCAGGAAAAATAGTTGGTTCTCATTATGGCTATCTTTCATGGGAATGAGTGGTGGAGTACCGGAAAAGTAACTCAGAAACGAAAAAGCAACGCAAGCAACTGGATTGAGCAACTGGATGATCTTGTTGACAGGTTGCATTATAATTCTGATGCAAACATCATATTATGGGCAGATATAATGGATTACCTTCTATTTTAGAAGTGATTAGATGATTTGGAAAAATTGTAATACGATTTGAATACATTATTGAGAATGCATATATGCCATGCTGAAAAAATGGGAGGGATGTGAGAACTTGAAGAAAAACTTGACATAAAAGTGTGTCTTGAATAGAAGGATAAAAAGTCGAATTGGAATCTTTAAGGAGAAAAAAGCGAAAATAACAATGTTTTTAGTAACGATGCTTTTACTAGTGTTTTCTTTGTTTGGAACCTGGATACCTTTTAGAAATGGTAATGAATCGATAGATTATGATGTCATTACTTCGAACAATGGCAAGGAGATGATAACCATGGGAAAAAAATCTCGTCTGGCATATATCTCTATAAGATAGAAATAAATGGAACGTGTAAAAGTGGTAAACTCAGCTTGGTTAAGTAAACACAGTACTATAATAAACTATTTGTTGCTTATCTTACTAGTGCTTTTGTTCCCGTGTAGGATTCATTGTAATGGTTTTACCCCCGGCAATTATGCCGGTGAATTCTATACCAATAATATCTGGTGGATAGATACAAATTCCGGGGAACAGATATTTGGAATTGCTTATTCGCCTGATTTCGGGCGGACTCTGGAAATAGTACAAACTTCGAATGATGCAGGGCTGCGTGGTTCACTGCATGGAACAGATTATTCAGGAATATTCTATTTGCATACAGCGATGAATGAAAGCGTAAATTTCCTGGAGAAAATACTAACTGGGGGCATACATATAGCATCATTTGGATGCAAGAGCTCTCGATTGATGGTGTCTCACCTGGTTATGGAATCGATGAATTATACTTGTTCGACATTAATTCTGATAGCAATTGTGTGCTGTATGAAAGCCATGAAAGCGGATTCAATTATTCACCGATAAATACTCTCAGGAATTTTCAGGTTTTTGAAATGACCAGAGGAAGAACTTCAGGAGAGCTTTACTTACTGGGATATGCGTTTACAGATAGCCTTATGCATATAAAATACAGCTCAGATTATGGAGAGCATTTTACTGACCATATTTTGGATGCATCCATTCAGACTCCGGGAACGGTTCAATATAAGATGCTAGCATTTTCAGAAGGTCTAGTTAACATTTTGGCATATCATTTTGACCCCTTTTACTATACATTTTATAGAAGTACAAATTTTGGAGAGAACTGCAACCTGTTATGTTCCATACCGACTGCGATTAATGCCAGGATAAGAATGGTGCCTGTGTTTGATTCGAATGTAGATTTCATTATGGAAAAATATTCAAGCAATATGGTTTATCCGGAGGTGTTATATTCTATATCGTCTGACGGAGGAGTATCATTTCAGGTAATTGCTGATTACATTTTTAATACTCCCCACATAACCCCTCAATACGTGGTTCCCATACCAGCAGACACATTAATTCAAGCCACTGCAAATTCTGCAAGTATTGGCGTTCGAAGCAACACAACCTGGCAGATATCATACAATTCAAACTGGATATTAAGTATTAGTCAGCTATCCGGTACAGGCCATCAGGATATAACAGTACAAATAAGTCCCAACACCACCGGAGCTGACAGAACAGCCAATCTGACATTTTCGGGCAACGGAGTAGCAGATACTACCTTGACAATCATTCAGAGCGGTGCATTGAGCAATGGGGACAATTTTGAATATCAAACCGAAATCGAGATTTCCCCAAGCATACCCAATCCATTTAGCGACTATACATCATTATGCTATAAGCTAGGCCAGGATACGGACATCGAGATTTCCGTATATAATATCAAAGGTCAGAGAGTAAAAACTATCTCAGAAGGAATTATGAAGAAGGGTTCATATACGGCTTCCTGGAATGGTAATGACCAACTGGGAAAGCCGTGCCGCAGCGGTATATACTTCGTAAAACTGATCGGGAATGGCAAATACCTAAGCCTATCTAAACTTGCATTACTACGATGAATTGGTGTAAACATCCTAGATAACTCACATCCCCACTCTCAACAGCTTCAGGGACAGCATCATGCCTTTATATGCCCCTATTCCTGCTTCCATTTCCAGCAGGGAGATATGGGCACTTCCCATTTTAAAACGCCAGGGGGCGATATCTATGCCTGCCATCCAAGTTGGATTTGCGGGCAGGCTGCCATCGCTGGCTACAATTTCGGTGCGCTGACCCCATAGCAATTTGCCAGTCACGCCAGCGGAGGGTGTCCATGTGCCGCAGCGTTGATAGCTAAAGCCGATATCTGTTTCCAGGGCGTTGCCATTAATCCACAGCAGGCTAAATCCACTGCGGGCATAGAGATGCTCTGTAACATCCGCTTCCAGGCTTAGCCCTCCGCCCACACCGGCAATGGTAACCCGGTCAGACTGGAAGTATAGGCCATTTTGCTGCACGGAAGCTTCGATATCCTTCAGCTCAAAGGCGCATAGCATCATCGGGCAAAGTAACAGAATCAAGAATATTGCTTTCATTCCACCACTCCTGCATACAGCGCTGAAAGTGCCACCAAGGCCCGGGTATTCCGATACAGAAAATCGGCATTCAGCGTTTCGGGGGTATCGGTGGGCTCATGATAGTGCGGATTTCGGAAATTGGCAGTATCAGAAAGCAGCACCGAAGGGATGCCCTTGTACCACAGCAGGCCATTGTCGCTGCGCATGAAGGCGGAAGTTAAAAAGGCAGTTCCATCTCCGGGGGCAATAATTCCCAAGGATTTATTCAGGTTATAGGCACTGCTAAGCGCCACCATTTTCTGAACCATATCGCGGGAATCATGGTTGCCTGCCACCACCAGAAAATCGCCTTTATCCGGCATGCGAATACCCATGATGTCATCCTGGCTGCCAGATTCTGAACTGCTGTAACCCACACAGTCCATAACTATGGCTTTAACCACGTCATCTGCATAGCCTGCTTCAATATAGCGGGTGCTGCCTATGGAGCCAAATTCTTCCAGATCAAAGGCCATAAAGCGGATGGTCTTGTCAAAATTGTGCCCTTTTAGCACCCGTGCCGCTTCCAATAGGGCTGCCACGGCGCTGCCATTGTCGTCCGCCCCGGCATAAAAGGCATCCAGATGTGCGCCCAGCAAGATTACTTCCTCGGGATGAAGGGTGCCCGGTAAATCGGCATAAACGTTGTATGCCACCAATGCTCCCGATCCCTGGGACAACACCACAGGGCTATAGCCCATAGCTGCAAGGTCGTTGTAAACCATATCTGCAGCTTCATCGCGGGTTAAATGCGAAGAAGGGAAATGATCATCTTCTTCAAATCCGGTATTATCCACCGGCGTATCCGTAGCCCTTAGCATGGCCAGTTTGACCACCCAGGGCATCAGATTGGCAGCTTCCACCTCCATGGCGATTGCGGCAGCAGCATCAAAACCTGCGCTATCCGGCTTGGTGCTGGAGCAGCTTATTAAAAGCAAGGTCACGGTAATAAACAGCAGATATTTTTTCACCATGCCCTCCCCAGATTGATAAGCCCAATCTGCACCCGCATGGTGCGTCCGGGATGGCTGAGGTGCGTTCCGAATTGCATATCGAGGGCTTTCAGCCGATAACCATTGCCCAGGTTAAAAGCCAGGGGACAGCCCACCCACGCCACATACACAGGGGATTTGATCTTGTTCGTGGCGATCTGCATTTCCTGAAGCAACATCTTGTCGTAAGTGAAGTTATCCCGATTGGTGATTCCCAGTTCCAAGCCTGCTTCCGGAACCCATCTGTTTAGCTTTCCCACTGCGGTAATGCGGCTGAAAACTTCACCCCGCATTTTATCGAATTGCTGCCGGTAACCGAGCTGCAGCCTGAGTTTATTGCTTGGGGAAGTGGCGGCGGCAAGTTCCAGGGCAGTGCCCATCTCCAAAGAAAACACATTCTGATAGATTACGCCCGTATAGCCACTGCTAAATTCCATGGAGGGAAGGTTATACGCGTATAAAAAACATCCCCATGCCGGCATTGATAAACATATTAGCACGGCGATCCGCAAACAATAGCATCTTTTCATCGGCATACCTCATAGGCTTGGGTAAGAATAGTGGTTTACCAAGCTCACACAGAAATCTTTGCTTATTTCTGCAATGCTTTGGAACGCAGGAAATCTGTCAAGCGAAAGCTGCAATTTCTGGAAAAATGGTTATACTTTCATTGATATCACTATAATGAAGAGGAGATAGGATCATGAAGAAGTCCAAGAAAATATTTATTCTAACCCTGGTTACCGCTGCCATCAGCGTTATTGGCCCCCTGCTCACGAAAATACTGCTAAAAGAAAAAGCCCCTGCCGATGCTCCTGAGCCTGAAGAGGAAGCTTAGAATCCCTTTCCCTGATCTGTAGAAAGCATTAGCAAGTGTTATAACCATAAGTATTTACTGAAGTGGGGTTTTATGTATTCTGATTACCAGGAGGGCTATGCGTGAAGTAAGGAATAGACATTTATCCAGCAGAACTAAAGATAAAGATTGACAATTCCATGGTTACGAAATGGACTGTTTGAGGACGGTTATGAGTGCCGATGCTTATTACTATAACTCTATCTGTAAATAATTTAGGGAGCTGAAGCGATGAAAAAACTGCTGCTATGCGTAGTGCTTTTACTAAGCACAATGTTAGTCTTTGGGCAAGGTGCGGATAAAACCCAGGGTACTTGTCTGTTCCTTTTTTTTGAACCTTCCAGCATCAATCTGGCGATTGGTGGACACGATGTGGGCAACGTGAATATATGGAATAATAGTCCCCTCTCGTCATACACCAACCCTGCCATGGGTGCATTCCGCGAAGGCGTGGGCTATGGATACACGAGATTTGAATGGCTGAAGGATACTGATTTGGGAATGTTCTATAACGTCTCGAAGGTGAATCTGGGCTACAAGGGATGGTCTGTCACTCTTCCCTCGTACAAGTTCCGGGATCAGCGTGCGATCTATTTCGATCATGGATGGCAGAATTTTGTTGGACCCAATGGTGAAGAGATATCAGAATACCGCTCCTATGATTCTGCGGGGGTTTATGGCCTGGCGGTGAATATCTTCGAGGTTGCAGATAAATATATCTCCGAGCCCTTTATCAAAGAGCATCTGGATCTGGCATTGGGCTTAAACTATGTTGATATCCTCTCTTTTCTTGGCCCCTATTCGGGAGGAACAGCAAGGGGCAGATCGCATTGCTGGAATCTGGGCACGGTGGGCAGATTCAAAACCGAGCATGAATTGGGAATCGGCTTTGAGGGTGTTGCCGCCTATACGAATCAAAATCTCTTTGATAACGAGATGGATTATGGAATAGAGGGCAATGATCCAGAAAGAATATGGGGAAGAACGAATACCGGCTTTGCCCTGGGAGTGAATCTGAAAACTGCAAATGAGATCTTCGGGGATATAAGCAGGGAACTTCCTTTTTGCGACAATCTGCTCAGTGCCCGATATTTAAGTTCCTACTCCGACGATAGTGAAGTTAAAACCAGGGGCTATGGCATGGAGCTGGGCTTGTTGGATACTTTTTATATCCGGGGAGGACGCTATGAGGACTTTGAGGGGGAAGTGGATGGCGATACCTTTGGCTATGGAATCAATCTGCACTATAAAGACCTGGTATCGCTTTCCTGGAACTATGCGGAATTTCCTGGTGGGGGTTTAACCGATGTGCAGGAAGCGGA
>CAZSST010000011.1:0-25817 GCA_964609575.1 uncultured Candidatus Cloacimonas sp.
ATATAGATAAAAGACAGAGGAAGAACATGAAAGAATATGATATGAAGAAGATACGCAATCTTCTCTTCATGGGAGCCAGTGGCGCGGGGAAAACCACCCTGGCCGAGCAGATCTTCCATCAAACCAAGACCAGCAACAGGCTTGGAAAAGTGGATGAAGGCAACACCGTGATGGATTTTGATCCCGAGGAAGCTGCGAAAAAGATGTCGCTGGGTCTCAGCATCGGCTTTGTGAATTATAAAGATCACAAACTCAATCTTTTGGATGCTCCGGGTTACCCCGATTTCATCGGTGATGCCATTGTGGCCTTACCTGCCGCGGAGAATGCGCTGATCGTGGCTAATGCCGCTGGTGGATATGAAGTGGGTCTGGAGCTTGCTATCGAGCAGCTCGAGCATCGCAAGATGGGTAAAGTGATTGTGGTGAACCGCATGGACAACGAACATGCTGATTATGACAAGACCTTGGAAGCCATTGCTGAAAACACCGGCATCAAGCCCGTGAAAGTGCACATCCCCATTGGTAAGGAAGGCGCTTTTGAGGGCGTGGTGGACGTTATTAAGCAAAAAGCCATCAAAGACGGCGTGGAAAGCGATATCCCTGCCAATATGGCTGATGCGGTGGAAGAAGCCAGGCTGCATCTGATGGAAGCTGTGGCCGAGACCGATGAAGAGCTCTTGAATGACTTCCTCGAACACATGGAATTGGAAAGCGGAAAGCTGATCGCGGGGCTAAAAAAAGCTATTATAAGCGGTGAAGTATCCCCGGCTTTTGTATGCTCAGCAGGCACCGGCATTGGCGTTTTAGCGCTTTTGGACGGCATCATCAATTACCTTCCTTCACCCGTGGACGCGGCGCAGATGGAAGTTATGGTGAATGGCGAAAAGGCCAGTTTTGTAGCATCACCCGATGGCGAACTGCTTGGCTATCTCTTTAAACTGTATGCCGATCCCAATATGGGCGATTTTGCCTATGTACGTATGTTTTCAGGCACCCTGAAGACCGGCACGGAGATTTATATTCCCGAAAAGGACGCCAAGGACAAGATCGGCAATATGTATTACCTCGTGGGTAAAAACCGCAACGACTGCAGCGAGATCAAGGCAGGCGATGTGGGTGCGCTGGTAAAATTGAAAAACGCCAAGGTGATGAACAGTATCGTAGGCCCTGGCAGCAAAATGGCTATAATCCCCGTGGAACTGCCCAGCGCCACAACCTGGCAAGCCATTAAAGCAGTTAATCAATCTGACGAAGATAAAATCGGTCAGGCCTTGCAACGCGTTATTGCCGAAGACCCTACCATCAGTTATGAACTGAAATTGGAAACGCACGAGAATGTTATATCAGGCATGGGCGAACAACAGCTTTTGATGGTTCTGAAACGCCTGAAAAACAGATATAAGGTGGAAGCCACTCTCAAAGAGCCACGTATTCCCTACAAAGAAACCATCATGGGCGGCGCAGAATCGCAATATCGTCACAAAAAGCAATCGGGTGGACGCGGACAATATGGCGAAGTGTATTTCCGCATCAAGCCCACCGAACGCGGCGAAGGATTCCAATTCATCAATGCCATCGTTGGTGGCGTGATTCCCTCAAACTTTGTTCCTGCCATCGAAAAAGGTCTGGTGGAAACCATGGAAAAAGGCATCATCGCGGGATACCAGGTGGTGGACGTAGCCGTGGAAGTATACTATGGCAGCTATCACGATGTGGACAGCTCGGAAATGGCCTTCAAGATTGCCTCATCCATGGCCTTGAAGGAAGGTTTCAAGAAATGCAAGCCCATACTTTTGGAACCGATTCACGAAGTAATAATCATTGTTCCCGGCGAATATATGGGCGATGTGATGGGCGATATTTCCACCCGTAGAGGCCGCATCATGGGTATGGAACAGCGTGGGAAGAAGCAATTCCTCACTGCTCAGATGCCTGTGGCCGAAATGTTCAGCTATTATCCTGCCCTGAAATCCTTTACACAGGGACGCGGACGCTTTACCCAGAAATTCTCACACTATGAGAAAGTTCCGGACGAAATAACCCAGAAAGTGGTCGCCGCCTGGCAGGATACCGAAGCATAAATACATACTGCATCATATATCAAGGGAGGCGATCGCAAGATCAGCCTCCCTTTTTGCTTGACATTATAGTGCTACCTGTAGTTTTATGATCCGCAGTGTAGTGATAATAAGAATGAAATGAGGTTTATATGTCCGGACACAATAAGTGGAGTTCCATTAAGCACAAGAAAGGCGCTACTGACGCTAAGCGCGGGAAGATTTTTACCCGCATTGTAAAAGAAATAATTCTCGCTGCCAAATCAGGCGGGGGAGATCCCGACATGAATCCCCGTCTGCGTACCGCTGTTGCCGCAGCCAAAGAAAACAACATGCCTAAAGATAATATTGATAGGGCAATTAAGCGTGGCACCGGTGAAATTGAAGGCGCAGCCTATGAAGAAATCACCTATGAAGGCTATGGCCACAATGGCGTGGGCATCGTGGTGGAAGTGATGACCGATAACAAGAATCGCACTGTGGCTGAGATCAGGCATGCTTTTTCGAAGTATGGCGGTAATATGGCAGAATCGGGATCAGTGGCCTGGAATTTTGATCAGAAGGGCTTCATGAACGTTCCCGCGGTGGGTCTTGAAGAAGATGAATTCATGATGCAAGCTTTGGAAGCAGGCGCGGAAGACGTGGAATTGAACGATGAATGGTTTGATATCTACACCTCTCCCAGCGATTTCCACAGTGTGATAGCCAGCTTGGAAAAGATGGGCTTCCCCGTTAAAAACGCAGAGCTTACCCGCGTACCCAAGAATACCATCAATGCCGACGATGTGGCTGCCAAGCTGATGAAGCTGATCGATTTTTTGGAAGATTTGGACGATGTACAGAAGGTTTATGCCAATTTTGAACTTTCCGATGAGGTAATGGAGAAACTCGAAAGAGAATAACAACGCCGTGATGATCATTGGTATTGATCCTGGAAGCCGCTATTGTGGCTACGGCCTTATTCAAATGGAAGGCCGGAAGGTGATAGCTGCGGGCTGCGAAGTGATTGATGTGTCCAAAAAAAGCAGTTTGCCGGAAAGGCTGGATGGCCTTTTCAGCAGGATCGAAGCGGTGCTTGAGGAATATAAACCCGAGGTGGCGGCGGTGGAAAGCATGTTTTTTCATAAACAGGTGAAAAGCATCTTTACCCTTGGTCAAGCGCGGGGAGTGGTTCTTTTAGCATTGGCTCGGCGCCGGATACCCATCGTGGAATATAGTCCCCGCGAAGTGAAAAAATCGGTGGTGGGCAATGGCAATGCCACAAAACAGCAAGTCCGCTATATGATCCATCAATTATATGCGCTGCAAGCCAAAGAACATCGCGACGATGCCTACGATGCCCTGGCTATTGCCACGTGTCATTACAATCGTTCCAAATGGCTGGCTACGCCTCGGACAAGTGAGCTATCATGATTCAATATATCAAAGGAATTTTAACTCATAAAAGCCCGGTGATGGCCATTATCGAAGCCATGGGCATAGGCTGGGAACTGAAGATACCGGTGAGCACCTTTGAAGCCTTGCCGGAAACCGGGCAGGAATGCACCCTGCTAAGCTATCTGCAAATAAGCCAGGATGATGTGCGTCTTTATGGATTTTCCACTTCCGCGGAACGTGAGCTGTTTTTGAATCTAACACGCATCAGCGGTATTGGACCCAAGATTGCTCTGTCTGTGCTTTCCACGCTTAGCATCCCCGCCTTTGTGCGAGCGGTGAATTCGGGCGAGGAAGCTTTGCTTACCAGGGTTCCCGGAATCGGCAAGAAGTCGGCGCAGCGCTTGCTTGTGGAACTGAAGGACAAGGTTCCGCAGCTAATGGAACACGTGGGGCACGATTTATCGGACATTGGGGACAGCATAAACGAAGTGGAATCTGCCTTGGTGTCCTTGGGATTCAATTTGCAACAAATTCGCAGAGAGCTTAGCCTGATGGGTTCCCAAGCCAAGGAATTCAGCACCGAAGAACTGATCAAAGAAACCATTAAAAGGCTTTACCAGAGAAGCAAATGAGCTATCGCCAGGAAGCATATTCCACCATCTTGAAAGTTCTAAAGGACATGGAATTCTCTGATACCCTGCTTCATCAACGGGCCAATAAACTTCGCAAAGCCGGTGAGGATACAGGGCAATTCTATAACCTCGTGAAGGGTGTGATAAAGCGTAAGCTGAATCTGGACTATATTTTGGAGAACTTCACGGAGACCAAGAAATACGCTGCCACCGATCTGAAGATTAAGATTATCCTCTATATGGGTCTTTATCAGCTTAAATTCATGGATTCTGTGCCAGAACACGCTGCTGTGAACGAAAGCGTGGAGATGGCGAAAACACTGTTCAATCCCCAAGTGGCAGATTTTGTGAACGCCGTATTGCGCAGCTATTTGCGTTACCCTGTTATCAAGTATCCAGAGGAAGCGCATCTGCGTATTGCCTATGAGCATTCATTTCCCCCGGAGCTAATCAAACAGTGGATTGCCCTCTGGGGTGAGGAAGATACCGAATATCTGGCACTGTTTTATAACGAGAATCCTGAATTGCATATCCGTGTGAATGGCACTGCCACTTCGCCCGAAAAGCTATTATCCTATTTTCAAAAACGCGATATTGTGCTTACCCCCTCCGAAGCCAGCAAAATGATGTTCAGAACCTCGCAAGCCGCAGAAGTATTGGACGATGTGGCTTTTTCCGAAGGCTATTTTTCGGTGCAAGACAGTTCTGCTGCTCTGGTGGTGGAATTGCTGGATCCCCAAAAAGAGGAGAGCGTTTTGGACCTCTTTGCTGCGCCAGGCGGTAAATGCTCTTATATCGCGGAGAGAATGGAAAATACCGGTGAAGTTATCGCCGTGGATAAAATCCCCAGTAAAATGAAGCTTTTAAAGCAAGCTGCCGACAGATTGCAACTTACAAACATCCGGCTAAATACCGTGGATGCCTTTAAGTATGGCCCTGTAGCCCCCGCTTTTGATAGAGTTTTAGTGGATGCCCCTTGTTCGGGTTGGGGTGTTTTCAGCCGCAAAGCTGATCTGAGATGGCAGGCGCATCAGAACATTCCCGAGCTTCTCAAGCTGCAGGAGAAAGCTTTGGATTTTGCCGCCAATTTTGTGAACCTCGGCGGGATTATGGTTTATTCCACCTGCACTATGAATCCCGAAGAGAATGAAGGGCAGATAAAACGCTTTTTGGCGCGCAACAAGAGATTTGAATTGGTGCCCGCAGATGGATTCATACCCAAGGCTTACACCGAAGAGGGATTCATGAAAACCATCCCCTTCCGGCATCATATGGATGGCGCTTTTGCCGCCAGAATGAAAAGGATAAAGTGATGAGTGAACGGACGAAAAGATGGGCATATTTGGCCGGAATAGGCCTGGGCATTATCATTGTAACCGCTTTTGTGTTTAGCCAGCTTATCTTTCCCGTTATTTTGGGACGTACTCCCAAAGTGGATACTCCCAATATCGTGGGAATGAGCCTTCGCCAAGCCAAGAACACCATGGAAAAAGCCAAGCTGCATCTGGTGGTGAAGGATTCATTATATAACGAAAACGCTGCCGTGGAAGCGGTACTTGAACAAGACCCTGAACCCGGTAAAACCATACGCCAGGATGGCACGGTGTATGTTGTTATCAGCAAAGGCTCATCCACGGTTACGATACCCTCGGTGATTGGTAAAAGCTTTCAGGAGGCAATCGTTACTTTGCGGAATAAGGATTTACGTTATGCCGTAGCGGATTCTGCCTTTTCGGATAGCTATCCTATAAATTCCGTTATTCAGAGTATCCCGCATTCTGGGAACAAAGTTGAAAAGCGCACCATGGTAAAGCTCATCCTCAGTAGGGGAGCCCCTGCAGCTTCAGATACTACTAATCTGGATCAACCCGTATATCCCGAAAACAGTTATGGTTACTGATGTATAACCAGGAAATCATGCTATCTCAAGTGAATTAATTGTTGACAGACTTCAGCAAATGAGATTTTGGAATCAGGTTCAATATTAAGGATTAAGAAAGGATGTTTGAGAGGATATTAAAGCAAACGATTATGAACCGGGTGCTCTACTCCCTGGTTCCGATCATGCTTTTTGCCATATACCTTTTTGGCTGGCGCAGTCTGGCGATAGTTTTAATCGCCAATCTTGCCGCATATTACACCGAGTATCTGTTTATTGCCAAGAAGAAAAACGGCAAGGTGAGCATGGCGGCCTTTGTTACAGCCACGCTTTTTGCCCTTACTCTTCCTTCCACCATCCCACTGTGGATACCAGCAGTGGGAGCGGCGTTTTCCATAGCGTTTGGCAAGATGGTGTTTGGTGGATTTGGCACCAATATCTTCAATCCTGCGATCTTGGGACGCACCTTCGTTTATGTATCTTTTCCCAATCAGATGACGGTTTCGTGGATAAAACCCTTTAGTGGCTTCCCCGGTGGTTTTGGCAAGTGGTGTGGTTCTGCTGCCATGGAAACCGGAGCTACTATCTTGAATCAACACCGGATGGGCATCGAAAATCTATATAAAATCCAGGAAGCATTTATGGGATTTGTATCTGGTTCCATGGGTGAAACCTCCGCGGTATTGATCATTCTGGCGGGCTTATACCTGATCTATACCAAAACCGCCAAATGGGAGCCCATGCTGGGTACAGCACTGAGCCTAATACTCTTTAGTTTTATCTTTTATCCGGGCTATAATCCTTTGTATTTCCTCGTTAGCGGTGGCGCGATGTTTGGCATCGTGTACATGACTACCGATCCGGTTTCATCTCCCAAGGGTGGCTTGGCGATATGGATTTATGCGCTTTTGATAGGTTTTTTAACCGTGTTTATCCGCCGGTTTTCGCTTTTTGCTGAGGGCTTCATGTTTGCCTTGCTATTGGCAAATGCCTTTATGCCCTTGATTGAGTATGTTTTAGAGCGATTCACCAAGAAGGCCAAAGCAGCATGAGCAAAACAGATCTTCGCGATACTTTGCATTATCCGGTGTTGTTCGTTCTGGCGCTGTGTATCGTTTTTGTGGGTATTCTAGCCGTGATGTATCGAAGCAGCGAAGCCCGTATCAATAATAACCAGACGGAGCGTTATCAACGCCTGGTACTTAAGCTGATGGCTGAGAAAATTGGGGAAGCCACGCAAAGCCAGGCACAAAACGTTATAGCTCAATATCCTCAAGCTTATAACAATTACATCTCCGAAATCAAGCTGGAAGGGCTGGATCGCCGTATCTTCAAAGCCGAAGTGGAAGGTAGGGTAGTTGCCTATTGTGCCCAAGTAAACGGCAAAGGCCTGTGGGGTTCCATGAATGCGCTAGTAGCCCTGGATCCACAGTTTTCTACCTTGCTGGGCATGGCGATGAATGAGCAAATGGAAACGCCCGGTTTGGGAGCACGAATTGAAGAAGACTGGTTTACCGGCCAGTTCAAAAACCTGGAGTATCTAAAGGCTAATCCTCAGCCCGGGGACTATATCATCGATTTTGAATTTATTCCCGAGGGAAAACAAGCCAACACTCCCAATCAGATTCAGCAGGTTACAGGGGCCACCATCACCAGCCAAAGCGTGATTAATATGCTAAAAAGCGAACTGAACCTTATTTATGCTAATCATATCAAGCAGGTGAAATCATGACCAAGAAAGAGATCTTCATCACCAGCGCTTTCAGAGAAAACTCCGTGTGGCGTCAGATTTTAGGTATCTGCTCCTCGCTGGCGGTTACCAATCTGATGATGAACAGCCTGATCATGGGTCTGGGAGTGATTTTTTCTCTGGCTTTGTCCTGCCTTACTATTTCTATACTCCGCAATTACACTCCCCGTAGCGTGCGGATGATTGCGCAAACACTTATCATTGCAGCCTATGTGATAATTGTGGATATTATTCTCAAGGCATATTTGCCCCAAATCAGTAAACAGCTTGGCCCCTATGTGGGACTAATTATTACCAATTGTATTTTAATGGGGCGCGCGGAAGCCTTTGCCTCGCAGAACAAACCCTTTGATTCGTTCATCGACGGGATTGGTGCCGGAGTTGGTTACACTGTGGTGCTTCTGCTAATCGGCTTCATCCGCGAGCTATTCGGCTTTGGCAGCATCTTTGGATTTACTGTGCTCGGTTCATGGTGGATCAAATGGTCAATAATGGTAATGGCCCCGAGTGCATTCTTCATTCTGGCCGGCCTGATTTGGATAATCAACGTTAAGTATTACCGGCAGAAGGCTTAAGATAATGGATATCAGTGCTTTTGTGCTTTTCTGGGCTGCGATCTTCACCAGTAACATTCTGCTTACTAATTTTCTGGGAATGTGTTCCTATCTATCCGTATCGCGCGAATTGGAGTCCTCGTTTGGTTTGGGAATTTCCGTGGCCTTTGTGCTAACCGCTACCACGGGTCTCAGTTGGCTGGTGTATTATTACATTCTGGTTCCCTTCCAGGTTATCTATCTGCAATACATTGTGTTTATTGTGGTAATCGCGGCTTTTGTACAGCTTCTGGAGCTTATTCTGGAACGCTACGTTCCTGCCTTATACTATACTCTGGGAATCTTTTTGCCGCTGATCACGGTTAATTGTGCCATATTCGGCGTGATCCTCTTCATGGTGATACGCCAGTACAATTTCATTCAGTCCTTGGCTTTTGCCGCGGGCAGTGGCATAGGCTGGACGCTGGCGATAATGATGCTTGCCGCCATCCGCAAAAAGCTGAAGGAAAAGCTGGTCCCCACTGGTTTGCAAGGAGCGGGAATCAGCCTCATCATTACCGGGATCATGGCTTTGGCTTTTATTGGATTTTCGGGAATCGTGCAGGTTCAATAGGTGATGCGATGCCTGGCATAATATTTAGAGACATCCTTATTCTTAGTGCCATCAGCGCTAGTTTAGCCCTTATTATGGTGCTTGCCAATCGTTGGCTGAGCAATTATGGTCAGTGCAAGATCAGCATCAATAAAAAACGCGATGTGGAAGTAAAAGGTGGCAATAGCTTGCTTGCCTCCCTGTCTGATAACCAGATTTTCATTCCATCCGCGTGTGGGGGCAGGGGAAGCTGTGGAGCTTGCAAGTGTAAAGTAGAGAGCGGTGGTGGTCCTGTTTTGCCCACCGAAAAGCCTTTTCTTAGCGCTTCTGAGCTTAGCAGCCAGGTTCGTCTGGCCTGTCAGGTGAAAGTGAAAAGCGATATCGCTATCACACTTCCCGAGAGCATTTTCAATATCCGTCGTTTCGAAGCGGTGGTTACGGAGATCATTGATTTTACATACGATACCAAGGGGATTACATTCAAATTTAAAGAGGGCGAGAGCATTGATTTCATGGCGGGGCAATATGTGCAATTGGAAACAGCTCCCTATGGCAAGGTGAAGCAGCGTGTGTCCAGGGCTTATTCCATTTCCTCCCGGCCGGAGATCAAGGATTCACTTCAATTGATCATCCGCCTGGTTCCAGAAGGGATTTGTACTACCTGGGTGCACCAACATCTTAAAGTGGGAGACACAGTATTTCTAACCGGACCCTATGGCGATTTTTATCTACGCAATACGGATGCGGACATCATTTATGTAGCCGGAGGATCAGGTGCAGCACCGATTAAATCTATGCTGGAGCACTTGCAGGTTACGGGAACAACCAGACACATGACCTATTTCTTCGGGGCCCGCACACACAAAGATCTTTATCTTACCGAGGAATTCAAGGCTATGGAAAAGGTGCTGCAAGATTTTAAATACGAGCCGGTTCTTTCTCAACCCGAACCAGATATCAAATGGGAGGGTAGAACCGGATTTATCATGCCTCTCTTCAAAGAGGCAATACGCGATCCACAAAACACCGAAGCTTACCTTTGCGGAAGCCCCGGTATGATAGCTGCCGTTACTAAATCTCTGATTGAGAACGGCATTCCCAAAGAAAAAATATACTACGACAGTTTTGGATGAGGAACATGAAGGACACCCCACAAGAATCCCGAGCCCGAGCCAGGATGCTACCCGGCAAAGTTACCCTAAATGGTTTTATCGGCAGAGACAAGCGCACTCTTTGCGACATCATCAGTGCCGATGCCAAGGTTTTAGCAGATTTGGGATACACTCCCGAACAGATTGCCGAAAGACTGCAGTACTTCACTGATGTAAGCTATAACAGCTTTGAGAGCAAGATTATCGTGGATGACATTTACGAAGTGGAAACCGAAGTTACCAGGGGGAAGCTTCCCTGCCCCTATTCTCACAATGGTATGTATCGCAAGTCCATAACCACGTTGGTGAATCTCACTAACAAAGTGAAAATCCGCTGGACTTCACTGAACATTCATTTGATAAAGGAGCATGGTTTCTTCGAAGGCAAAGGTTCCACCTTCCGCATGAATCCCGAAGATGTAATCAAGGCGTTATTTTAGCTTAAGCTGATAGAAGGAAAATACTTGAGGGAGTTTGACTTCCTCATTACCCAGGGCTTGGGAACGTTTCCCTTCCCAAGCCTTGTTTTCTTCGGGACGTCACGCACACCCATCCGGCGAGGATGCTGGATTCTCTATCTCAAATCAATTGCAATGAAGAAGCTGCATCCTTCCTTGATTCACCCCTCATTGCGATCAAGGTTGGTTCTTGGATGGTTCTTGCAGGCTAATGGGCATAGATAGTCACTTCGGTGCCAAAAAAGAATCGAACGCGGATGACGCGGATGGCTTATTATTTATGGCTAATATGTAGTGGGCTGGCTTGCAGAAATGGCTGACACCTGACACCAATACCTAATTTCCCAGCCTTATTCCCACCGGCCGGTGATCGGATATCGTTTCTGCATACAGGCTCCAACCTCCCAGCCAGTTTTCAGCCTTGATGGTACGACAATAATCTCCGGCCTGGGCAAAATCGTGGAATAGCTCGTTTGTGATCATGATATGATCGATGTGGCTATTGGAACTGGGGTATGAAGCATTGTTGTTATTAATGTTCATGGCAATGGGAAGGTCTGCGAAGAGATAGTCCTGGGGCTTATCTAAAAAAGTCTGAAACACGTTGTAGGACGCCGGTTCATTAATCTGATCGTTCATATCACCTAAAACCACCACTTTTTCATTGGGGAGTTCGGTGCTGATATATTCGTCCAACATCTGGCAGGCAAGCAGCCTACGGCGTTCTTCATCCCATTCGTCCGTGGGATCGATATTGTTGTCCCCGTATGCCTTAAGGTGGTTATTGATAATGTAGTAATCCTCATCCTGCCAGTTGATTTTCAGAATGTATGGAGCTCTGGGAAAGGGATTACTGTCGTTTTCGTAGATAGTGTAGTCCTCATAAACATTTACCCGGGATCTATTTACCAGATAGGCCAGCCGATACTCCGCTGTGTCAGTATAGATAAAAGCGTCGTATCCTGTTAAGCTATGGGCCAGATTGGCAAAGGCGGTGGCATCCATAATCTCCTGAAAGGCTATCACATCGGCATTAAGAGCCAATATCATTTGCCTGAGGTTATCGATATGGGTGTTTTCAGGAAACATCTTCAGATTCCAGGTAACGATATCCAGCGTGGTATCGGTGCCAAAACTTATATCCGTAGGATCGGTGTCATCCGGCTCAAGAACCGTGTTCTTTCCGCATGATGCCAATGCCATGATGATGATTAGCATGAATATGGTATTTCGTAGTTTCATTGATTATTCCATCTGTGTGAATTTAGGTTCCTTATGTAATGCAAAAACATAGCCAAAACACATAATAAATTCTCCATTCTACATTCTGATTAACCGCTTCTCTCCAATGTAAGTGATCTATTTGCAGGTTTGGAAAGCAAATTGCTTGATAGTGTTTTGATATAAATCCGGGAGGAAAGATGAAACACTGGCTTATCGTAATGATGATGCTATGCTGCGCCATATTGAGTGCAGCTGAATTAGAACAATATGCGGATATCGCGCAGGGGATGAAAGTTACCATCCAAGCGCTGCGCACCAATCCGATGGAGTATTTGCCTGCCGATCCCGCTGAAGGGGATACGGCTCCGCAAAGCTCGGTGATCAGCCGCACCTATGCCTTCCCCTATGCCAGCGCGGAAATACAGGTGAACAGCATGTTGTGGAAGGTTTTTGACGCCGAAGGAAACTACCTGTACAGTGAAAATACACTTCGTAACGGGGCTGTTTCTGTGGCTCGCTGCTTCAAATTTCGTGAAATGGCTGGAGTAACGGTGAATATCGAAACTCAGTGGCAAACCGAAGATAAAACATACACCCTGCAAGATGTGGAATATGAAGTGCTGGGCAGTGAACCCATAGCTCTTCCCACCGAAGTTTCTCCTGCTTTTTGGGAAGCATACAAATCTTTGGCGGATAACTTCAATTACTCGTATATGCGCACTTTGCCATTGGCACGGGAGCGTATTCTGGTGATTTCGCACAGCCAGCTTAGCACCTATCAGGAAGATTTTGTTGCTTGGAAGCGCTCACTTGGTTTTGAGGTTTTTGTAGTGAATAAAAGCGATGCAGGCTCATCGCTGAATGAGATCAAAGCTTTTATCCAGAATCATTACCAGCAGTACCATTGCGATTACCTTTTCCTGTGGGGGGATGTATCGGGAACCTTCAGTATCCCCACCAATTTCTACCCCTCTCCGGAGTATCCTGAAAACGATGCTGATGACCACTATTACACTCTTTTAGAGGGTGATGATTATTTTCCAGAGATGATCGTGGGTAGATTCTCTTTTAACGATGTAAGTGAATTTCTAACCATGTGTAACAAAACGATCAGCTATGAAAAAACTCCTTTTATGACAGATACTACCTGGATGAGAAGAGGTTTGGTGATTGCTGGCAACTATGCGGAAGGCGGTTTACAGCCTACCACGCCCATTCACATGTCCCGGTGGCTACGCGACAGAATGCTGGATTACGGTTATACGCAGGTTGATTCCGTATTTTTCCCGCCCAGTTATCCTGGAACTTCGTTGATTCAGCAAGCCATCAATCAGGGGGTACAAGTAATCAGTTACCGCGGTTGGGGAGATGCCAATGGCTGGCACTATCCCAGCTTTCATATCCCCGATCTTACCAGCACTTACAACGGCCCCAAGATGCCGATCGTATATTCTATCGTTTGCAATACCGGTGATTTTGCCAATACCGTTAATCCCAGCTTTGGCGAAAAATGGATGCGCATGGGAAGCATGTCCTCTCCTGGGGGATGCATTGCCTTCGTGGGGCCTTCTGATCTGCATACCAAAACCCGGCTAAATAATTCCATCTCCAGCGGTGCTTTCCGCAGTATCATGGATCAGGGAGTGCGAGGCTTCGGTTCCAGTGTGCTAAATGGTAAGATGGAACTTTACAAGAACTTCCCCAATGACATTGCTCCCGGCATGTATGTACCTTTCTATTACCACGTGTATAACATTCTTAGCGATCCTACCTTAAGAATGTGGTCACTAGTGCCGGAAACCATTTCCGAAGGCGTTATTCAAGGCGGACTGAGCTTTGCCCAAAGTGACAGCCATGTTCGTATCAACGCTGCCAATCTGGATGGCGCAGTGATTACTGGAACCAAGAACAGCGTGGATTTCAGCTATGCCAGGATCGTGAATGGACAAGCGATTTTACCAATCGATCCCAACCAGACTGGAAATCTGAAGCTTACCATTAGTAAAGACGATCATATTCCTTTAGTGCGTGAACTCACTCCTTCCCAAAACGCCACCCTCGGGATTATCAGTAATAATATGGCCAATTCCTTCATCAATCCCGGTTCACAGAACACCCTTACTTTGGGATTTAAGAACTTCAGCGCTGCTGCAATCAATAATGCCTCGGTAGTGCTAACTGTAAATAATGATGAAGTTACAATTACCAATGGCACGCAGAACATAGCCTCTCTGGCTGCTGGCGCTACGCATGAGCTGAGCTTTGGCCTAAATGCCAATAATGCCATTGATCCTGGTCAGGTGCTCACCTTTACAGTTAATATCAGCAATCCGGCCGATCAGCATATGTTCCAATTGATGGGCGGGGGTGCACAGATCGTGGTTTATGGACACACTGGCGTACTTAATCCTGGTCAGGCGAGTAACATAACCTTCAATGTTACCAATAATGGTAATATCCCCATGAATAATATCAGTATCCAAGCTTTGTCGCTAAGTACCGCTGCTTCTGCTCAGGGAACTCCGATTAGCCTTGGTAATCTGGAGGTGGGGCAGAGCGCTACTTTCACAGCCTCAATCACGGTTCAAGCCGATGCCTATCATGGCCATACCATTCCCTTTAAGTTTACGGCCACCAATCCCGCTGGATATACCTTTATAAGCTACTATTCAGCCTTTGTGGGCACTCCTGTCACTAATGATCCCACCGGTCCGGACGAATATGGATATTATGCCTATGATTCCACAGATACAGCATATACCCAAGCTCCTGCCTATGCCTGGATGGAGCTTGATCCTACCACTGGTCCCCTGGGAACAGTATATCTGAATAAGGACGATGGCTCTCATACCATCAATCTGCCCTTTACCTTCAAGTATTACGGAGTGGATTACAATTCCCTTACCTTCTGCACCAATGGCTGGCTTTCCTTTGTACCCAATACCATGGTGGATTTCTACAATTGTTACATCCCTGCCGCTTTGGGACCCTATGCCATGGTTGCCGCTTATTGGGACGATCTGAAAGGCATGAAAGTAGCAGAGGACACCTTCAATGATATCCGCATCATCTATTATCATGATGCAGCCAACAACCGCTTTATCATTGAATGGAATAATGCTTATAACCAGTATAACATCGATCTGGGTGCGGGTGCCTCCTTGGAAAAATTCCAGGTGATACTCTATCCCAGGGCGGGACAAGATGGTGATATCGTAATCCAATATCACACTGTGGACAATCCAGGAACTACCACAAACTACTGTACTGTGGGTGTGGAAGATCATACGCAATTACGCGGATTAACCTATACCCACGGAAATACTTATCCTGCTACCGCTGCACCGCTGGCTTCAGGCCTGGCAGTGAAATTCACCACCACTCCTCCGGATAGCTATGTTGCCAATGATGATCAGCATACTCCCGGAATTGCAAGTAGCTTACGGAATTATCCCAATCCCTTCAATCCGCATACCAATATTGCTTTCAGCATGAGTAAAGCCGGTTATGCCAATTTGGGTATCTATAACCTTAAGGGACAGCTTGTTAAAACCCTGCATAATGGTAATATCAATACCGGTGAACATCACCTCAGTTGGGATGGTACCGATGATAATGGTAAAACAGTGGGTTCCGGCTTGTACCTCTATCGCCTGGTTACCGAAACTGGCAGCCAGACGAATAAAATGCTATTGATGAAATAGCTGGATAGAAGCTGATAAAAAATGGGGCGATCTGCGGATCGCCCTTTTTCGTTCTATGAATGCTAAAGGCTAAAAACCCAATTCTTTCAGAGCACTGGCTTTCTTACGCCAATTGGGATTGATCTTCACCCATAGATGAATCTGCACCTGCTGATCCATGAATTGCGATAGCTGCGCTTCGGCATATTCACGTATCTTTTTCAGGTTTTCGCCGTTTCTGCCGATCAGGATTATCTTCTGGCTTTGCCTATCCAGCCAAATCACGGCATCGATCACGGCCTTTTGCGGTAATTCCTGAAAGCGTTCAATAAGCACCGCAGCGCTATAGGGAATCTCCTGCTCAAACTGGTGGAAAATAGCTTCCCTTATCACTTCGCGGGCAAAGAAACGCATCGGCAAATCGGAAAGCTGATCTTCAGAATAGTAGGGATCATGATAGGGGATATATTTTTCGATAGCTGCCAAAAGCAGCGGGATGTTATCTCCGGTTAAAGCCGAAACACTCATGGCTTCGGTTATGCAATCCGGTAATAACGCTTTGGCTTTTTCGAAATCTCCCTCTTTGGCCAAATCGCTTTTGTTAAATACTGCTAATTGTGGATTTTTAAGGTATTTTAGATACTCCAGCACTTCCTTGTCATAATCACTGGGGAATTCGGATATATCAGCCAGAAAAATGATCAGATCAACGTCCTTCAGGGCATCGTACCAAATGCGCAACATCCTCTCTTGCATGGCGTAACGGGGTTTCAGATAGCCGGGGGTATCCACAAATATCACTTGCTGATTGGGGCTGTTCCAGATTCCCTTAATGGCATAGCGTGTGGTTTGAGGCTTGGGTGAAGTTATGGAAAGCTTTTCCCCCAAAATGCGATTCATCAGGGTTGATTTCCCCGTATTGGGCTTGCCGATGATGGCTACAAAGCCGCTTTTGAAACTGGCGTAATTATCCATTTATTATCCTTAGCTGAATGGAGATCAAAGCCCTCTCCCATTCATTACCTTTAAATCCTTGTTCGAAAGCGCTTTGGAATTCAAGTAGGCCAAAAAAGCAAAGGGGTGGCAATACCACCCCTGATTAAGGTTATCTTCTATATTATCAAGACATTTCATTGAATACGTCTTCAATTATTCTGGCGCATTCCATTAGTTGCTCTTCCGTAATCACCAAAGGCGGTGCCAAACGGATGATATGACGGTGCGTAGGTTTGCACAGGATGCCCTTGTCACGCAGTTTAAGGCATACGTCCCAGGCTTCCTGTCCATTTTTGGGTTCCACCACGATGGCGTTTAAAAGCCCTTTACCGCGTACCAGCTTCAGCATGGGGTTCTTGATGTTATTCAAAGCGGCGCGGAAAGTAACGCCAAGCTGATAAGCACGCTCAGCCAGCTTCTCGTCGCGAATAACTTCCAGAGAAGCTTTGGCTACGGCACAAGCAAGCGGAAAACCGCCAAAGGTGCTGCCATGCTGTCCGGGTTTGATCTGCAGCATAATGTCCTTATCGGCCAATACTGCGGATACAGGTAACACTCCACCGGCCAGAGCTTTGCCCAGTATCAGGATATCGGGGCGCACATTATCATAATCACAGGCCAGCAGTTTACCGGTACGGGCCAAGCCGGTTTGAATTTCATCGGCAATGAAAAGCACATTATGCTCTTTACAGAGGTCGAAGCAATCTTTCAGATAGCCATCTTTGGGCACGAATACACCCGCTTCACCCTGGATGGGCTCCACGATGAAGGCAGCTACATTCTTGCCATTCTTCTCCAGATAGGTTTTCAAAGCGGCAGCATCATCATAGGCTACACGAACGATGCCAGGGGTGAAAGGACCGAAGCCCTCATAGCAATCCGGATCGGACGAGGCAGTGATGATGGAAATGGTGCGGCCGTGGAAGTTATTTTCGGCAAAAATGAGAATCGCACTGCCTTGCTCCACGCCCTTAACGTTATAAGCCCATTTGCGGGCAAGCTTCATAGCTGTTTCCACAGCTTCCGCACCGGAATTCATAGGCAATACCATATCAAAACCGAAGAATTCGGTAACAAACTTTTCGTATTCGCCCAGCTTGTTATTGAAGAAGGCGCGGGATGTGAGAGTTATCTCTTTGGCCTGGTCGGTAAGCGCCTGAATGATGCGGGGGTGGCAATGTCCCTGATTCACTGCAGAATAGGCAGAAAGGAAGTCATAATAGCGCTTCCCCTCGGGATCCCACACGAATACTCCCTCTCCTTTGGCCAGTACCACAGGAAGCGGATGATAGTTATGAGCTCCATATTTTTCTTCCAGCTCGATCGCTTCACGGCTGCTGACATTTCCGTAAACAAGATTTGCGGACATTTTTCCTCCATGGATTTATTTTTCTTATGCTTAAGCCCTTATTAAAAGCGCAGGCTTTGTGTCAAGGGGAACTTTTTTTGGCTTTTTCCGATCCCTCTCATTTGTGAATGTAATGACTCATATTTGCCACCAAGAACCCTCTCTCATCACCCCCGGGCTCATCCTTGATGATGATTATGGATGAGTCCGGGAAGGATAAAAGAAGGATTTATGATGTTAGGACATAGTGTTTTAGTAGAACAAGTCCCGCTTGCCTTCTTTCATTTTGGCCAGGTTTTCGCGTACAGAGGTTTGCATAGCCGCATCCTGTAGCTTATTCACTTCATTATCAATCAGTTCCAAGCCTGCTGCGAGAGTTTTGTCGCTGGAGAAATCATACAGGTATTCCGCGAAGGTAAGCAGGGCATTGGGGGTGCAAAAACGTTTCACAAAGCCCGGCACGGCAAATTCCATGAAGTGCTCTCCGGTGCGTCCGGCACGATAGCAGGATGTGCAAAATGAGGGGATGTAGCCGCCTTTGGCGAGTTCATAGATCACTTCATCAAGGCTGCGGGTATCGCCTAAAACAAATTGGCTCTTCTTGCGTGATTCCTCATTTTTGTGGGAATAGTCACCCACGCCAATGCTGCTGCCAGCATCGATCTGAGATACTCCATAACGCAGAATTTCGTTACGAACTGCAATAGGTTCGCGTGCGGTGAGAATCATGCCAGTGTAAGGGACGCTAAGCCGGATGATCGCCACTAAAAGCTTGAAATCGTCATCGGAAACCTGATATGGGGGACGGGTGGCAAAGTCGGTGCCATTGGCAGGTTCGATGCGAGGGAAGGAAATGGTATGCGGACCCACGCCAAAGCGCTGTTCCAGATGGATGGTGTGATACAGCAAGCCCATCACTTCAAAACGCCAGTCGTAAAGCCCCATCAAAGCGCCGATGCCCATGTCGTCAATTCCAGCTTGCATGGCACGGTCCAGGCCATCCAAACGCCACAGGAAGCTGCTTTTGGGGCCCTTGGGATGAAGCTTGCTATAGGTTTCTTCGTGATAGGTTTCCTGGAAAATCTGATAGGTGCCGATGCCCACGGACTTCACGGTGCGAAAGCCTTCGATATCCAGCGGGGCAGCGTTAATATTCACGCGGCGGATTTCACCTTTTTTATACTTGGTATCATAAACGGTTTGCACGGTTCCGGCAATGTATTCCGGGCTGTACATGGGGTGCTCGCCATAAACCATGATCAGGCGTTTGTGTCCCGTTTCCACCAAAGCTTTGGTTTCGG
Source organism: uncultured Candidatus Cloacimonas sp. (assembly GCA_964609575.1). Taxonomy (GTDB): domain Bacteria; phylum Cloacimonadota; class Cloacimonadia; order Cloacimonadales; family Cloacimonadaceae; genus Cloacimonas. The sequence goes on from CAZSST010000011.1 coordinate 19,003, forward strand.
CGATAAGATCCTCTTTGGATAGGGTGGCACGGTGGCATTCTTTATTGGAGATTCGAAATCCGCAATAAACGCAGTCGTTGATGCATTCATTACCCACATAAAGCGGTGCAAAAAGTACGATGCGATTGCCATAGATACGTTCTTTCAGTTCATGGGCACCATCCAGAATGAGTTGCTTTAGCTCGGGATCTTTAACGCTGATAAGGGCTGCAGTTTCATCCGGATCAAGGCGGTTCTTTGCCAGGGATTTGGCGATGATCTCTCTGATTCTGCTTTCTGTAGGATGGCTTTGCTCAGCGAGGAGAGAATTGATTTTCTCAGTGGGGATAAAGGACTTCAGGCCTTCAATGCTGATTTTCATTTATTGCTCCTTGGTTCTATTTTTAAAGTGGTAGTTTTTACCTTAACGGAGGGGATTTGCCCCAGTCTTCCGGAAAAAGCGCTCATGGCAGTGGGTTCGAGCTCCATAATCAGAAAGATTACGGATACACCCAAATCGCGCATAGGATAGCCAACACGCATCAAGATATGCTGGGCATAGGTATGGATAAGTTCCGATACAGGATGGAAGGCATGTTCCAGGTCTTCCACAATGATGCTGACGATATGACGCTTAAGTTCCATAATGATCCTTGAATGCGGGGGAAAGGAGGCAATAAAAGAGGTGAAAGACGCTTTCACCTTTAGTGCCAGAACTTATCTCTCACCGCAGGTATTCTATCTTTCGGGCCATTAATATGCAGGCCAATATTTTGGCAAGGAAAAAATGTTTGACAGGATGAGACTATCAAAAATGATGGCGACGACTTAGTAACTGGTTCTTATCTTTACAATTTAAACAAAGCAGAAAGCCTATGAAAAAAATAATGATAATATTGTGCTGCCTGCTGGTTGTGTATCCCATGATCGCAGGTAGTTTTAGCTGGTATTCCCAAAGTGATTCCCGATGGAATCAGGAACGTTTGGGAAGTTCACGATCTTCAATCGGCAATAGCGGATGCGTACTTAGTTGCCTGTCTATGCTACTGAATGCCGAGGCTACGAATAAACACATGACGCCGGATAAGCTTAACCAGTGGCTTAGACAAAACGGTGGTTACCGCGGATCAGACATGCGCTGGCAAATTCCCGGAGAAATTGATGGCAAGGGATTGGGCCTGGAATTAGTGGGACAAAGTACCAAGCGTAACGATTGGGATTTCTTGTCGGGAAACTTGCAGAATGGCAATAAAGTGATCGTGAAAGTGGCAGGACGACGCAGCCACTGGGTTTTGGTGGTTGCACAGGATGGCCCTGCAGATAAGGCATCATCGTACCTGGTTAACGATCCGGGGATGGATGAATTCAAAGAACGCACGCTTAGCTATTTTGGCGGATTCAAGTCTGCACGTGCTTACTCTGGTAATTGGCTGGATGAAGCTGCGTTTGATTTGCAAAGCGAGATTTTTATAGAGCCGGTGCAAAACGATGAATTCTTCCTTTATGACCTACATAAAATGCCGCATCCCGCAGACGTGTATGTAACCCTGAATAACAAACTGCCCGTGGAGATAAGCGGGTACTTCATTCTGGGATTGTTTGACAATGAGGGTAATTTCATCCGCAGCATCGATCACGAGTATTCGCAGGTTAATCCCAGCGGGAATTTGGACTTGATATATGAATTACCCGATCTTAGCTGTTTGGAAGATGACAAAAATACTCTGAAGATTATATACAGCAAATACTTCTCTGATATGCCCTCCATGCATGATACTATCGAACTGATCGACAAGGGCATCCGCAATAATACCAATTTGAACTGAGATCACAACCTCTGAGAACGGGCTATTAATCCCGGAAAGATTATTTACTGGACAAAAAAGGGCCTAACTGGGGACTGAGCTCAAAGAACATTATCAGGAAGAAGCGATGGATAAGCATAATTATCAAAACTGGTTAAACACCAGAGACTTGGTGGGCTGGGTTCCCTTGGCAAAAGCAAGTGTGGAAACTTGGGAGAAGATAGGCTTCAAGTGTGGCCTGGAAGTGCACCAGCAGCTAAAAACCAATAAAAAACTCTTTTGCCGCTGTAAGGCTGGGATATATCACGATTTTGACAAGTTTGATGCGGAAATAGTGCGCCATATGCGTCCTACCCTATCAGAATTGGGTGGCTATGACGGGACCGCATTAATGGAATTTAAAACCCGCAAGAAGATCGTATATCGCATCAATAATGATAGCGCTTGCACCTATGAAGTGGATGATACTCCGCCTTTCCAGCTTAATCGGGAAGCACTGGACAATGCCATGCAAGTAGCCCTGCTTATGAAAATGAAAATTGTGGGCGAATTGCATATCACCCGCAAGCAATATCTGGACGGAAGTATCCCTACTGGCTTTCAGCGTACCACCATTCTGGGTATTGAAGGGGATTTTCCCATCCGCAATAAAACTATCAGGGTAATCCAATTCAGCATCGAGGAAGATAGCTGCCGCGAGGTATCCGATATCCGGCATACGCGCGTGTATTATGCGGATCGGCTTGGCATGCCTCTTATCGAGACGGTTACCTATCCCGATATGCTTACCCCTTGGGAAGCCGCTGAAGCGGCGCAACATATACGCTTCATCGCCAGAAGCAGCGGTAAAGTAAGAATTGGCATCGGTGCTGCCCGTGAAGATGTGAATGTATCCGTAACCGGAGGCACCCGCGTGGAAATAAAAGGCGTGGCGCATATCTCCTGGATACCCAAGCTTACCCACAATGAAGCTTTCCGCCAGGTATCGCTTTTGGAGATCAAGCGGATTCTGCATGAACGCATTCCCCAGCCAGAGAACTGGAGCATCAAGCACAGCATCCTCGATCCCTCGGAGTGGAAGCATATCCCCGTCCTGAAAGCTGCGGCCAAAGAGGGCTGGAAGCTTATCGCGGTTAATCTGCCAGATTTTAAAGATATCCTGAGTTTCTTCAATCAACCGGGACGTATTTTTGCCGATGAGATTATCGATAGATTGAAGGTGATCGCTTGCCTGGAAAGGCCAAACATGATGCACAGCGAGCAGTTTGCCTTCGAAGGAAGCAGCGATGCGGCAGACCTGAGTCCTGCGGATTGGAGTAGAATCCAACAGGAATTGGCAGCTAAAGAGAACGACAGTCAGATTTTATTCTGGGCTCCCGATGAAGATATCAATACTGCCTTGGAAACAATCATGGAGCGATGTCAAATGGCTTTCACAGGAGTGCCCAACGAAACCCGTAAATCCTTGCCAGGGGGAATCACGCTTTTTGAAAGAGTGCTTCCCGGAGCTGATAGAATGTATCCGGATACAGATTCTGCGCCTATTTCCATCCATGAAGAGCAAATTGAAGCAGCGCGGAAAGAGCTGCCCCTTCAGCTTAGCGATAGACTGAAGCAACTGGCGGAATGGGGGATACCTGAAGATGCCTATACCTATATTCTAAGAAACAATTTGATGCCGTTTTTGGAGCAGCAAACCCAGGAAAATGCCATCCCTGCCAAGCAACTTGGCTTGCTGTATGCGCATCATCTAAAGAGCATGCAGGGCAGTAAAGCTTTGCCTTTTGATAATCAGCGTATGGCCGATCTTTTGCATTTTGCCCAAAACCGCAAGCTCAGCCTGGATATCCTGGCACCAATGCTAACGGTGCTTTTTTCGCATCCCAATATGCAATTCTCATCGATTTTGGAAGTGATTGGTTTCAAAGAGACCAGCTTGGAAGACTTGAAATCTCAGGTAAAACTTTTAATGGGAATGTGGGCCAAGGTGAAAACCAAGGGATTTAAACGTAATGATGCCATGCAGAACTGGATTATGGGCAGGCTGCGAAAACCTTCTTTGGGAAATATTCCTCTGGCAGAAATGAGAAAAATAGTGGATGAGATTCTGGCCTCGGAGGTGCAGCATGCTTGATATTTTCAAAGGTTACAAAGGCAAAGCCCTGGATACGCTAAAAAGCTTCCAGGCCAGAGTGTGGGGAGACAGCGTTGTAGAAACTACCCGTGGTACCTTTAGCGGCATTATTCTGCCTCGCAGTGAGAATGATGACGACCGCCACATCGTAATCAAACTGATCACCGGCTACAATGTCGGCATCGATGTGGATACCATCCTCTCCATGAAGGAAGTGGGCTACAAGGAAGCGCACTACAAGATTCCCGAACGAGAATTCCCCAAAACCCCCGGATTGCCGCATGTAAAGCTTCTGGGAACAGGTGGCACCATTGCCAGCCGTTTGGACTATCGTACCGGTGCAGTTATTCCTGCATTTTCACCGGGAGAGCTTTATGGTGCAGTTCCGGAGCTGGCAGAGATTTGCAATCTGGATACGGAGAAGCTTTTTGCCGTTTTTTCCGAAAACATGGGCCCCGAGCAATATAAAAAACTGGCCATCTCCATCGGCAAAGAGATAAATAAAGGCATCGACGGCATTATCATTGGGCATGGCACGGACACCATGCATCATACGGCGGCAGCGCTTTCCTACATGCTTCAAGATCTGCCGGTGCCTGTAGTGATGGTGGGATCACAACGCTCCAGCGACAGGCCGTCTTCGGATGCAGCACTAAACCTTATGAACGCAGCTTATGCCGCAGGTCATTCCGATCTGGCAGAAGTGATGGTATGCATGTTTGGCCCCACCAGCGATGAATATGGACTTCTGCATCAGGGAACCAGAGTGCGCAAGATGCATTCTTCCTATCGTAGCACCTTCCGTACTATCGGTCAGATTCCCCTTGCAAGGGTTACCAGGGATAGTGTAATTCACATGCGCGATGACTATAATCCCCGCCGTAAAGATAAACAGGTGAAAGTATTGCCCTTTTTTGAAGAGCGCGTGGCGATTGTGTATTATTACCCCAATATGCATCCCGATATCATCGATGCCTTAACCGATAACGGCTACAAGGGTATCGTGATTGCAGGCACAGGGCTGGGACACATCAATAAACCTGTTTACCCGGCTATAAAAAGAGCCGTGGCCAAGGGAGTGCAGGTGTTTATGACCGTGCAAACCCTCTGGGGCTTCGTGCATATGTTTGTGTATGACACCGGTCGCGACCTCATGAGTATGGGCATCGTTCCCGGCGAAAATCTGCTTCCTGAAGTGGCTTACATAAAACTCGGCTGGGCTTTGGGTCAGACTAATGATCCGGAAAAGGTTAGGGAACTGATGCTTACCCCAATCGCCGGCGATATCACCGAAGGCGAGCCCTATAATGGTTACCTTGTATTTCAAGGTGGAATCCCCGAAGTGGAAGATTTCATTAGGAAGTATCATAAGTAAGGGAAAAGGGAAAAGGGAAAAGGGAAAAGGGAAAAGGGAAAGGTTGGCAGCATAATCTTTTAGCATGCGACGCCCATGCGATTCCCATGCACGGGCATGAGCGTCGCATGGGCATCTCGCAGGCACTTATTTTAGCATAAGACTCATGTAAACACGATTCACATTACGGATGAGGGCGCTATAATGAATGTGGATAGATTTCAATATCTTAGCAATTATCACTGCACAGTTGGCATAAATCTGATTGACAAAAGGAATCAACGTTTTAAAGTGGTACAAAGTGAACATTACTGGAGATAAGATATGAATGACCAGTTACAAGACCTTTTGAAGCGTGTGTACGAGGAAGGAGTCGCCAAAGCAAATGCTGAAGCTGAGAAGATCGTTGCCAATGCCAAAGCGGAAGCTTCGGAGATAGTTAAGAAAGCCAAAACAGAGGCTGAAGCAATTACGAAGGAAGCTGAAAAGAAAGCGGCGGACCTGAAAAAGAACACCGATTCCGACTTGATGATGGCTACCAATCACAGCATCAGCGCTGTAAAGCAAAGAATCACCGATCTGATATTGGATAAATCTCTTTCTGCGAAAATCAACACGGCATTCAGCGATACAGAATTTATTAAGAAAATCATTTTTGATGCGTTAAGTGCCTGGAAAGCCAACGCCGCCGGTGGTAGCATCACCATCAGTGAAAAAATGCGTCCTGCCTTGGATGAATACTATCTGAACTCATTGAAAGAACTCTTCAATAACAAGCTACAAATAGATTTTAGCCCCACGATGAAGCAGGGATTCGTGATTTCCCCTCAGGATGGAACCTATAAGCTAAGTTTCAGCGACGAAGATTTCGCCAATCTCTTTAAAAGCTATCTACGTCCCCGTACCAAAGAGCTGCTCTTCGAGTCTTGAGTGTTATGAGCCGCGAGTATTTCTATTTCATTTCCGGATTGCCAAATCTGAATTTTGAAGATAGCAAACTGGGGATGACAACAGATCAATTCCGCGAAGATGCTGCCAAGCAACTTAGCGAAGCTGATTTCCGTTTGCTAAATATCCTGCACCTTCCCCATGATCTGGATAATCTGCTGAAAGTGCTTTATAAAAATGGCACGGAGTACAATCCGGAAGGAATATTCACTGAAGCATTCTGGGAAGGTTATCTCAGCTTCCTAAGAACATCCCTGGAAAATCCCAATAGCAGTACTGATCCAGAATATTCCCAATTGCCGGAGTTTGTATCCCATATTTTGAAGCGGATCTTGCAGCAGGAAGAAATTCAAAGTAAAGACCTCACGGAACATGAGCTGATCAGTGGTTTATACAAATGGGCCATGCAGCATTCGAATGAGTTTATCAGCAAGTGGTTCTCTCATGAAGCCACTATCCGGAATATTCTGATGGCAATATCTGGCCGGAAGTATGAAATGCCATATACCAAATATCTGGTTGGTGATGATGAAACAGTGGAGAAGCTTGCGAAAAGCCATGCAGCAGACTTCGGTTTGGGAAAAGAACATGAGCT
>CAZSST010000011.1:25917-29763 GCA_964609575.1 uncultured Candidatus Cloacimonas sp.
TGGAGAATAGCTTCAGCTTTCCCGAAGAATTTAATATTAAATCATCGATAAAACATTAGAAGGTAATAGATATGACGAAAGGTATCGTAAAAGGAATCATCGCCAATCTGGTTCAGGTGGAAGTATCAGGCCCCGTTTCCCAAAACGAGATTTGCTACATCGATCTGGAAGGCGTGAAACTGATGGCTGAAGTGATCAAAGTATTGGGAAACATTGCCTATACCCAGGTTTTTGAAAGCACACGTGGTCTTCGGCCAGGGTATACTGTGGAATTCACAGAACACATGCTGGAAGTGAAGCTTGGCCCGGGAATGCTCTCAAAAAACTATGATGGACTTCAGAACGACCTCAATAAGATGAAAGGCGTGTATCTTACACGTGGTGAATATACCGATCCGTTGGATGAAGATTCGAAATGGCATTTTACCCCTTCTGCCAAAGCCGGCGATAAAGTGAGCGGTGGAGATTGGTTGGGTAGCGTGCCCGAAAGCTGGATTAAACATCAGATCATGGTTCCCTTTGTTCTGGAAGAAGACTACATCGTTCAAAGCATTGTTCCCGAAGGTGAGTATCGCATTTCGGATACCATTGCCGTAATCAGGGATAAAGAAGGCAATGACCTCAATGTGAATATGGTGCAACGCTGGCCCGTAAAAGTTCCCATCAAATCTTTTGTGGAAAAACCACGTCCCTATAAGCTTCTGGAAACCGGAGTACGTACCATGGACACCTTGAATCCAATGATGGAAGGCGGCACGGGCTTCATTCCCGGTCCCTTCGGTGCTGGAAAAACCGTGCTACAACATGCCATTTCAAAGAATGCCGAAGCCGATATGATCATCATGGCTGCTTGCGGTGAGCGCGCCAATGAAGTGGTGGAACTCTTTGTGGAATTTCCTGAATTGGACGATCCCCGCACGGGACGTAAGCTTATGGAGCGCACCATTATCATATGTAATACCTCAAATATGCCCGTTGCTGCCCGTGAAGCTTCAGTATATACAGCTATGACCATTGCCGAATATTATCGAAACATGGGGCTAAAGGTGCTGCTGCTGGCGGATTCTACTTCCCGTTGGGCTCAGGCCTTGCGTGAAATGAGTAACCGTATGGAAGAGCTACCCGGACCGGACGCCTTTCCTATGGACTTACCTGCCATTGTTTCTGGATTTTATGCCCGAGCCGGGTTTGTAAGGCTAAAAAGCGGAGCCTCTGGATCCATAACATTTATTGGAACCGTGTCTCCTGCCGGCGGAAATCTGAAAGAACCCGTTACCGAGTCCACCAAGAAAGCTGCGCGCTGTTTCTACGCTCTTTCTCAGGCCAGGGCAGACAGCAAACGCTATCCCGCCATTGATCCCATAGATTCGTACAGCAAATATCTGGAATATCCTGAAGTAATAGATTATCTAAACGCCAATATTAATCCGCACTGGGTGAAAGATGTTAATCACATAAAAGACATTCTGCTGCGTGGTAAAGAGGCTCAGGAACAAATCAATATCTTGGGCGACGATGGCGTTCCACTGTCGTACCACGATAAATATTGGAAAAGCGAATTGGTGGATAGGATCATCCTTCAGCAGGATGGATTTGACAAAGTAGATCAATCCACACCCATGAAACGTCAGGAATATATGCTGGAGTTGATTCTGGATATCTGCAATGATGACTTTGTGTTCGATAGCTTCGATGAAGTGATGCCCTACTATATGAAAATGATAAATATCTGTAAGCAGATGAATTATATTGAGTTTGACCACTCTGATTTCGCTAAATATGAGAGTGAACTGAAGGCAACTGTTGAAGAAAGGAGAGCTAAATAATGGCAACCCAAGCTTTTCAAAAAATTTATACCAAGCTGAATCAAATTACCAAGGCAACCTGCTCCATTCATGCTGGTGGAGTAGGGAGTGAAGAACTGGCCACGGTTGCCGGACGTTTGGCACAGGTTGTGAAGATTGTTGGAGATGAAGTAACCTTGCAGATCTTTGCCGGCACCGAAGGTATCGGCACCGATGCGGAAGTGATCTTCTTCGGAAAAGCACCCTCCCTCAAAGTTAGCGATCAACTTGGCGGACGTTTCTTCAATGCTTATGGCGAACCCATCGATGGCGGCCCGGATATTGAAGGGAAGGAAGTGGAAATAGGGGGTCCTTCGGTTAATCCTGTGCGGCGCAAACAGCCTTCAGAGCTAATTGCTACAGGTATTGCCGGTATCGACCTGAATAACACCCTGGTTACGGGACAGAAGATTCCCTTCTTCGCCGATCCGGATCAGCCTTTTAATGAAGTAATGGCCATGGTGGCTTTGCGTGCTGAGAGTGATAAAATTATTCTTGGCGGCATGGGTCTATCCAATGACGACTATCTATTGTATAAGTCCACCTTCGAAAATGCTGGCGTTATAGATCGGATCATTTCCTTTGTGAATACCACCGAAGATCCAACTGTGGAGCGTTTGCTGGTTCCGAATATGGCTTTAACCGCGGCAGAGTATTTTGCTTTGGAAAAGAATGAAAAGGTATTGGTGTTACTTACCGATATGACTCTTTATTGCGACGCGCTAAGTATCGTTAGCAACCGTATGGACCAGATTCCTTCCAAGGATAGTATGCCCGGTTCGTTGTACAGCGATCTTGCCAAACTCTATGAGAAAGCGGTGCAATTCCCCGATGGAGGTTCGATCACCATTATTGCTGTTACTACATTATCCGGTGGGGACATAACGCATGCCATTCCTGATAACACCGGCTATATCACGGAAGGACAGCTCTTCCTGAAACGTGATACTGACATCTCCAAGGTCATCGTCGATCCATTCCGGTCGCTGTCTCGGCTAAAACAGCTTGTGATAGGTAAAAAGACCCGTTCTGATCATCCGCAGGTAATGAATACCGCGGTGCGTTTGTTCTCAGATGCTGCCAATGCCAAAACAAAGCTGGAGAATGGTTTTGATCTTTCAGATTACGACGAACGGGTGCTTGATTTTGCCCGTGAATATGCAGATAAGATTCTGGCGATAGACGTAAACGTTAGCACCGATGCTATGCTTGATATCACTTGGGAGCTCTTCCAAAGCTACTTCAAGCGTGAAGAAATAGGCATTAAAGATGAATTCATGAATCTCTACTGGAAGAAGGCATGAACCTGAAATATCAATACAACAAAATCTCTCAGCTGCAGCTGATCAAGCAGCTTGGGGTGAGGGAGAAAGCTCTACCCACCCTAAAGAATAAGGAATCAGCTTTGCGCCTGGAGGTTAAGAAAGCCAGAGATAAGGCAACTGAACTGGATGCCTTGGTTAAAACCCGAACGGCTGAACTGGACGTATTCATGAAGCTTTTTACGGAGTTTGATCCCTCTCTAATAAAAATTAAAAATGTGGAGATCAAAACCCGCAAGATTGCCGGAGTGAAAACTCCCCTCTTGGAGCAGATTGATTACGAAGTGGTTCCCTATAATCTCTTTAGCGCACCTTCGTGGTATCCGGAAGGGATTGCCATGCTTCAGGATTTATCCCGTTTGCAGATCGAGCGCGAATTCTTCCTGCGCAAGATGCACATCCTGGAGCACGTACGTAAGAAAACTACTCAGAAGGTGAATTTGTACGAGAAAGTGCAAATTCCGGCCTTTGAGGAAGCCATCCTAAAGATCAAGCGCTATTTGGAAGATGAGGAAAATCTTTCCAAGGCTGCCCAAAAAATACTAAAAAACAGACTGGATAAGGAGGTTAACGCATGATCGAAAAGATGCGTAAATACTCCTTTGTGCTCTATCATCTGGACTATGAAAGCTTTATCCAGAATCTTCAGCAACTGGGGCTGCTGCATATTATCCGTAGCA
>CAZSST010000012.1:0-29037 GCA_964609575.1 uncultured Candidatus Cloacimonas sp.
GGGATGGTGGGGTGAATATGGAAACGTAACCACGGGCGGCACCGTTATTTATTCCGAAGACCCGTACAATAAAAAAGTGGATGTAGTACTCGACCGCTATACCAACGAGAACTATTTCAGCGAGATCACCTTCTTCCACCTTCGTTACGATGGCAAGCCCTATAACTTCCCGCCTTACGCCCATTCCATCGCCACCGATGAGAATGGCAATAAATGGCTGCGCGTACCAGTATTATCTCCCTTGGGACAATCCATTGTTCTCACTGGCCTGCCCGTTCCGCCTACCACAGAGCCCGGCGTGCATCGCTTTGAAGTACGTTGCGAAGACCTGCAAGGTGAAGTTGATCCCGTGGGAGCCACTCTGGAATTCCACCTTCATGCTTACAAAGACCCAGCAAGCCGCAATGGCATTCTGGTAATCGACGATGATGAACATAGCGCCCAGACCTCTCCGGACGATCTGATAAATCAAAAGTATCTTAATATGATTTCGGACTACACTGGCCCCAAAGTGATGATTCGTCACACCTTTGATACCAGTGCCGGGGACACTCGCATGGATGCCAGAAGAAGACATCTGGCCTTCAGTGACCTTCAAAATTATAAGCTGGTGATATACCATTCGGATAATCCCATGAACGGCGGTAACCTGCTCTACGACATTGATGGCTTGGCTTTATATATGATCTGGGGAGGAAACTTGGTGGTTTCTCATACCCACAAGCTATCTTCGATCCTTAGCGAAGTTAGCAAAAATGGCGTACGCAGCACCTTCATTCGCTATCTGGGTCTGCCCGATACCCCCAATCTGCCATATTTGGGTAACTCCCTGGCCAACAATTCCTTCTTACAAGTGGCGAAGGGTCATTTCGAGTATCCAGATTTGCATCTCCTACAGCCCTCGGGTGATCCCAACAACCCTTACACCCACTTTGTATCAACTGTGGCCAGTCGGGACGGATTATCCTCCGTATGCTACTTCCCCAATACAAATGGCGATGCGATTTACACCCTGGGATGCAAGCCTGTCGATTACACAGTTTATCCACCTACAGCGGAGCAATTTGACCAATTCAACGATAAGACCATCGGCATCCGCAGAGTTAGCAATAACAATGCGCGTGCCTATCTCTTCGGTTTCCCGCTATCATACATGAACGATGCCGATACCAAAGCCATGATGAATAAGATTATCAGCGAAGTGATGTAAAACATCAGGCTCTTATGATATATGAACCGGTCAGATTTGGCCGGTTCTTTTTTTTGTGCCTTACCTTGACAGACACGAAGTGAAGTGTTTAACCCAATTGAGGCATTGGAGTTCAAATCGCCTAAACTAACTATTTCTTACCCAATATCTTATGGGCGATTTGGACTACAAAGCCGTGCATAACAATCTGCCTGCTTTTTATTGTCCATGAGACCCTACAAGTTCCACATCAGCAAGAAAAGACCGTAGAATAATCAGTGTCACTGGCTGCAGAGCTTGTGCGATGGCTTAAAAACTGTGGTATTGTCCCTCTAGTCCCATCGGGACAGCATTTTAGATAGATATGCGTTCCTAAAATCATCCCCCAAGAGTCCCATCGGGACGGCATTTTAGATAGACTCGGGATAAAACGCTGATATGAGTCCCATCGGGACGGCATTTTAGATAATTATATCCATGCCAATCTTCTGATTATCTATATCTAAACTGCCGTCCCGATGGGACTCGATCTCGTATTTTACACATTATCTATCTAAAATGCCGTCCCGATGGGACTCAAAAACAATATACATCACCATTACCCCAGCAGTGAAATGCTGGGCTGTAGGCATACGCCTTACCGTGCTCCGCACTTAGGCATTGGAGTTCAAATCGCCTAAACTAACTATTTCTTACCCAATATCTTATTGGCGGTTTGGACTACAAAGCCGTGCATAACAATCTGCCTGCTTTTGTAGTCCATGAGACCCTACAAGATTCATATCAGCAAGAAGTTATTTTGGTCTCATGTACTCCAATAGCATTATTCAGGTTTAAGTAGAAGTGTAACTAAAATGGATTAACGGAACTATCGCCCGATCCAACCTTCCCATTAACAAAGATATGCGATGCTTTAAGTGCTATTCTTCCATGGCTTGCATCCCCAAATTATGGCAACAAATGTCTTTCCTAAAAAAAACTTGACAGGAAAGCGAATGTTTAGGAGTAGTAACAGACGAAAGGAGATAAATATGAAAGCTGTAAAGTTACTCTTAATATTGGTCGCAGCCTTGATGCTTCTTGCATCTTGCGACGACACTTCCACAAACCCCAACCAATGTGCCACCCCGGTGATCAGTCCGGCTACCGGTACTTACAATACCAATCAAACCGTTACGATCACTACCGTAACTGAAAACGCCACAATTCTTTACACTTTGGATGGCACCAATCCCGATTCCACTTCCACTGTGTATACCGTTCCCTTTGTAGTGGCAACCACCACCACGGTTAAGGCCATCGCCATTAAAGACGGCATGGATGATAGCCTTGTGGCTACGGAAACAATCGGCATCGATTATGAACAGTGTGCCACGCCGGTGATCACTCCCGTTTCGGGAACTTATAACGAAGCAAAAACCATCACTATCACTACCACAACCGCCGGTGCTACCATCAAATATACCCTGGACGGCACTGATCCCACTATTAATTCAACTACTTACACCGCGGCTTTCCAGCTGAATCACAATGCCACCATAAAAGCCATAGCCGTGAAAGATCAAATGGATAACAGCCCTATTGCCACCAATACTTATGTGATTTATTTCAATATGATTAGCCTGACCGGCGGCAGCTTTACTATGGGCCGTACCACCGGCAGCGGTTATGCCGACGAACTTCCCGCCCACAGCGTAACCCTGGCTCCCTTCTATATGGGTAAATACGAAATTACCCAAGCCGAATGGTTCGACGTGATGGGCACCAATCCTTCGCACTTTACTGGCGACACAAATAAGCCCGTGGAGATGGTAAGCTTCTATTCTGTGTTGGTTTATTGCAATAAACGCAGTATCAAAGAAGGTTTAACTCCCGTTTACACCATTAATAATTCCACCGATCCCGCTTCCTGGGGTGCGGTACCTTCCGTTAATAATGCCACCTGGAACGCTGCAGCCATGAATATGAATGCCAATGGCTATCGGCTGCCCACCGAAGCAGAATGGGAATTCGCAGCCCGTGGCGGCACCAATACTCCCGATTTCCTTTATGCCGGTAGCGATGTGATCGACAATGTGGCCTGGTACACCTCCAATTCTGGCAACGCCACTCATGCCGTGGGTAACAAAGCCGGAAATGGCCTTGGTTTCTTCGATATGTCTGGAAACGTGCAAGAATGGGTTTGGGATTGGTATTCGGACACCTATTACAATAGCAGCCCTGCCAGCAACCCCACCGGCCCTGCCACCGGAACTTCGCATACGATCAGAGGTGGTGGCTGGGATGATCCCACCGGAAATTGCCGTGTAGCTTTCCGTAACTGGGGTTCACCCGAAAAAGGCGATCCGAAAGTGAAAAACTCCAAGCTTGGCTTCAGAGTGGTTAGAAAATAACTAAACATTAACTACCTATAATAAACTGCGGGACCTTGCTCCCGCAGTTTTTTTCTTTAGCTTCCACAGAAATTCCTTGACCAAATCAGCCTTGGTATAAAATGGCCCTATTACCTTTAATCACAGCCAGTGAGCTGGAAAGGAGCAAAGATGACGCCAAACCCTCAATTTATCGGACGCAATATGTTCGACCTCGACGACTATTCTCATGATGAAATCATGTATATCCTGGAAGCTGCCAAGGGCATGAAAGAGATCAACTTACGAGAATATAAAAAAATCCCTACGCTGCGGGGTAAAACCATTTGCACCCTCTTTATCGAAAATAGCACCCGCACCCGCATGAGCTTTGAACTGGCAGCCAATCGCCTTAGTGCCGACGTGGTGAGTTTTCAAGCCACAATATCCGCGTTGCAAAAGGGCGAAAGCCTTCAAGACACCGTTTACACTTTAGATGCAATGGGTATCGACCTCTATTGCATTCGTCACAGCAGCCCCGGAAGCCCGCAATTGGTAAATAAGTACTCCGGCAAACCCGTAATCAATGGTGGTGACGGACGCCACGCCCATCCCACCCAAGCGCTTTTAGACATCTTTTCCATTTGGGAAAAGCTGGGAAACCTGAATGGCCTTAAAATAACCATTGTAGGCGATATTCTAAATAGCCGCGTGGTGCGCTCCAATCTTATCGGCATGCAAAAACTTGGGGCCAAGGTAACCGTTTGCGGCCCTAAAACCCTGATGCCAGGGAATATGGAAAGCGTGTATGGCTGCCGCGTGGAGTATGATCTGGCCAAAGCTTTGGAAGACGCCGATGTGGTTATGGGCCTCAGGATGCAGCTCGAACGTATGACAGAAGGGCTTTTCCCCTCCCTGGAAGAGTATAGCAAGCACTATGTACTTTCCAAAGACACCCTGAGATACGCAAAGAAGAACGCTTTGATTATGCACCCCGGGCCTATGAACCGTGGTGTGGAAATACTCCCCGAAATCGCCGATAGCAACCAGAGCGTAATCGTGGAACAAGTTGCCAATGGCGTGGCAGTACGTATGGCATTGATGTTTTTAATTCTGGGCGGACGGGCCTGAGCCAAGGAGATAGATAATGAAGATTTTAATAAAGAACGCCAAAATACTCGTTAAGGGCAAGCTAAGCTCCCAAGATATTTTACTGGATAGAAAAAGAATCGCTGTGATAGCTCCGAAAATTGCCCAAAGCGCGGATAAGATCATCGACGCCAAGGGCGCCTGTGTTTTCCCTGGTTTCATCGATCTTCACGTGCATCTTCGTGATCCTGGCCAAACCTACAAAGAAGATATCGTTACCGGTACCAAAGCCGCTGCGCATGGAGGTTTCACAGCCGTTTGCGCCATGCCAAATACCGAGCCCATTACCGATAACATCGCCTCGGTGGAATATATTCAGCTTCGCGCCAAAGAGCATGGCTCCGCCCGTGTATATGTGGTGGGAGCGATTACCAAAGGCTCCAAAGGTGAGGAGATATCCGAAATGGCCACCATGAGAAGTGGAGGGGTAGTGGCAGTAAGCGATGATGGCAAGTGTGTGCAAAATGCCCGCTTAATGCTCTCGTGCATGCGCTATGCTGCAAATTTCAAGATTCCCATCATCATCCATGCTGAAGATTATTCCCTGGCGGGAAAGGGTCAAATTCACGCCGGAAAGATTGCCACCCAGCTTGGCCTTAGCGGCATTCCCGGCCTGGCTGAGGAAGTGATCATCTCCCGTGATATCATGCTTGCCGAAGCTGCGGGAGCCAAACTCCACATTGCCCACATCTCCACAGCCAAATCCCTGGAACTGGTACGCCAGGCTAAGGAACGCGGGCTTCCCATTACCTGTGAGGTTACTCCCCATCATTTGGTGATGAACGAAGAGGCCTGTCTGCGCTTTGATACCAATACCAAAATGAAGCCACCCCTGCGTTCCGAAAAAGACCGCCAGGCTTGCGTGCAAGCTTTGAGGGACGGCCTGATCGATTGTATAGCTACCGATCATGCTCCCCACGCGGATTTCGAAAAAGAAAAGGAATTTGACCATGCTCCCTTTGGGATCATCGGTTTGGAAACAGCCTTTCCCGTGCTATACAAGCATCTCGTACTGAGCAAGGAGATTAGTTTGGAAAGGTTGGTGGAAGCCCTTACCATAAAACCCGCAAAGCTAATGAATCTCCCGGGTGGTGAGCTTGCTCCCGGAAAACCCGCCGATATCACGATTATAGACCTTAAACAAGAAAGCCTCTTCACCCAGGAAAGCATTCTCTCCAAAAGCAAAAACAGCCCCTGGCTGAATCAGAGTTTTCCCGGAAAAGTGCTTTATACTATCTGCAACGGCAATATCACCTATCAGGAATAGAAACATGAAAGACACCAAGCCTGTACTGCAAGAAAGGGCTATTTACTCACGCGAGGAGCTGTGTGGCGACTATTTCATCCTGTGGATATGGGATGAAGTTCTGGGAAAGAAATGCCGCCCCGGACAGTTTTTTGAGCTAAGAGCACATGCCAGTTTGTCTGATCCCGAAAGTGCCAGATGCCTTCCCAAGCTTTTTAAACCCATTTCGATTTATGATAATGCCGGTGGACGCATAGGCTTTTTTATCAAGAAAGTGGGAAAAGGTACAGCCTCTCTGGCCCGTTTGAAAGCCGGGGATATGCTGGAATTGGTAGGCCCGCTGGGAAATGGTTTTCCCATCGTGACAGGACGCAGAATTCTTATGGTTAGCGGTGGGATCGGTTATCCTCCCCTGTGGTATTTACAGAAGCAACTTATTAATCACAATCTTATTTTTTGGCTGCATGGCGGTGCTTCACAGGATGATATCTTCCCCTGCGACGAAGTGTGGACGGTGGATGGCTCCATCGGCCATAAAGGCCTGGTTACAGACGGCCTGGAAGCGCTCTTGAGCTCCAAGCAGATCGATCTGGTCTTCAGCTGCGGTCCCATTCCCATGCTTAAGCAATGCGAGGCTATCGCCGCCAGACATGATATCGAGCATTACGCCTCCCTGGAAGCTTACATGGCTTGCGGAATAGGAGTATGCCATGGCTGCGCCGTTCCCGTGGGAACCGAGGAGAATTGGACCTATTTACGGGCCTGCAAGGATGGCCCAGTATTCAATGCCCGCGAAGTATTATGGAGCCTGCTATGATAGACATGCAAACCAAACTTGGCCGCATCACCCTCGCCAGCCCTGTAACCGTGGCTTCAGGTACTTTCGATCTGGAAAATCTGGAGTTCTTTGGTCAGGAGTGGTTGGGCGCTTTTGTATGCAAAACCATTACCCGCCACCCCAAAGTGGGAAATCCCCCCACCCGTCTTTACGAAACCGAGGCCGGCCTGATAAATTCCATCGGGCTGCAAAATCCCGGCTTGGATGCCTTTATCGAAACCAGTCTCCCCAAGCTGCGGGAAGCCCTGCAAGTCCCTTTAATAGTCAGTTTATCAGGCACCAGTATCGAGGAATTTGCCCTGATTTTGCAGCGTTTGGAAGTGGAGGAAGGCATCGCCGGTTATGAGATCAATGTGTCCTGTCCCAATGTGGAAAATGAAGGTATCGCCTTTGGCGTTGATCCCAAAATTGTTCTAGCCCTCTGCCAGGCCCTGGCACCTCTCACAACGCGTGAATTGATTATAAAGCTTAGTCCTAACGTAACTGATATCGGCACTATTGCCAAGGCCGCAGAAACCGGAGGAGCCACCAGTTTATCGCTGATTAATACCATCTGGGGAATGGCAATCGATTGGAATAGCGGCGTCTCCCGTATCAAAAAAGGTATCGGAGGCTATAGCGGTATCGGGATCAAGCCTTTGGCATTGGCTTTAACCTATCGCACTGCCCAGGCCGTGAAGATTCCCATCATCGCCATGGGGGGAATTTATAACTGGATGGACGCTCTCGAATTCCTTTGGGCTGGCGCATCTGCCGTGGCCATGGGAACCGCGAATTTCATCGATCCCCTTTCGGTACCTAAAGTGCATAATGGCTTGCAACAGTATTTGGAAGAACGCAGGCTTGGCCTTGTTGACATCATAGGTAATTGCAAGCTATAAATCCCCTTATCTCCTTCTGAATTCCCAGGGTGGGATTGGATGGCGATCAGCCCACAGCCCCACCCTTTTTTTTCGCGCTGCTGTTTCCAATCCAGCCAGGATTTTATCGTGATTATAATGCTTGTAATGCCAGGCCAATCCAGCCTTCAGCAGCTCATTATTCAGGTTTTTGCCCCCGTTGTAATACACCTTGCCCAGATAGCGGCCATACTGATCTTTCTGGCTATAGCTTACTTTCACTTGCTTGCCAAATATCTGCAAGGATGTGAATTGCTTCGCTTTATTGCCATAGGCTTGCTTGGCTTCAGGACAATCCACTCCATCCAAACGGATCTTGTATTCGCGCTTGTTTTGCAAAACTACGAAGGTATCTCCATCGGATACCTTCACCACTCGTCCAGATATATTTTTTGCCTGGCAGGAGGACATGCAAAGACATAATGCTATTACAACAAGCAGCTTGCCACATAGTCTGCATAATTGCATCTTATTCTCTCCAAAGCAGTTTCCATGCGATCCCCGGGTACTTGCATGGCCTTTGCATGGGCATCGCATGGTTAAGGCTTTGGGGGATAATACAAGATATCTTTTCACAAAGAAGATTGATACCTGTTCTACAACTATCAATAAGCGTTATCTTCTTTACTTACCGTCGGTTTTGAAGCCAATGTGCTTATTCTCGTTCTGGCCCTGCACTTTTATCTCGCCAAATTGATTTTCGTAGGTTTCGATGTTCTTCTCCAGCAGTTGCATAAGTTGCTTGGCATGTGAGGGAGTCATCAGAATGCGCGAATAGATGCGGGCATCGGGGATTCCAGGAAGGATGCGTCCACAATCCACTATAAACTCAGAAGGGGAATTGGTGATCATGAAAAAATTGGCATAGGTACCTTCGCCGACCTTTTCATCGATCTTGATTTGGATTTGATTTTGTTGGGGAGTGGGATTTGCCATGGTGTTCTCCTTGGTTTCATATTTACTTTATGCTTTCAGATCATCCAGCGCTGCTTGATATGCAATTTTCAAGCCCCGGATTTGCGGACTGTCTAATAGGGCACTGTAATGCCCCGATCTGCGGCAAATATCTTCGTTACCAATAATAATCAGGCGTTCTCTGGCACGGCTGATGGCCACATTAAGTTTTCTATCCACCCTGCCGTCGTCCGAGAGTGATTGCACATTCTTCAGGTTGGATGCGCTGCGCAAGGGAAGGCAAAGAATGATGTTATCGCGCTCAGAGCCTTGAAAACGCTCCACGGTGTCGATGGTTATGCTTTTTTGAGCCTCGGGTAATTCGCGACGTATGGCATGAATCATGGCCCGGAAAGGAGCGATGATGCCTGCCTTTTGTTCCATCTTGCCGGGTTCACAAACGGTTTGCAGGCATTGCAGGATCGCCAGAACCAGTTCCACCTGGCGGGGATCGTAATTTTGCACCTGGCTGGGAAGGCATTCAATCCACAGCAGCCTGGTATTAAATAGCGCTGGTAAGCCAGGTTCAGAGATCAGAGGTTCAATCTGTCTGGTTAGCACGCAGCTAAGCTGATTGTTGTAAACGGGACCGATGAGCCCCGCAATATCTTCGTGCATGCGATAATGGTGCTTCAGCATGGCCAGATTGGCCTGGGAACCATTGTTACTCAATACTTTGTGCAGCCGTTCCATCAGAGATTGATGGTAATTGCCATAATCCAGAGCTTGCAGTTCGCTTGATGTAAATTCATAGGGCATTGGGCTTTGCACACTGATGGGGGGAAGCTGATGCTGGTCGCCAATCAGGATGGTTTTGGGAATGCGGGATATGATCCCCAGAATGCTACTTTCAATTATCTGGCTGGCTTCGTCGATGATCAATTCATCGATTTTGATGATGCGCAGCAAATCCTGATACCAGGCATTGGCACTTTGCACGGTTCCCACCCAAATCCGATTGGCGGAAATGATCTCGGCCATTTCTTCAAAACGCTTGCCCTGCATGAGGTTTTGCATTAATTGATCCTGGATAACCGCGGAGGAGCCACTACGAATATAGGGAACTTGTTCGCGCTGTAAACAGAGGCAAATCTCATCCACAGCGCGGTTCGTGAAGCTGATGATCAGCACTTTTTTGTTGCCCTGGGCGTAGATATCCCGGATGTATTTTCCCAGCAGCCCTGAGGTTTTTCCGGTTCCAGGAGGGCCTTGAACAATGAAGAGGTCTTTCACAGCCAGCATTCTGTCCTTCACTGCTTCGATGGAGGGATCATCTTTGGCCTGTACGGGGGTTTCAGGTGGCTGAATACCGATTATGCGGCGACGGGCTGAAGGCGAGGAAGAGAGAAATTGGGTAAGCGAAGCCAAGGGTGCATAAAGCGAAGTTTCCAGGGTATCATGCTCGATGGCCCAGCGCGTGTCGGAGCTAAAGCGATGGTGATTTTTCAATCCTCCCCGCACCGTTATGGAAAGTGCTTCGGAACTTAGGTTGCAAAGCACTCCCCGTAGAATCTCCTGATTGGTAACCGGGATATCCTGATTGTACAATGTTACTATGTCCCCTTCGCGAAAATCGGCAATTTCTCCGGCATCTGAACAATTGAAATCAATGAGCTTTGAATTGTATCCACGTGGCTGTAAACCAGTGATGATCTTATATGCAGTGCGCTTTTCGGAGATGCTTTCCTGCCATAGAGAATTGAAGCCATAGCTGCCTTCCCGGCCTGATTGATTATCTCCGGTTTTCACGAACCATACTTCCCGTACGATGCGCTGCACCTGAGCCAGAAACCACTCGTATTCATAAGCTTCCAGCCCCTCGAGGAGGTTCTGCATTTGCTTTAGCTTGGCACTTAGAATGCGATTTTTTGGTATCTCCCCTTGCAGCAGTAGCCACGAGAAGAATCTATCAGGTTCGCTCTCAAGTAGATTTAAAATGCCGATAATGCGGTTGCGGCACATCATTAGGTCTTGTTCCAAAAGCGAAACGGTAACCACATGACGCACGGGATTTTTGTCTGCTGCAGAGTAAAAGATGGCAGTATTGCCCATATGCCCGTCCCCATAAGCCCGGCGAATGATCATGTTGTAGGCAATGGCCTGCAATTGGTGGTTCTGCCAGATGTCGGTTTGCGGGGGTTTACCGCTTTTAAGTTCCACAATGCGATACTTATCATCCTGGCCGATAAGCAGATCCAGCCTTCCCTGCAAGCCGTAATCGGGACAGATGAAACTGGGTTCCAGCATCAGCTCACCCTGGCTGTTCTGTGCGCAAAATTCCTTCAAATGTGGCAAATGATCTGTTTCGATGCGCTTGTAAATCTGCATGGCACTATCTTTTCCCAAAGCCACCATGGCAATGGGTTGCTGAGCCAAACTACTTTTGAAAAGTTCAAGATATTCAACATCGGGATAAAAAAACAGCTCATCGAAGATGCCATTGATGATTTGTCCTTGCAACATCGCTTCCGAAGAGGGCTCACTGAAAAAGCGACTAAAAATGAAGGACAGAGGATTGGCCGGTGTGGAAGAAAAACATTCCGCCAATCCTGAAGCATCCACCAGGAAATCTGGCTCTAATACTATCAGGCTGTGAGGATTGGAGATAAAGAAATAATCCTTTCCAGCTACCTGGCTTAAATTATGGCAATACAGAGAAGCATATTTCCACAATGACCTTGCCATACGCGTGTATAGTCTGCCTTCATGGCCTGCCTGGCTGTTATCGTCACGTAGCAGGATACTGCACTTGTGGCCGGTTTCAGTGATTGCCGTTATCTCCAGAGCCGTGGGATGCACATCGTCGGGCTGTAGCTTCCAAGAATTTAGGCAGCAGATGAAGCTGTCTTTCTTGCTGTCTTGCGGTTGTGCAAAGGGGATGGCATTTGTCTGCCGTAAGTAATCTTCCAGATGCTTGTCCGCAAAACCAGTGCAGAAAAACTGCAAGTGCCCATAGATGGCAAGAATAGCCGCATGCAAATCCCGCGCCGAAGTAACGATTCGCTCTTCATGAGCCACTTTGTTAGCCAGAATTCGGAGGAGGTTTGCCTGAGTGTAAAGCTCCGCAGGCATTTGCATGGATTCATTTACATATTGAATGCGGGCAAAAAGCCCATTGAAGCTGATCTTTACGTTCTCGGTTAACGATTTATAAAGTAACTCCAAAATCTGCCGGCAACCGAGCAAGCGATCAGGAATAGAGCGATCTGATTCTAATAGCTCATACAGCCGTGAGGCAAGTTCCTCTGCCCTTTCGGACGATAGCTGGATCATTTTTTGTGCTTTTTGATCCCCAAGATATTACTGCGTACCCATGTCCAATTGAAGTATAGATGAATAAGGCCGGTGAAAAAAAACAGCATACCGCACACTTCATGCAATTGCGCCATAGATTCAGAGCCACGAAGAGATTCGGGACCAAACTTATAAAGCGCTACTCCGATAACGGTTAATAGCAGTAACATAGCCAATACGGGATTGATAAACTTCAGGGCGTTATTTTTCATTCTTCCTCCTTATCTTCGCGTAGTTCAAAGAAAGCTTTCACAAAGGGGATGATTTTGAATTCCATAAGGTCGTCGATGCCTTCCCCCACTCCCAGAAGTTTAACGGGGAGCTGCAAATTGTGCCTGAGATTAAAGATGATTCCCCCCTTGGCAGTGCCGTCGTATTTGGTGAGGGCAATCCCGGTGAGATGTATGGATTTATCAAAGTTTAGCGCTTGGGAGATGGCATTTTGGCCTGTAGTGGCATCCACTACCAGGATGGCTTCGTGGGGTGCTTCAGGGAGTAATTTCTTAATAGTGCGATCAATCTTGCCAAGCTCTTTCATCAGGTTTTCGCGGGTATGTTGCCTGCCTGCCGTATCTATCAGCACGATATCATAAGCTTTGGCCATCGCAGATGCAATACCATCATAGATAACTGCGGCAGGATCGCTGTCTGCTTGAGAACGTACAATTGCCACACCGGCACGTTCCGCCCAAATGGCAATTTGCTCAATCGCCGCAGCACGAAATGTATCCCCCGCCACGATCAACACTTTCTTGCCCAGGGATGCATATTTGGCAGCGACTTTACCTATGGTAGTGGTTTTTCCGGTGCCATTAACTCCCACAAAAACGATTACTTGGGGTTTGTTTTCAGGTTCAGCAAAGAAGGGTTTGGGATCATCATCCTCCTTCAGAAAGATATCCCGCATGATGTCTCGCAGGGCTATTTCAGCGAGTTCTGCATCGGTGATATGCTCCTGTCTTATTTCGGCTCTTAGCCTTTCTAAAATCAGTTCTGTCATTTCCACGCCGGTGTCGCAGCGCAGCAGAATGTCTTCTATTTCTTCCAGCAATTCATCGTCCACCTTGCCTCGCAAGTGCACAGCTTCAGCGATCTTGCCGATGAATCCGCTTTTGGTTTTGGATAGCTTTTCCTTCAGGTTCCGAACTATACTAAGCACGCATCCACTCCCTTTCATAATGTTTATTGTTGACATACAGGCTATGCGCGTTAAAAATGGATTTTAGCGTTAGACGTCAATATAAATCTTTCCCGGACGGTGGATACATAATCAGCGCCATCCTGGTCTTAGCATTTGCTATGGTTTAAAATTAGATTTATTTGCATAATATAGATAGAGGTTATACATGAATGATACCAAGCTGATGCCCCGGCATCTTACTATGCTGATCTTGCCGGTTTTTCTGGCCATTATCGGAGGCTACATCCTGACTGGAAACCTGGCCAATTTTATGGGTACGGGCACTCAGGGAGTGTCCCAGGCCGAGCTATACTTTGCCATTAGTCTTTTATGTGCAGCGCTGGCCTTCAGTTGGCGCTATCTGCCTGTATATTTCACCTGGGGAATCGGACTCTTTCTCCCTGTGATCTTTGCGGTTATCTCCTATCCCCAGTTAGGCTCCAAGGTCAGTTTTTTTATCCTTAGCATTATGAATATCGTCTTTGCTGCAGGGATTTGGATAATCTTGAGATTCACCTTCTTTTTCAAAAAACTCATCCGCATGCGTACTGCCGCCTTTGCCATCGCTGCCGCAGCGCTTTTCACCGCCTATATGAAGGGGCTGTACTATCTTTTGCAGCAGCCCTTCCCCAGCGGGATATTCATTAACGCCCTGTTGCTCTTCATTTTCATCGGGTTCGGGCTCTCCCTGGCAGATATCATCATCATCCGCAAAGAAGTGGAAATTCTAAAGAAAGAGCAATCTGAAGTAACCCACAAAGAAGAGGAAGATGATCTCTGATCGTGATTTCTTCGTTATCGAACCCACCAGAGATAGCGAAGGTAAGTTGCAACTTCTTCAGCCAGAAGATGTTTTCCCCATAGCACAGCCTCTTTACCTTGAGATCGGATGTGGCAAGGGTGAATTTATATCCCGTTATTCCATTGTGCATCCCGAAATAAACATTCTGGGTTTGGAAGCAGCAGATAAACGCATCATAAACACCCTGAAAAAGCTTGATCCCCATAAAAATCCCAATGTGCGCCTGATGCGGCTTTTCGTTGATTCCTCACTTTCCGAGTTGATCCCACCCAGGTCTGTGGCAGGAATATTTATTCAGCATCCCGATCCTTGGCCAAAGCGCAAGCATCACCGGCGACGCCTTATCCAAAGGGAGTTTCTGGATGCCTTAGTGAGCATCATGATGCCCGATGCAGAGGTGCAGATTTCCACCGATCACAGCGGTTATGCAGCGTGGATATTGGAAGAATTTGTAGCCCATCCTGGCTTTGTTTCAGTATTTGACGACCTTTTAAGGCATAATTCCCCCTTTGAGCAGCATATAACTACCTGGTTTGAGGCCGAACAGCGTCGCCTGGGATTCAATCCCCAATTCATGCTATTCAAACGCATCTAAGGAGAGAAACATGATTTATGATTTTAGTGCCAACCAAGACCTGAACCTGATGATAAACAATATAGTTAGCTCCATCACTCAGATGGCCGAAGATCAGGTGAAACATATCAACCGGCTTACCCGCATCGGAGAATCGCTATCCTCAGAATCTGATCTCGACCGTATTTTCGACATGATTCTGGAAGAAGGTATCGATTTCACCCATGCCGACGGAGCCACCATCTACAAGGTTAGCGACGACGGTAAATTCCTGGATTTTGCCATTATCTACAATGCTACCTTGAATATGCGTTTGGGAGGCAAAAGAAATCCCACTACCTGGGCAAATCGCATCTCCTTGTATGACGAGGATAGCAAACCCATTCTGCGTTATATTGTTACCAACGTGTTTCATAAAAAAACCAGCCTGTGCTTCGACGATGTTTATGAAGCCCAGGATTATGATATCAGTGGCACTCTGGATTTTGACAGCAAGAGCAATTACCGCTGTAAATCCATGCTCACCATCCCTTTAAAGAATCACGAGGATGAAGTTCTGGGCGTAATCCAATTCATAAACGCCATGGACAAGGACAAGAAAATCATCCCCTTCACTCCAGAACATCGCAGCATGCTGTCCTCCCTGGCTTCCCAAGCTGCCATTGCCCTCTCCAACCGTAAACTCATCGAAAGCCTGGAATCCCTTTTAAATCAATTTATACGCTCCATTGCCGGTGCCATCGAACGCAAAAGCAAATACTCCAGCGATCACATCACCCGCGTGGCTACCCTCACAGAAATGCTGGCTGCCAGGATCAATGAAGCCGATGACAGGTACTTTGGCGGACGTAAATTCAGCGAGGTGGAGCTAAAAGAGCTTTCCATGGCGGGATGGATGCACGACGTTGGCAAGATCGTTACTCCCGAATACATAATGGATAAAAGCACCAAGCTGGAAACGATTATCGACCGCGTGGAGATGGTAATGCTTCGTTTTGAGAAGCTTGAGCTGGTTTTGGATTTACTCCACACCAAGCTGCCCTTATCCGAATTTGAGAAGTTCCTACAGGAAAATGTATCCAATGAACTCAATTGCGACAACTACCATGACTTTATTGAAAGCAACAAGGCCTTCATTAGAAAGCTGAATTTCGGCGAAGAATTTGTGGCTGAGGAAGATCTGAAGCATGTAGAAGCACTGTCCGCGATCAATTTTGAATATGAAGGAAAGCAGTATTATCTATTCTCTGAGGATGAAAGGCGAAATCTGATGATCTCAGGAAGGGGGACTTTTACCCGCGAAGAATTCCAGATTATGAAAGATCATGTAAGCATAACCTGGGAAATGCTTTCCAAGCTTACTTTCCCCAAGAAATTCAAGAATGTGGCCATCTATGCTTCTTCGCACCATGAAGCCCTGAATGGCAAAGGTTATCCCCGTGGTCTCAGCGCTGATGACCTCCCCTTGCAAAGCAGAATTATCGCGGTTGCCGATATCTTTGAAGCCCTCACGGCCTCGGATCGTCCCTATAAAAAAGCCAAAACCCTCACCGAATCGCTTACCATTATGGCGTTTATGGTCAAGGATGGTCATCTGGACAAGGACATTGTGGATTTCTTCCTCGATTCCGGACTTTACAAAGAGTACGCCGAGAAATATATGAAGCCGGAATACACCACCGAAGTGGATATCGCCGCTATAAAAGCAAAATACACTCCGGCATGATAGATAAGTTTTTTGCCAAACCCCTGCTGTGGCTGGCACCTCTGGCAGGTTACACAGATATGCCTTATCGCCTTATTTGCAAAGAGTGGGGTGCGGAAGTGCTCCTTAGTGAAATGGTTAGCGCCGATGGCCTGATCCGCGACTCGCAAAAGACCGCCATTTATACGCAGTTTACTGGCATAGAACGCCCCTTTGGCATCCAGCTTTTTGGCCACGATCCCCTTACCATGGCCAAAGCCGCAGAGCTGTTGATCCCGCAAAAACCAGATTTTATCGACATCAACATGGGCTGCCCCGTAAAGAAAGTGGTGCACAGAGGTGCAGGATCTGCCCTGATGAAAAACCCCTTACTGGCGGCCCAGATCGTAACAGAATGTAAGCAAGCACTTTCCGGAAACATCCCTTTAAGCGTCAAGTTTCGCAGCGGTTGGGATGATAAATCCCTGACCTATCTTGATTTTGGCCTGGCCATGGAAGATGCCGGCGCAGATTTTCTATGCCTTCATCCCCGCACCCAGAAGCAATTGTTCAGCGGTAAAAGCAACTGGGATCACATTGCCGCGCTTAAGGCAAGATTAAATATACCGTTGATCGGCAATGGCGATATCCAAAGCCCCGAGGATGCAATCGCCATGATCAAACAAACAAATTGCGATGGCCTGATGATCGGGCGCGGAGCCTTGGGAAGACCGTGGATATTCTCCCAATGCCGCCAGTTTCTTGATTCCGGAAGCTATGATCCCATCACCAAAAGCCAGGTGAAAGCAATCGTTTTGCAACATCTGGAAAACGCCCTGAAACTTAAAAGAGAAGCGGTGGTAGTTCGCGAAATGCGCTCACAGCTTTGTTTTTATACCAAAGGGATATTGGGCAAGGCAGAGCTGAGACGCCGCATAAACCACGCCGAGAGCGCGGATGAACTGCGGAAGATATTGGAACAAGGCTTTAGCTCTCCCTGCTAAATCCTTCCCCATGCGATGCCCATGCGATCACCATGCAAATACCCGGTAAGCGCATGGGAATTACTATGCCAGGATTAATACACCCGCTTGGCCTGCAAAGATTCTCCATTTGTGTCGCTATAATATCACTGGTGAACCGGCAATGGATTTCTTTGGAGGCTGGTTGGTGGGTGTGTATAAATTTCCTGTATAGTTGTATGGAAGCACTGCATATATGAGGGCTCTTTAGGTATGGAGATAAAGCAGAGCAGCAGCCCAAAGGCTTTGCGAGGGTGGCGGTTTGGTAACCGCCAATACGAAGGGCGACCCAGCGGTCGCCCCTACGATTCATAATATAGTTCTTACAGGACAAAGTCCTCTCACAGCGCAGCTCTCACTACTTCATCAAAATCATCTTCAGGGTCTGATGGAAGCCCCTGGTGCTGATTCTGGCGAAATAGATTCCGCTGGCCACGCTGCGTCCATGATCATCCGTGCCGTCCCAACTTAGCTGATGGCTTCCTCCCTTAATATCAGAATTCAGCAGAGAGCGAACTTTCTGTCCCTTAAGGTTATACAGCGTAACGGCCACTTTCTGAGTTTTGGGGGTTGAGAAAGCAATGGTGGTGCTGGGATTGAAGGGATTGGGATAGATTCTCGCGGAGGATACTGGTTGATTAACCAAATCTGAATTACTTACAGGATAGTTATATACGATTATCTGGCCAATATGATCACCTTCGCTGGGAGGATCGAAAACAAAGGTATCACCCGGAGAGTAATAATGGGCACCATGACCAGGCAATATCACTTTTATAGTGTAAGATGCAGGGAAATCATGCCCGATCAGATCAAAGGACAATTGCGAGATATTGGGACAACTAACCACGAAATCCCATGTTTTCTGGGCTTGAATGGCGGGGGTAAAGCTTTCACGGTAATCCTCAGCCAGGTTCAAATCCAGATACTCGTTACCCGGAGCATCTTCATGCACGGCATAAAGCTTCAAGCCCGTGAATGGCTTTTCAGGCGGAGCAGGAAGATCAAATTCGAAATCATAGCCTTCGGTGCTGATGGGATTGGTGCCGATGCTAAAGCCAGCGGTATCCAAACTGGAGCTGCGGGCAATCAAATCAAGCTTCCAATCAGACGCAGGCGGATCTATCGACTGGGCATTATAATATGGATAGAGGCTTATATTGGCAGCAAGGAATTGATTTCCATAATACTTAATGAAGAAAGCCTCACCGGGGGCAATACTATCCACAAGCTCAAACTTGCCATTTCGATATACATAAACGCCACGCGAGATAAGCCCCTGTTGGATCATTTCGCTGTATTGGAAGGCGGCGTTATTGATGTTAAAGCGTAGATTTTGCACAGGATAGGAACAGAAATGGGGATTAGGGATAAAATTCCATCCATTAACCAAGGGGAAGAGCGCTTCCGAGGTATTTATCGAAGCAGTGGAAGAATAGGCAAAGTCCAAGCCGGCTCTGATCCAATAGGCGGTGTTATTCAGAAAATCCTCTTCGGGCAGCCACACGCCACTGGTATCTGCTACCATGCCTATGGTTCCAGCTCCGAATACCTCTGTTAAAGTGGCTACCAAAGAATCCGTCCATGGCTTGCTGCGGGTTTGCCAGCCAGCGGCATTGATGGTAAGATTCATTTGCGGAAGGATGCCAAAAACGTAGGAGGAGGGGTAGGTACGCACCACACCGTCCACTGCATGTACATCGATATAGAACCTGCAACCTTGCATGTTCGTGGTGGGGGAAAACATGTAGTTATAGCTTGAAGCAGTGGAAGGAAGATTTTCCGCCACAAAGATACTATCTGTATCATTCTTTATGTAGAGGTTCAGATGATCGATGAGGAAAGCATTCTGGTTGCTCCAATAGAAATTGGCGTTGCTTCCTCCCTGATACAGTTTATTGGCCTGGGCACCGTGACTTGCCTTGGGCTGCAAATTACCCCAATAAAGCGTCATGGTGCGTACATTAGTATTGGCTACCTGGAATTGGTATGAACCCTGAAAGAGATTCGCCCAAGTATTGGCCCCGGAATCAAATAGCCATAGCTTCTCGCTGCGGTCAAAATCATCGGATGCTTCGATGAACAGGGGTTGATTGATTTGATTGGAAGTAACCCTCATCGTCCATGATTTCACGTCGGTATCCAGATCGTAATCTCCCTTAATCTCGCGCTGCAGGGAAGTGCCCTGATTTCCCCAATATTGCTGCCAGAAAGCGTTCCAAACATAATTACCAGTGGGAGCGGTTTTACTAACGTCGTAATAGTTATCCTGGCCATCAGTGGCATAAGGATTGATGGAGAAGAATATCGAATCTTGCAGGGTGGCAAAACCATTGCGGATATAGATACGATGTATGGCTCTGGGAGCAGCAGTAACGGGGTAGTTATGGATAAATTCGATGTTATTGATATTGGTGCAGCTTATTTTATAGGTCCAGCTGCTGCCGTTAATAAGGTTATTATCCCAATATTCAAAGCTGCTGGCCGTGGGATTAATCAACGCGGGATTGGTTGCATAGGAATCGAGCAGGCTGTATTCGCCATCTTCAGATTTGCGATAGATGGAAAAGCCCTGGTTGTTGTTTTGCCCTGCTACCGCCCAATACAAGCGTACCTTGCTGTCCATGCCCTGGGCAGCGAAGTTATAAACATAAGCCGGAGCAGGGATACTGGTAACTTCATTGGACATTCCTGAGAAATTAC
This sequence comes from uncultured Candidatus Cloacimonas sp., assembly GCA_964609575.1. Taxonomy (GTDB): domain Bacteria; phylum Cloacimonadota; class Cloacimonadia; order Cloacimonadales; family Cloacimonadaceae; genus Cloacimonas. The sequence continues at coordinate 19,886 of CAZSST010000012.1, forward strand.
CATTCTTGTCCTTGGCGCGAATACGGAAATAGTATTGCAGAGAGTTGTTCAGTCCAGTTACATTGGCCATCTCGCAATTGGGAGAGGCCAAAACCGCAGCGTTGCTACGGTTGAATATCTGATAGTTCGTTTCTCCGATAGGCTCGGTGGCATAAAGGATCTCATAGCTGTCAAAATCGTAGGAATCGGTTTTGTTCCAAGTGAGAGTTATGTGATTCAACGAATTGCTGAACACGCTTAGCTCGGTTGGAGTTAGCGGTACCAGTTGGTCGTTCATGGCAAACATCTCATCCAGCAACGAATCCATATCCACCACCCAACGCATGTAATATTCGTTGAAATGAGTGTAACGGGTGTTGGCGTCCCAGGTTTGCGTATTCTCATCCCAGCCATAGAACCATTTGTAGTTGTTGTTAGTTAGATCGTAGGAATTGGGAAGTTCATCCATTTCCATATGGAAGAAGGGATCGTAGGTATCGTAATCCGACCAGTTGGTTAGGGTGTAATTCATCTGATAATTCTGCGAATAAGCAGGCAAATCGATGTAGTCGTTCACAGCATATTCATGCTCGCCGTCATTGAAAGTGAAATCATAAAGGTTGTAATTCACGGCATAAAAGTCATTTAACATCACTTCATCGTGAAATCCAATGGTATTGGCAGGAATCATTACATGGTTTCCACGATTGATAAGATCATGCTTCATGCTGGAAAGATCGCGGATGGGGAGATTGGGACAGGTGCGATTGTAGCCTGCGGAAATCTGGCAATTGGGATATCCAGCATGGTAATTCCAGTCGTAGGTATGAATCTGCGCGGAAAATTCTCTCAGCGAATACTGTGCCCTTATCTTATCTGCAAAGCGTGCATAAGCCTTGTTGAAGGGATGCTCTGCCACGCGAGTGGGATCGGAAAGGGATTTGGCATTGCTATAGGGAGCCACGTTTGTCCAGCGTACTTCTCTGCCAGCTCCGGCAATAAGCAGAAACTCCGCGTCCCAGGTTCGGAAAGCTTCATAGGCAAATTGGGGAGTTGGAAAGTCGTCACAGGGATGAGGAGCAGTTACCATCACCGGTCTTGTGCCTTGGGGATTGAATACGTATAGGCCCCAGCCATAATCAAATGCTCCCGTTTCGTCATCATATGAATCTAATGTATCATTATCGTCATGATAGCTGGGATCGGGAATTTCACGCAACACGCGATAATCCCTTCCAGTATCGGTATCATGAAACAGCACCACCTGATATGGAAAACCAGCAGCAGTGATGCTGGCTTGAGCCAGGTCCAGTTCCCCTACGATAACTAGGTCCACAATCCCCTGCCAGGTATTGAGTTCTTCGGTAGTAGGGATTTCATAATCCCCAAAACCCGGGGTTTGAACATCATAGGGGGCATAGGTATTATAGCCCGCGGTTACCAGTCCCTCTGCCACGTGTGAAACCCAATTGTCATAAGCGCAATTTGGTGCACTGCCCAGCAGAAAATCCCGGAATGAAGCTGTTTCCTCCAGCACCGCCATCAAGGGCAAAGCTGCTATTAGAATCAGCATTATCGCTAATAGTTTTCTCATGGATACTCCCAATCATCTAAATTCTTTTCTATGGTTTTACAAATTCAGGAAGGCGGATAATCCAGTCAAGTGTTTTATCTATCGCCTTTCCCGCATGGACTTGGTTCATGAGAGGAATAAATCATTGACACAATTAACCCGTGTAATTATGCAGTATCCACAAAATATTGCAAGAGGATGAGCCTAGTGTACAAAGAGCCCTATCACTTCAATGTAAGCCGCTATTGGGATCCTGAACGATTCAACAGGATCAGGAAATTTGCCGATAAACTCCCCACTCCCTGTCTGGTTGTAGATATTGAAATCATCAAACAGAAGTATTTGGAATTGCAACAAAGCCTCCCTGAAGCTAAAATATACTATGCTGCCAAAGCCAATCCTATGGATGAAGTAATAATGATGCTGGCTGGGTTGGGAGCTAATTTTGATATCGCCTCACGTTATGAGCTCGATCAAATGCTACGCTTGGGGATAGAACCCAGTCGCCTCAGCTATGGCAACACCATCAAAAAGCCCGAAGACATCCGTTATTTCTACGAGCGTGGAGTAAGGCTTTTTGCCACGGATAGCGAAATAGACCTGAATAACCTTGCCAAAAACGCCCCCAATGCCAAGGTATTCTATCGCATTTTAACCGAAGGCACTGGAGCAGACTGGCCTTTATCCCGCAAGTTCGGTTCGCATCCAGATACCATCTATTCGCTTATTTTACAAGGCGTGGAGATGGGTTTGGAGCCTTGGGGGATTTCCTTCCATGTGGGTTCCCAGCAGCGTGATATCGGCCAATGGGATGACGCCGTGGCACGCTGTAAGTATCTTTTCGATGCCGTTGCCGAAGAAGGCATCGAGCTGCAAATGATCAATATCGGCGGTGGCTTTCCCGCTAATTATGTGGATCCCACCTTCTCCGTGCAAGAATATGCCGATGAAATCATGCGCTTTATCCGCGAGGATTTTGGCGATAATATTCCCCAGATCATTTTGGAGCCGGGGCGTTCCCTTGTAGCCGATGCTGGTTTGATCGTATCCCAGGTAATCAATATCGCCCGAAAATCTAAGAATAACCTCTATCAATGGGTGTTCCTGGATGTTGGCAAGTTCGGAGGCCTCATCGAAACCATCGATGAATCCATCAAATTCCCCATCTATTTCGATAAGGAAGGCCTCGCCGAAGAGATCATTCTGGCTGGCCCCACTTGCGATAGCATGGATATCCTCTATGAACACTACCACTATCACATGCCAGATACTGTAGTCCCAGGCGACAAGGTGTATATCTTCACCACCGGAGCTTACACACAAAGCTATTCCTCAGTGAATTTCAATGGTTTCCCTCCGCTTAAATCCGTTATTTATCACGATATGGAGGATTGATCATGCTCCATTTACCCGTGAAGATGCTAAAAAATTTTATGGTGGAGGTTTTCACCAAGCTGGGTGTACCGGAAGCTGATGCCAGAATGTGCTCCGATGTCCTGATCGCCAGTGATCTGCGTGGCATCGAATCGCATGGCATCGGACGCTTGAAGATGTATTATGATCGCATCAAACAAGGCATCCAAAAACCAATCACCAAGATCGATATAGTCAGCGATCGCTTTGCCACGGCAGTTTGGGATGGCAATCATGGCATGGGGCATGTAATCGGCTGCAAAGCCATGCAAACCGCCATCGACAAAGCCGCCAAATATGGCCTGGGTGCTGTGGCAGTGCGTAATTCCACTCACTACGGCATCTGCGGTTATTATGCGGATATGGCAGTGAAACAAAATATGATAGGCTTCACTTTTACCAATGCCCGGCCTTCCATTTGCCCTACGAATGGGGTTTCCCCGCTTTTGGGCACCAATCCCATTTGTTTTGGCGCCCCCACTGATCTCCCCTATCCCTTCATCTACGATGCTGCCACCTCCATTTCCCAGCGTGGCAAGGTGGAACAATATGCCCGCGAGGAAAAGGACACTCCCGAGGGTTGGGCTATCGATCTGCAGGGCCAGCCATACACCGATACGAAACAGCTATTAAAGGACCTGGTTACCCAGCATGCTTCCATGCTTCCCTTGGGCGGAACGGATGAGCTTTCCGGCAGTCACAAGGGTTATGGCCTTGGCACCATGGTAGAGATTCTTTGCGCCGCCTTGCAAGATGGCAGCTATTTGAATGGCCTTTTGGGTCAGGACGAAGCCGGTAAACCAGCTCCCTACAAGCTGGGACACTTCTTTTTGGCTATCAATATCGAGTTCTTTACTTCTCTGGCAAGCTTCAAAAAGATCAGCGGAGCCATCTGTCGCGACCTGCAAAATTCTCAGCTCATGCCTGGTAAAGACCGCATCTATGTAGCCGGCGAAAAGGAATATGAGATCGAGAAACGCGTGCTGAAGCAAGGAGTGCCTATCATTCCTAACTTGCAGCGTGATATAGAACTTATGCAGCGTGAACTGGGCTTAAGCCTTTTGTAGAAACAAATATCCTTTGCTATGCAGCATAAATCCGCTTATACTATGCATTATAGAGTAAACTAACCTAAGGAGTCAAAATGAAAAAAGTACTCATTCTACTCAGTATCTCGATGCTCTTCAGCCTCTTAGCCGCTGTAGACTTCGATTACTCCGGAGAGATCAGACACCGTGGCGCTTTCTGGTATGACGACAATTCTGAAGACCTGGATAATGGCATGGACACCCGTTTTCGCCTGAATATGGATGCGGCCATCACCAGAACTCTTAGCATCAACACCGAGTTTGAAGTGGGCGATTTCACCTGGTACGATGGCAATATCAACAATTTCCAGGTTGAAGCCAACGAAGCTTACATCGACTATCGCTGGGAAAGCATGGCTGCCAATTTCAAGGTTGGAAAGCAATATTGGGCCGATCACCGTGGCTTGGTTATGGATGATTATTTTACAGGTATAATGATGGCCAAGGACGATCTGGCTGGTTTCAAAACTGAACTTGGGCTCTTGAAATACAACATCAATTTCGGTCCCTCCACTTGGTGGCTGGCACACATGCAAAGCAAAGGCAATATCCCCATGGGCTTCACTGCCATGGCCGGATATGTGGATGGTCGCGAACTGCTTAATGTAAGCGTGATGCCCTATGTAACCCTCGATGTGGCACCCATGACCATCGATATCACCCCCTTCTTCGATTTTCAATCCGCCCGTGAAGAGACCGGCTTTGGCGTGGCTGTGAAAGTTGATGCCGAGCTTGATCAACTGGAATTGGGTGCAGACCTGCTCTTTGCCGGAGAAAATGGCCTTACCACCGTTAGCCCCTGGTATCAAAATGGCCTCTATCTCTACGGTATTGGCGAACACAATGATGGCCTGAACCATTATTGGAACACCCCTTACCAGTACAATGGCGACACCTTTATGAGCCTGGTTGCCAAGATGAAATATGCCCTCACTCCCAAAGCTCAGTTCTTTGCTGCCGCTGGTCTGCTCACCGATACTGGCATGGAATTAAACGGTGGATTGCGTTATCAAATTATCCCCGAAAAGTTCTCCGCTGCCACCTACGCCGCTTTTGGTTCCCACGATACTCCTGAACAAATGGACGTAGCATTGGGCGGAACCCTGCAAGTGAACTTCTAAACCTACACATCCTGTTTATATAGCCTGGAGACACCCTTCTCCAGGCTTTTTTTTGCAGGCTAAACTGGTATCTTAATGCACTCTTTCAAATAAAGCTGGAATGAATTATGAGCTTAACCTCATCCCTGCTTCTTGCCCATGCGATGCCCATGCGATGCCCATGCAAACGCCCAGGGATCGCATGGGCATCGCATGATAAGCATTTATGGTTCTCTTTCAAACCGAGTGGGTAATTATCTCTTGTACACACTATCAGCGCCACTAAGCAGGAGTCATTTGCGCCGGGATATTTATCTTATAGATTCTGGCCATCAGGTGCAAAGGACTCATGCGAAAGATATCATCTCCGCATGAGTCCTGCAGCCTACTTAGTTGATACTAAGCATTTAGAATAGTAAAGAGTTGCATGACTCATGCTTTGACATATTCATTCAGTCATCACCCACTCGGTTTGAAAGAAAATTACAGATTATCTTAAGGTATCCGTGGAAAAAAAACAACATTATACGCTTGGTAAGCACCTTCTTGCCCAAATAATCCTTGCCATAAATCTTGTAGCACCGCAAAGTGAAGCAAATCAAACAAGAGGTATGCAGCATGGAACAAGGTAAAGATTTCTATTTGATTACAGATATCGGTAGCACTACTACTAAGGCAATTCTGATTAAAAATACCATAAAAGCGCAGATTCTGGGAATCTGTAATGCCAATACCACCGTGGAGGAACCTTTTAATGACGTGCGTTATGGGCTGAGGGAAGCGATAACCCGATTGGAACAACATACAGGGAAGAAACTGCTGAAACCAGGCTCACAAGCTCCGCAATTTGACATTGGCGACGATATTGCATTTTTTACCACCAGTAGTGCCGGGGGTGGCCTGCAAATTCTGGTGATCGGGCTAACCCTTTTTGATAGTGCTTCCAGTGCCAGACGTGCAGCGTATGGAGCAGGGGGTATAATTCTGGACGTTTTTGCCCTCGATGACAATCGCAACGCCGCCGAGCAAATGATGGCCATGCGTAACCTGCATCCCGATATGATTTTACTATGTGGCGGAACTGATGGCGGAGCGATTAGCGGAGTGCTGAGATTAGCAGAGATTCTACGATTTGCCCGCCCCAAACCCAAATATGCCACAAATCAAAAAATCCCTACCATCTATGCCGGCAATAAAGATGTGCAAGATGTAATTAAACATATGATCAGTAGTGAGTTCGATCTGGTGGTACTTCCCAATCTGCGCCCCAGCCTGATTCAAGAAAATCTGAAGCCCACTCAAGAAATGATTCAAACCCTCTTCATGGAAAACGTTATGGAGCGAGCTCCAGGCTATACATGGGTGAAAAAGCAGGTTCACGCGGACATTCTTCCCACACCCCTGGGGGTTTTGAACAGCCTGAGACCCATAACCACTGAGGGTTCGCGCAATTACTTCGCTTTTGATGTTGGCGGAGCAACCACGGACGTATTTTCATATATCAAGGGGAATTACCAGCGCACCGTTAGTGCGAATCTGGGAATGAGTTACAGCGCTATGAACGTGATGGCCGAAAGTGAGATTGAAGCGCTGATGAAGGGCTTGCCGAAGGATTTCACCGATTCGGAAGTGCGAAACTACCTCGGGAACAAAACCCTGTTCCCCACCTACAATCCCTCGCGGGGACGCGAATTCCGCATCGAGCATGCCCTTGCCAAGCAGGCAATCCGTCTGGCGCTGGTGCAACATCAAGAAATGCACTATAATACGGAGAAAATAGGATTTTTAGATAAACTGAAGAACGATTCCATCGATTCCTATGAAGAAAAATTCAATTACGAAGTTCTTGAGCAGCAATATCAATTCTTCCCCAGCGAAATAGACGTTCTGATTGGTGCGGGAGGTGTGTTTGCCCACCATCAACAGGCGAACCAAAGCCTGGCAATTCTTATTGATGCCTTTGATGCGCATGGCATCACTGAGCTTTGGCTTGATAAGGATTTTCTCAGTCCCCATCTGGGTGTTCTGGCAAAAAGCGAGCCGGTATTGGCCAGGCAACTTCTGGAAAGTAAATGCATGGAAAAGCTTGCCGTGCACGTCCGTCCCCACTACCCACCCAAATATAACAAAGTGGTGATGAAAGTGGATATCATGGAAGCAGGCCTGCCACGCACTTTGGAACTGAGACCCGGGTCTTTTATTGTGCTCCCCGGAGGAAAACAGCGCGAACTGAAAATAACTCCCCTGGGAAAAGTGGTTCTGGGTATGGATGACAAGCCCAAATACCTGAAAACGGAATTAATGGTGATTTTAGATACCCGTGCCGTCGTGGATGTATATTCCGACACCATGGACAAAGCCCTGGAGCTATATGCAGAGGACAGCGGAGCAGGCATCGAAAGCATTACCGCAAAATCAAACCAGGAAGCTGTGGAGGGTGAGTTTACCCGCACGGTTAGCCTCCCCTACAAGGGCGATATCCTTTTCCAGCCCGGAGATAGAATCAGCCCTGACGATGTGGTGGCTTCCAATCGTTACAATCCTCCCAGTTTGTTTGTAGTGCCGTGTTTCTCTGGCTTGGAGAATGTGGATGAAGCGCTGATTCGGGCCTCGCTGCAAGTGGGCAAAGGCGATAGAGTAGATTTTAATACCAACCTGAGGCATCTACCCGAAAAGCCTAAAAAAAGCTACTCCAAGCAAGATTTCCCCAGCCCCGTGCGGGGAATGGTGGAGCTCGTTGACTACTTAACGGGAACGCTGATAATGTCTGAAATTCAAGATTACAACACCAATCCAGTGCACATTAACATCGCAGAGAAGTTGGGTTGCCCGCCCCGTCGTGCGCTTCGATACATCAAGCGTCAGGTAGGCGATTTTGTGTATCAGGGCGACCTTATTGCACAGCGATTAGAAAGCAATTCTGGTTTGGCTCCAGCCTTGGTGCTTGCTCCCAGTACCGGAGTGATAACCTCCATCGATCCCAAAACTGCGGTGTTAACCATCCAATATCGCTTAACGCCCTATAATTTCCTTTCGCATGTAAGCGGTAAAGTAAGCACAGTGGAGGAAAACAGCTCCATCACCCTGAATTATAAGGGCACGGCTTGGGAAGGGATTTTGGGAATCGGGAAAGAAACGCATGGCATCTTTCAATGGGTGGACAGCCCGGAAAAACTGGATTCTATGGAGATAGCAAAGAAAGTGCTTTGCCTGAATTTTGCACCTGGCATTAGTATATTGCAATATCTGGCAGAACAACGGATTAGGGCCCTGGTGGTGCCGGGCTTGGAACAGGCTGATCTGGTGAAATTCATGGGTAAAGAACTGGGAATAGTAAATACCGGCAACGAAGATGTGCCCTATACACTTCTGATTATGAACGCGTTTGCAGTCCAAAGCTTCAGTTATGCAGCGCAGATCCTTTTCGCAAGAATGGATCAGCGGCATTGTTACGTGCAGTCACATACCCGCATCAGAGCAGGGGTGGCGAGGCCAAGCATCTGTTTTACGGAGGCTATGTAAAAAAAACCTTGTCCAAAAAGAGCACTTTCAAAATATGGCTTTCTGAGATAGAAATTTGATCCGTAGTGGAGGATAGAAATGCTCGAAAACCTGAGAAAGAAGCAGAAAGTAATTATCTACTTCGTAGCCATCATCTTCATCCTGGGAATGGGTGCGGTAGGCCTCGTGGAACTGCTTAATCCCAAGCCTGTGCTGGGAAAAGTGAATGGTAAGAAGATTACCATTGAGATGTACCAGCAGAAGATTCAGGATATGTATAACCGTTATGCGGAGATGTATAAAGACCAGCCCATGGACGACAACACCCGCAGAAGCCTGGAAAATCAAGCCTGGCAAGCCCTGGTGGATGATATCCTTTGGGAACAGCAAATCAAGAAAAACCGCATCAAAATCTCTGAGGATGACGTGCTTACCGAAATGCAAAATAATCCCCCTCAAGAACTGATGCAAAATGAATCGCTGCAAACCAACGGAATC
>CAZSST010000013.1:0-28714 GCA_964609575.1 uncultured Candidatus Cloacimonas sp.
TAGCGGATGGCGACGTCAAAGTCGGCAGCGCCACCGGTTCCGATGCTGTCATCATTTTCACCACTATCATAGTGGATCCAGGAGGCAGTGCCGGTTCCGGGTTCCATCCAGGTGACGTTTACATTATTTCCTGCCAGGGCAGCGGTTACGCCGCTTGGAGGCAGAGTGAGTTCGGTAAGTACGAAGTTCTGGGTGGTGGTTTGCAGACCAGTGATAACCACGCCGGCTTGAGTGGCAGTTTGGTATCCGGGCTTGGCAGCAGTAACGGCATAGGTGCCGGCATACACTGTGAAGCTAAAGTTACCGGTGGTATTGGAAACGCCACTGTAGTCACCCGCGGTAATGGTAACACCAGATAAGGGAACGTTGGTTCCGAATTCGGTGCAGGTACCGGTGAGGGTTCCCATCATGCCTTTGTGGATTTCATTGGAGAATGCAGCCAAAGCCATCACGTTATTGGTATATACGGCTTTCACGGCAAACTTATAGACTCCGGAAGGCAGAGGCTGCCAGGCATTGTCAGTATAGGTAAGCACTGAGATAGGATTGGGAGTGAGGCTGGTCCAGGAAGCTTCGTTGCCTTGGTTGGCAGCAAGCAGACGCCATACTTTGTAACCAACCAGAACGCGTTCGGGATTGGAGGATTCCTTACCGAAGGCAGGATTCTTGGCTTGGTTGGCAGTGGCATCGCTGGCAGTTTTGATCATGAAGCTGGCAGGAGCAGTGGAGGACGGGAAGGAAATATCGTCAATCCAGGCACAGTCTGAACCGGAATCAACGCTACCGTCCTTGGAATATTCCCACTTGAAGGTGTGGTTGCCAAGGGCTACAGGATAGGTGGCCTGAGTCCAGCCAATCGTGCCGGACCATTCACCCATCATGGTTCCATCAAGGTAGAAGGTCAGATAATCCCATCCGCTTTCGGAGGAGACTTTGTACCAGAAGCTGATGTTACCGGCAATGATGACATTGCGGGAGGTTTCCATGCTGGTCATCTGGCTGGCAGCGATATCACCGCTTTGGGCGCAATAGGTACCACCATGAGGCTCAGTTGTTACAACTGTCCACGGGGCATTACCACCCATCACCCATGGGAAGGCTGTAAGATCTCCGGTTTCGAAGTCTTCTACAGGTTCTGCATTGGGATCGGGAGCGTTCCAGGTAACCACTACGTTGCTGAAGTTGGCAGCTTCGGTGGCTACTACATTGTACACGGGGAAGGCAATTTCTATCATCTGAATATTCAGAGTGGTAGTTTGCAGTCCGGTGATAGTAACGTTTGCTTGAGTCCAGGGTTGGTAGCCGGGTTTAATGGCAGCAACAGTATAAGAACCCTGGTATACAGGGAAGGAATACTGGCCCTGGGCATTGGTGGTACCGCTATAGGTTCCGGCAGTAACGATGGCACCCTGAATGGGAGTTCCGCTGCCAAAGTCGGTAACGGTTCCGGTAAGGGTTCCCATCATGCCTTTGTGCACTTCATTGGAGAAGGCGGCATTGGAAAGGACGTTATTGGTATAGATGGCTTTCACGGCGAACTTATACACACCGGAAGGCAGAGGAGCCCAGGCGTTATCAGTATAAGTAAGATCGGTGATGGTATTGGGAGTTAGCTGGGTCCAGGTGGCTTCATTGCCTTGGTTGGCAGAAAGCAGACGCCATACCTTGTAACCAAGTCTCACCCGGTCTACACGTTCGGAATCAGTATCCGGAGTGGGGGTGATGTTTTTCTTGATACCGGTAGCAGCAATGCTGCCTTTGTTATAACGTTCGGCATTGAAGGGCAGAGGAGTAAGCTTGGCCATTTGTGTGGGTGCGGCATAGCCTACATAGCCCTGGATATTCCAGTTGTAGTTCAGGCTCGGAGCAAGCTCAAGGAGTGTGCTCCATGCGCCTTGGAAGTACATCATGTTGCCGAAGCCATCGGTGGCAGGACCGGCATCGCAACCCGCGGGATAACCGCTGGTAACGTTGCAACGATAGCCAAACCACAGTTCTTCGTTTCCGGTAACAGGAACAGGATTGGTTAGTACTACGGTATTATAGGTATCCAGAACAGGCGTGAAGGCCTGGTCAACTACCATATTTCCAGGAGCAGTGGGAGTTCCACCAGTCCATACGCGAACTGAGAAGGTGCCGGCTTGGGCAGGCCATACTTTAACGGCTTGCAGGCTGGTTCCCGCATAGTCTTGCAGAGCAGATGCAGGGTAGCGGATGGCAACGTCAAAGTCGGCCACGCCACCGGTTCCGATGCTGTCATCATTTTCACCACTATCATAGTGAAGCCATGCAGCAACGCCGGTTCCGGGTTCGTTCCAAGTGACAACCACATTGCTGTAGTTGGCAGCTTCGGTAGCGACCACGGTATTGGGCGGGAAGGCAATTTCCATCATCTGAATATTCAGAGTGGTGGTTTGCAGTCCAGTGATTACCACGTTATCCTGGGAGAAGGGTTGATACCCAGTTTTAGTGGCAGTAACGGTGTAAGTATTTTGATATACTCCAAATGAATAAACGCCAGCGGCATTGGTGGTTCCGGAATAGGTGCCGGCAGTAACCGTAGCGCCCTGAACAGGAGATCCGGTACCAAAGTCGGTAATGGTTCCGGTAAGGGTGCCCATCATGCCTTTGTGAATTTCATTGGAGAGGGAAGGCAGCGACAGAACGTTATTGGTATAAACAGCTTTCACGGCAAACTTGTAAACACCGGAAGGCAGAGGCTGCCAGGCGTTGTCAGTATAGGTGAGAGCAGTGATGTTGGTAGGAGTAAGCAGCGTCCAGGTGCTTTCGTCGCCTTGGTTGGCGGCAAGCAGACGGTACACTTTGTAACCTACCAGAGCTCTGTTTTGCTCGGTTTCATTGGCAGTGCCAAATCCGGCATTCTTGGCAAGAGCAGTGGGAGGAGTGGAGCTCGGGAAGGCTATGTCATCAATCCAGCCACAGTCGTCACCTGAGCTCAAGCTACCGTCTTTGGAATATTCCCACTTGAAGGTGTGATTACCAAGGCCTACGGGATAAGTGGCTTCAGTCCAGGGCACAGTGCCTGACCATTCACCCATCACGGTTCCATCGATGTAGAAGGTCAGATAGTCCCAACCAGATTCGGAGGAGACTTTGTACCAGAAGCTGATGTCGCCGGCGATGATGACATTGCGGGTAAGCTCGATGGAAGTCATTCCACTATCATTGATGTCACCGCTTTGAGCGCAATAAGTTCCACCATGAGGAGCATTGGTAACTACTGACCATGGTGCATCACCACCCATTACCCATGGGAAGCTGGTGAGGTTACCAGTTTCAAAATCCTCAACAGGTTCGGCATTGGGATCAGGAGCGTTCCAGGTGGTAACCACGTTGCTGAAGTTGGCAGCTTCGGTGGATACTACGTTATAGGGCGGGAAGGCAATTTCCATCATCTGAATATTCAGAGTGGTGGTTTGCAATCCGGTTACGGTAACGTTTTCCTGAGACCAGTTTTGATAACCAACCTTAACCGCAGTTACAGTATATGAACCTTGACGTACTGCGAAGGTATACTGGCCCTGGGCATTGGAGGTGCCGGTGTAGGTTCCGGCGGTAACGATGGCGCCTGAGATAGGAGTACCGGTACCAAAGTCGGTAACGGTTCCAGCCAGGGTTCCCATCATATCTTTTTCCACGCCGTTGGAAATGGCGGCATTGGAATATACGTTATTGGTGTAAACAGCCTTTACAGCATACTTGTACACATTGGGAGGCAGGGGAGTCCAGGCATTGTCAGTATAAGTAAGGGCAGTAATGGTATTGGGGGTAAGCTGGGTCCAGGTTGATTGATCATTCTGGTTGGCAGCAATAAAACGCCATACTTTGTAACCCTGACGCACTCTGGTGATTCCACTGGGATCAGCAGGAGTGGCAGCGATGTTCTTCTTGAAGCCGGTGGCAGCAAGAGTACCTTCGTTATAGCGTTTGGCATTGAAAGCCAGAGGAGTAAGCTTGGCGGCTTGAGTGGGCGCACCATAGCCAACGTAGCCCTGGATATTCCAGTTGTAGTTCAGGCTCGGAGCAAGCTCAAGCAGAGTGCTCCAGGCACCTTGGAAATACATCATATTGCCGAAGCCATCGGTGGCAGGGCCGGCATCGCAACCCGCGGGATAACCGCTGGTAACGTTGCAGCGATAGCCAAACCACAGCTCTTCATTGCCATTCACGGGTACGGGATTGGTAAGCAATACGGTATTATAGGTGTCCAGTACGGGGGTGAAGGCTTGGTCAACAACCATGGTTCCGGGAGCATCGGGAGTTCCACCGGTCCATACACGCAGGGAGAAAGTACCGGGTTGAGCAGGCCAAACTTTTACGGCTTGCAGGCTGGTACCAAGGTAATCCTGAAGTGCGGATGCGGGGTAGCGGATGGCGACGTCAAAGTCGGCCACGCCACCGGTTCCGATGCTGTCATCATTTTCACCACTATCATAGTGAAGCCATGCAGCAACGCCGGTTCCGGGTTCGTTCCAGGTTACTACCACGTTGCTGTGATTGGCAGCTTCAGTGGCGACCACGGTATTGGGCGGATAGGCAACTTCGTTTACAATCACGTCGCCCATGTTCACGTTTGTGGTTCCAACCACTACTTCACCTGGGGTATCGGCATAGCCAGTATAATGTACCAGGTACTGATAGGTTTGGTTGGCATACACATTGTTGATCGTGAACTGACCGCTGGCATTGGTAGTGGCAGTATAGGAATCATAGCCACTAAGGGTGATCGTGGCTCCAGAAAGGCCAACCGTAGGATTGTCACTGGCAACAACACGGCCACTGACGGTTACCTGAGGCAGGGGAGCGATCACGAAGTTCTGAGTGGTAGTCTGATCTTCCACGATGGTCACGTTGTGGGTTACCACATTGTAGCCGTGCTTGGTGGCAGATACAACTTGAGCACCTTCAGCGATGAAGGGGAAGCTGTAAGCACCATTAGCAGCAGAGGTGGTAACCAAAGTGCTATTGGCAACGGTTACAGTGGCACCAGCAACAGGAGCACCACCGGAAGTAACGGTTCCCGACAAAGTACCCATTCCTTCAGTGATGAAGAAGAAGGTAGTTCTGGGGAAGTTAGCTTCAGCAGTATCTGTGGGAGGAGCGGCAGGATCATAGTCCGTACCGTCGCTATAGATATTGCGGGTACGGGAAGCAATGGTTCCAGCCTGAGTTACAAATCGGTCACTGGAGCTGTAATACTGTGTGTCCATGGGACGCTCAACCATCACCACCAGGTTTCCACCGCCATACACGTAAGGCGTGGGGAATTGGATGGCGATGTTATTAGCGCCACTGGGATAGTCCACAGTACCATTATACACTTGAGTAAGCTGCGTGCTGGGAATCCAGTCGGCAGCCAGATCGGTTTGGTTGGTTTCACCCACCCAAATGTTGGTGGGCATTCCGGGAAGATTGGAGCTAAAGTTATTGTAGAATTGAATACCAGTTAAAAGCCCACCGATATTAAGTTCGGAGGACAGATAAATGGATTCAAAAAGACTGTTCCTATAGAACATGTCAATAGGCATACGCCCGGTAGCTCCACCTTCACCCACTGTAACGGCAACAACTCCCGCGGGCTGAACGATTACATTCAGATGCGGGCTGTTGTTGTTTGTGGGAATCTCATCTCCGGTGAGTACCACTTGACCATAAACGTAAGTGGGGCCTACTGCGGTGGGAGTCCAGGGAATGGTGAAAGTAGCAGTGGTTTGAGGTTGAATGGCAGTGCCGGGAACGCTGGCAATTTCAATGTCGCCTTCCCGCATCAGTTTAACGGTGTAAGCTGATTGAGCTATGGAGCCATTATTGCGAATGGTTACGGTATAATTGCTAGCGGACTGAGCGCTAGGAGTGGTATTACCGGTGATCGACATGGCACCCAGGTCATTATTGATGGCCTGACCGGTGTATACGAAAGTAGTTTTGGGGAATTGACCGGACGGAGCGGTAGTGGCAGGAGGTGCGGTAGGATCAAAAGCAGTTCCATCCGCCTGCACTCTTAAAGCACGATTGGTTCCGATCGTTTGAGCATAGAAATTATCGGTGGAATCGTAATAGTCGACATCCATGGGACGCTGTACCATCATTACCAAGGTACCACCGGTATAATTGAAGGGGGTGGTGAAGGTAATATCAATGGTATTGACACCTGTAGGATAATTAACCACTCCATTAAAGACCTGAGTCAATTGTGTGGAGGGAATCCAACCGCCTGTTGCAAAAGAAGTTTGGGTGGTAGTGCCCAACCAGATGTTGGTAGGCATGTTAGGTAAATCGGTAACGAAGTTATTGTAGAATTTAACTCCGCTGATGGTACCGGATACGAATCCCAGTTCATCCTGGAAATACATGCATTCGAAGAGTGAGTTCTTCCAATACATATCGACCGGGACGCGGGCTTGTTGATCGCCGGCGCCAATGGTTACTTCAGTTGCATTTAGCAATGAAGTTACCATACCGAGCATGAATATCATCACGAGCAGCAATGATAAACGCTTCATAGTCTTTCTCCTTTTCCCATATTGTTTTTTCGGGTTTTATGTACTTGTGTAGTTGTCTAGCAATAATATCACCAGGCTATTAACACAGCATGATTTTGACATTCCATTTCCTGCCCCCAGAATAACTAAGGGGGTACACACTATATTCTTGAGAAAGCATTTTTCTTACTTATCGCATAAGAAAGAATCACTGCTAATTTGTCAAGCAAGAAGTTCTCCCAAACTAAATCTTTTTTCAGGGCTGCAGAGAACAGAATGACTTAATGCAAAAAAAACCGGAGTTTATTAGCTCCGGTTGTTTATGCGAGGTTAGTTCCTTGGCATTCAGCTTTGCCTTATTGCCACTCCAGTGTCTTGGCTATAATCCAGCGAAATGTGCTTTCCTGAAATAAAATCCCCCGAGAGCAGCGCCCGGGCTAGCGGGTCTTCCAGTTCTTTCTGGATCAGTCTTTTGAGGGGGCGGGCACCAAAGGCGGGATCAAAGCCAGTTTCTGCCAGATGATCGATCAAAGAGTCCGTAAACTCCAGCATCAGGTTTTTTCGCTGCATCCGCACTGCCAATATATTCAGCTGCAGCTTCACGATTCTCCTGATATGCTCCCTCTCCAAGCGGTGGAAAATAATGATATCATCCAGGCGGTTCAGAAATTCCGGCCGGAAATACTGCTGCAGGATGCCCATTAGTTGAGGCTTCAGCACATCCAAACCAGTATGAGCAGCATCATAAATCTGCTGGGAACCGATATTGCTGGTCATGATGATCACGCTTTGCCGAAAATCAACCGTACGCCCCTTGCCATCAGTAAGGCGCCCATCATCCAATATCTGTAGCAAAACGTTAAACACATCCGGATGAGCTTTCTCGATTTCATCAAATAGCACCACACTGTAAGGCCGGCGGCGGATGGCTTCGGTTAAATACCCCCCTTCATCGTAGCCCACATATCCGGGAGGTGCACCAATCAGCCTGGCAACGCTATGCTTCTCCATAAATTCACTCATATCGATACGCAGCATGGCTTTTTCAGTATCAAAAAGGTAGGAGGCCAATGTTTTGGCCAGCTCCGTTTTTCCCACTCCCGTAGGTCCCAAAAATATAAAGGAACCAATGGGACGATTTTCATCGCTCAGTCCGCTACGGCTACGGCGAATGGCATTGGCCAGGGCACTTATCCCCTCTTCCTGACCCACCACTCTTTCGCCAAGCACTTCTTCCAGTTCCAGCAGTTTCTGCATTTCGCTTTCCGCCAGTTTAGACACCGGGATGCCTGTCCATTTGGATACGATCTCGGCCACCAGTTCTTCATCCACCTGCTCTTTCAAAAGACTGTCCGGTTGGTTCAAATCACTGCTGCGGCTTAGCTCCTGAAGTTCTTTCTCCTTGGCGGCAATGTTGCCATAGCGGAGTTCTGCGGTTTTGGCGTAGTTACCTTCCCGTTCCGCTTTGTCTGCAACAATTTTCAGATTCTCCAGTTCTTCTTTTAGAGCCCTGATCTTGTCCAGATTATGCTTTTCTTTTTCCCATCTCAGGCGCAAAGCCTTGTCCTGCTCGTTCAATTGCGCAATTTCCTCTTTAATCTTGTACAAACGTTCCTGCGAAAGCTGATCAGGCTCTTTGGCCAGGGATAGTCTTTCTATCTCCAGTTGCCTGAGGCGACGCTGTGTTTCATCCAGTTCCACCGGCATGGAATCTATCTCCATCCTGAGGCGGGCACATGCCTCATCAATCAGGTCTATAGCCTTGTCCGGCAAAAACCTGTCCGAGATATAGCGATTGGACATCTGTGCTGCCGCCACCAGAGCATTATCCGTGATCTGCACGCCATGATGCACTTCATATTTCTCCCGGATGCCGCGAAGGATGGAAATGGTATCCTCCACGCTTGGTTCGCTGATTAATACTGGCTGAAAACGTCGTTCCAGAGCAGCATCCTTTTCTATGTATTTGCGATATTCATCCAGGGTAGTAGCTCCGATGCAATGCAGATTTCCGCGGGCCAATGCAGGCTTCAGCATATTGGAAGCATCCACACTTCCCTCCGCTGCACCTGCTCCTACAACGGTATGCAGTTCATCGATAAAGAGGATTATTTTGCCTTCGGACTTCTCCACTTCGGAGAGTACTGCCTTCAGCCGTTCCTCAAATTCGCCTCGAAACTTCGCTCCGGCGATCAGAGCAGCCATATCCAGCTCCAAAAGCTCCTTATCCTTCAAGTTTTCCGGAACGTCCCTATCCACGATCCGCTTGGCCAGGCCTTCGGCTATGGCTGTTTTCCCCACTCCCGGTTCACCTATCAGGATGGGATTATTCTTCCTGCGGCGGGAGAGAATCTGAATGCTGCGGCGGATTTCTTCGTCACGTCCGATTACGGGATCCAGCTTTCCGGTACGGGCAAGCCGGGTGAGATTGCGGGCATATTTTTCCAAAGCCTGATACTTGGCCTCGGGATTCTGATCCGTAACGCGTTGATTGCCACGCAGTTCCTTGAGGGCACTCAGCAATTTGCCAGATTGCAGCCCTGCCTTTTTCAATAGCGTGGCAGCTTCCTTGCCTTCGGATACCAGCGCCATCAGGATATGCTCCAGCGAAATATAATCATCCTGCAAGGTATCGGCCTCTTTCTCTGCCTGATGCAAAATGTTCAGCACTTCCTGCGAAAGATATTGCTGCGAACTGCCGGAAACTTTGGGCAGCTTCGCCAGGGCTGCATCCAAAGAACTTTGCAGCATGGGAATGGGCACTTCCAGCTTTTGCAGCGCCGGAATAACCAGGCTGTCATCTTGAGCCAGCATCGCAGCCAGCATGTGCAGGTCTTTAATCTCCTGATGACCGTTTTCCATAGCCAATTCTTGCATGGCCGCGATCATCTCCTGCGATTTGATAGTAAAACGTTGTGTATTCATTCACACCTCCAACTATAGACAAAATAGAGAGGGAGCTTAGGATGTCAAGAAGAAATTAGCAGTCTTATGCAGAGAGTGCTAAATTAGCAAGATAAGTTTCACGTGTCAGCCCGGTAAGCGAGCTAAACCATTAACCCGTTAACCTGTTAACCCATAGACGGCAAGATGCCGTCTCCACATTCACGTTGTATGTGTTCCATTTACAGTTAATCCCCATACAACACCCATGCCCTTGCACGGTGGTCGCACAGGCATCGCATGTTTAGCAAGTTCAAAACAATCCCGGGCATTCAATGTGGCATGCTCAATCCATCTGGTAGAAAAAATCATCGGCTTTATCCGCTTTTCATAATCCCCGCAGCGGAATTTAAGAAATTTACATTGACAGAATATCTTTGATTGATACCATTGTAAAATCGGCAAGAAGGAGTTAAAATGGCCTCAATACTGGTAATGGGCTGCATGTGGGGAGACGAAGCTAAAGCCAAGATCGTGGATTATCTGGCGAGCGAAGCCAAATATGTGGTTCGCTTTCAAGGTGGCAGCAATGCCGGGCACACGATCGTACATAAGGGGAAAAAGTATGTGTTCCATACCGTTCCCTCGGGGATTCTATTTCCAGAAACGGCGTGTTTAATAGGCATGGGAGTGGTTATCGAGCCAGGCGCATTGCTTGCTGAGATCGCAGCTCTGGAGGAACAGGGGCTTAGCGTGGAAGGCAGGCTGATGATCGATTATCGTGCCGGTCTGGTACTTCCTTTGCACAAGGAATTGGATAGCGGGCATGAACAGGACCTGGGCAAAGCTTTTATCGGCACTACCCAGCGGGGTATCGGTCCTGCCTATAGCGATTTAACGGCCCGAGTGGGCTTAAGATGGCAGGATTTGGAATATCCTAAGTATCTGAAAGAACGCCTGGAAGCCATGTATCGCTATCATCAGCGGCAGATTTCCGATGCTGATCTCAAAATTCAGATCGATGAGCTGCGCCACATTCATAAGCTACTGAAAAGATACACCGGAAATGTAGAGATTAAGCTGCACGAAGCTTATTATGCGGATGCCAATATCCTCTTTGAGGGAGCGCAGGGTTCGCTGCTGGATCTGGGCTTTGGAACTTATCCCTATGTAACTTCATCCCGGGTTATGACGGATGGAGTTGGCATTGGCACTGGCTTTTCCAGCAGGTATCTTGATAAAGTGATTGGGGTTTACAAAGCCTATGGAACGCGTGTAGGCGAAGGCCCCATGCCCACGGAGCTGAAAAATAAAACCGGCGAACAAATCCGCAAAACCGGCAATGAATATGGAGCCACCACGGGACGTCCCCGCCGCATTGGCTGGTTTGATGCCGTGGCTGGTGCTCAAACCGCCCGCATTAATGCTCTGGACAGCTTTGCCCTTACCTGCCTGGACGTGCTTAGCGGCCTCGCAGAGCTGAAGATTTGCACCAGGTATCAGCTTGATGGCAAAGAAACAACCGAGCTTGTTTCCCATCCTTCCCAGGCGGGCAAAGTGAAGCCTGTATATGAAACATTCCAGGGCTGGGATGCGGATATCAGCGCCTGTAAAAGCCTGAAGAAACTGCCCAAGGCCGCCAGAGATTATCTGAAAGCATTGGAAGACTTATTGAATATCCCTTTGGAGATCGTTTCCGTGGGCCGCGAACGTAGCCAAACCTTTATGATCTCCCGGTAAGGAGGATGAAAATGAAGGCTTACCGAATTACATTTATCCTGCTCCTCCTGCTATTTTCGGCCAGCTGGAGAGCCCAGACTACGGAAGGGCTGAACATGGTTCTTCCCCAATTCTGCAATCCCTTCTATGATAGTTTTTCGCGTAATTTCACGGGAACCGTGGCTGCCGGAAGGGGATACACCGGGGTGGCCAATCTTGGTGACATATCCGGATTCAGCCTGAATCCCGCTGTAAACCTGCCTGATTCGGCCAAGATCATTCTGGATGCCAATATCAAGCCTGGAATAGCCGCAGAGGGTTATCAAACCGAGGCAAATTACACCTCCCCCATTCCCTTCGGGCTATTTGCCGTGGGGATGGGTCTAAGCCGCACCCTTAGCGCAGGAGTGGCTTACAGCCTGCCCAAATCGATAAAACTGGATGACTATTCGGTGTTTATAAACCAGGGTGAAGCCATGGTGCAACGTTTTCCCAGCTATCACTTGCATCAGCTAACCGCCAATGTGGGCTATCACAATGGTCCACTGCATTTGGGGCTGAATTTGCATAATCAGCTTCACTTTGTGGACGATCCCATTTTCCTGCGCTCCTGGGATCGCATCAGAGATTCCCAATATGCCCTGCGCATCCAGCCAGGAATCCTGTATGAACTTAGCAGCTTCAATTTGGGGCTTAGCGCCACATTACCCACCAAGTTTGATTGGGATCAGAAATACGTGGCCTATGAAATGAATCTACCCCTGAAAGCCAGCACCGGAATAAGCTACAATAGCAGCCGTTATGCCCTTTCTGCAGAGGCCGAAATGGAGCAATTCAGCAAGGTGGACAAAGCTTTTGACGACCGTTATACCCTGAAAGCAGGCTTTGAAAAATATGAGGGCTGGCTTAGCTATCGCCTTGGCTACATCTATGCCTCCGAAGTTTTCAGCGGCAAGATTATGCTGCCTGTAAACCAGGTAAATCCCGATCCCTCCATCTTTTGGGATAATGTGGCCGACAGTCTGATGGTAAAATCCAACGATCAGCATTTTGTTACCGGTGGAATCAGCTACCTGCATAAAGATGGGGCAATTAACGTAGCCATCCTTCATTCCTTCAGCCCCGAAGCAAGGCAAACACAAGTAAATCTGTCGCTTAGCTTCTATCTGCATGCCTTTACCCGCAAACGGACTTTAGCAACCTATGATTGATCCCAAAGTATCTATCCGCAAGCTGGAAAATTATGAGCTTCCTCCCCTGGAAGAGGCAGTAAAAAGCATCCTCAGTGGCGAAAAGCTTCCCGCTTTGGGACGTGCCAAACGCGTGCTGATAAAGCCAAACACCCTGGGAGCTTATGTTCCCGAACGCGCGGTAACCACCCATCCTGCCGTGCTGGAAGCGGTGATTATCTATCTGCTGAATAAAAATAAAGAGGTTTGGTTGGGCGATAGTCCCGGGGGGGCGGTAAATGTGGAACAGGTATGGAAAACCTGCGGATATACTGCCTTGGCCGAAAAGTATCCCATCAAGCTGGTAAATCTCTCCACTGCCGGATTCAGGGAACTGGAATATAATGGCATAAAGCTGAAGATCAGCCAGATCTTCTGGCAATGCGGAGCGGTGATAAACGTAGCCAAATACAAAACTCATGGGCTGATGGCCTACACAGGAGCTATTAAGAACCTCTATGGCCTGGTTCCAGGAATGATTAAAAGTGAATATCACAAGCTCTATCCTGACACCAGCAGCTTTGCCAGGATGCTTTGCGCTTTGTATGCCCTCACTTCCAAACGCATCACCTATCACATTCTGGATGGCATCTGGGGTATGGATGGCATGGGTCCTTCAGCAGGCACTAAAAGGGATTGGGGCTTGCTGTTTGGTTCGGTTTCGGCCCCTGCTCTGGATACCATTGCAGCCCGAATGCTGGGTTTCAAGCTTGCCGATATTCCCTATCTGGAGGAAGCCTTGCATAATGATGGCATTCTTCCCAGCCGCATCAAGGTTCCCACCAGTTTCCGCCAGTTTCGGATTGAGAATGCTGATATCAGAATGGTAAAGCTGGGCACGGAATCCCTCAGATTCGTTCCCAAACCCGTTAAACAGGCCTTTCGCAAGCTATATCATTTTCATCCCCAGGTTAGTGCACGCTGCCAGCAATGCGGTTTATGCGTAAGAAGCTGCCCTGTGAAAGCCATTTCCTGGGACAAGGGCACCCCTCCGGTAATCGATCCCAGCAAGTGCATAAACTGCCTGTGCTGCCATGAATTGTGCAGTTATCGGGCTATCGATATCAGAAAGTCATTCATTGCCCGCATGGTGCAAAAAGTATGAGCAGAAAAAGCAGCACAACATCAAAGCCAGTTCGCACTGTATTTTGGGTAATCATCGCGATTATTGGCATTTGGATTCTCCTGGCAGGGGGCAATAGCTTTTATAATACCTGGAAATTGCAGCGCCAGGTGCATAGTTTACAAACCGAAACCCTCCGTTTGAAAGCGGTTAATGACAGCTTAGCCCAGGAAAATGAACGGCTGAAGACTGATCCCGAAGCTGCCGAAAAAGCTGCCCGTGAGAAATTTGGACTTACCAAGCCCGGAGAAACAGTAATCCGCTTTGTGCCAGGCAAGGAAGAAAGCCCCAAGCCATGAGCCCGATATTAGATAGCCAAAGTGCCCCGGTGCTTCCCCAAGAGCTGAAATCAAGCATCAAAAAGCTGATTCAGGAGCTCTTGAATACGGACGAAAAAGAGCGTCCGGGAAAGATTGATGACATTCTTAGCACGGTTAAAGCCCATTGCCATCTTAGCAAGAATGACCCCCTGTTCATCGAGGTATCCGCCCATATCTTCAGCAATCTGCTTAGCTATTTGCTCAGCATAACCACCACTTATGAAAGTGATTATAATAGCTTTCTTACCTTGCTGAATCATCTGCCCGTTTCAGAACAATCCCCCTTCTACCAGATGCTGCTTAGCAGTCTGAAAGAAGACCTGGATAATGATCCTGAAAAGCTTGAATTGCTGCATCAACTTCAGATAACGCATGTGATGATAGAAATTGAGGATATGCACACTGCAGCCCAGATGGTGGCAGAAATGGAACCCAAGCTTAGTAAAGATAATCTCAGGCTGTGGACGATCTTCCAGATATGCCGTTTGCCGGTGCTGCATATGCAAGATGAACAGGATGAAATGCTTACCAGCCAATTGGATATTGTTACCGACACCTATCTGCGCGATGGCCCGGAATCTGCCCTCACCTTCCTGATATACTGGATCAAGAGAAGCTTCTGGGGAAAGCGGCAGAACCTGAAAAAAGACCTGCTGATAATGCTTCATGACAAGATCGGCGAACAGCGTACCCTGAATAGTGCGCTGGTGCTTTTCGAACTTTTCTGCATGGAAGACCGCATTGTTCCCCCCCTTGAAAAAATGACCTACCAGAAGAAGCTGATCAAATTCCCCGCTTCCATCTTGAATATCAAGCAATTGCAGCACCTCTATTTCTTTGCCGGAAATTACAATTGTGGGGTGCAGTCCCGTTTCAAAGAATCCATCCGTAATTATCAATATTCCAATTACTTTCTGCATAAGCGCTGGGAACAGCTGCTTAGCATGTCCCGTTTTTTGAGAGAACACCTGCAGCAGGATATCTATTTTCAAGCCCTGCCCTATCTGGAGCAGAGCATCCACGTGCTTAGCAACCAGGTAAGCCTGCAAAACAACGCCTATGTGGAAAGCCTGCAAGCGGGCTATGATAAAATCGAAGAGCTCTATGACCGCGTGGGAGAATTGTCTTTAACCGACAGCCTTACCGGACTGCGTAACCGCCGTTATCTGGATAGCAATATTCCCCAATTGATCGCCTTTGCCGCCAGACATAAGGTTCCCGTGTCCTTTGCCATGATCGATATCGATTTCTTTAAACGGATAAACGACACCTTTGGCCACCAAGCCGGGGATCACATCCTGAAAAATCTGGCCCGCATCATCACCAGCCAGTTCCGCCAAAGCGATATCATCATCCGTTATGGGGGTGAGGAATTTCTCATTGCCCTCTTCGGTCTGGCACCCAGCAAATGCCTGGAAATGATGGAAGAGCTTCGCCTGATAGTGCAAAGCCACAGCTTTGTATATCGCAATAACGTGATTCCCATCACCATCAGCATCGGCATCTGTAGCGATGATCATGCCCAGGCCAAACAGCCTGATCTGGTACGCATCATATCTAATGCAGATAAAGCCATGTATCAGGCCAAAAACAGCGGCCGCAACAAGGTGGTGGTATATCAATCCCGAAAACGCGTGTGCGACGCCAAAGCCACATAATTGATTAATAATAAACTTATTAAAGAAAATGATTTCTATACATAGAAGGAGTAATTGATGGCCAAGATCACAGTAAAGAACCTGAATAAGTACTATGATAACGGTTTTCATGCAGTTAAAGATGCCAATTTCGTGGCCAACGACCAGGAGTTTATGGTGCTGGTAGGTCCTTCGGGATGCGGTAAATCCACCGTGCTAAGGATGATTGCCGGTCTGGAAGAGATTTCCAGCGGTGAAATCTACATCGGTGATACCCTCGTAAACAAGGTTCAGCCCAAAGATCGTGATATCGCCATGGTTTTCCAGAATTACGCGCTTTACCCGCATATGACGGTTTATGAAAACATGGCTTTTGCCCTCAAACTGCGCGGTGAAACCAAGGCTACCATCCAAAAGAAAGTGGATGAAACAGCCCAATTGCTGGGCATCGAGAGTATGCTGAAACGCAAACCCGGACAGCTTTCCGGCGGTCAACGGCAGCGAGTTGCCCTGGGAAGAGCCATTGTTCGCAATCCCAAGGTTTTCCTTTTTGATGAACCTCTTTCCAATTTGGATGCCAAGCTGCGTGTAGCCATGCGCTCAGAAATCGTGAAATTGCACCAAACCCTTGGCAATACCATGATTTACGTTACCCACGATCAGGTGGAAGCAATGACCATGGCCGATCGCATCATCGTGATGAAAGATGGGGTTATTCATCAAATCGATACTCCCCTAAATGTGTATAACAACCCCGCCAATGTCTTTGTGGCAGGTTTCATTGGCAGCCCTGCCATCAATATGGTGGAAGGCAAGCTGATCAGCAAGAACGATGCCCTGTGTTTCGACGGCACAGATTTTATCTTGCAGCTTACTCCCCGCCAGAATGAACTCCTGAAAGGATATCTGAATAAGCCCATCATCATGGGCATGCGTCCCGAAGATATCTACGATTCTCGTTTTGATTCCATGGCCGAAGCTCCGCAAAAGTTCAATGCCGTGGTCGATTTGGTAGAGCCCTTGGGAAATGAATATCACGTGGTTTTAAAGACAGCCCGGGGCCAGTTTACAGCGCGTTTCGATCCCAAGGAACTCCCCAAAATGGGTGATACCATGCCCGTAACTGTGGATATGGTAAAAGCTCATTTCTTTGATCCGGAAAGCGAAGCCAACCTTTATTAGAAACGCATCAGGGAGCCAAATCCAGGCTCCCTTTTTTCTTGGGCAACCTGCCATGAAGCTGCTTCTTACGTCGCTTTTACTGCTGCTGTGTTTAGCACCGCTATCAGCATTGATAGGCGAATATTCCGCTTCCGCAAATGCCCTTAATGGCATCACCATGTTGTCCCAATCGGTGGCTGATCATGCCATCTCCCCCATAGTTTTTGCCAATGGCGTCGTTTTTTCCCGGCACAGCCCCTTTGGCCTTGGTGAAACCACCTACTACGGCTGGCACAATGCCGTTCCCACCGGACTGATGCAAGTTTCCACAGGAATAAACTATCTGGCCCATCCCGATTACCGCTGGCAGGATCAATATCTATCTCTGCGTCTGGGAGGTACGGCCTTTGCCCTGGGTGCCACTCAGCACCTTTTCTATGAAAAGATCGGCGATAAAAGCTGGTACACCTGGGATAACGACCTCGCCCTCAGCTTTATGCAAGATGGCTACGGCACGGAAATCCGCTGGCTGCACCTGCGGGGAAAGGATACCGCGCTGGTTCTTTCGGCTCAAACCGCATTCAGCGATGATTCTTCCCTCTGCTCTTCATACACATATCGGGAGGATGGCCCCGATTGCTATGGCGTGGCTTCCTCCTATGAAATCGCGGAAGTATTACTGCTGCAAACCAGTTGGCAAAGCGAACCCGCCCGTTTTGGCATCGGCTGCAAATTCATCATCGGCACCTTTGAGCTAATGTATTCCCTACGCACCCATCCGGAGCTGGATTTAACCCACAGCATCGACATCGGCAGCTTGTGGTAACTGCTTATTATATAAGTTTATAAAACACTCATGCTCCGCATTGGCTTATTCCTTAATCTCTTCCCTGAACCACTTGATATCCATCCCTTATCCCTCCCAGATCGCGATCCAGGATGGTTCTTGGATGGTTCCTGGAAGGTTCTTGGCAAGTATTTATGCTGCTTTATCTGGTTGCTTGGTTCCCTAATCCCGCTTTATGCCGGGTGGGATGAAATTCCGGAACTGGCCTCCGAACAGCTTCAAGACAGGTGGCTAGAGCAGTTTTATGCCGATCTGCAGGAGGATAAAGCCCGGCTAAATGCCCAAAGCAGATTTCACTTCAACCCCGATAACCATAACGCGCTGTTCGCTTTAGTGTACGAAGAAAGAGCCTTGCAAGCGCTCAGCAATCTCTATCGGGAAGATGGTGCTGTGCCTCTGGCAGGTTTTCAGCTTGCCTTTCGGCATCCGGAAGAATCCCGTAAGCAACTGGCAATAGGCCTTATGCGCTGTTCCTGGGGCCTGGGGAGTATTTTGGGAAAAAGCAGCGGCCACACCCTGAATTTCGCGATTCGCCAGGCTGCCCATCCTGCCTACGCTTCGTTGCAGGGGGTAGCGGGAAGCTTTGGGCGCGAAAGTTTTTCGGCCTTTCTGCTGGCTACTGCCCAAAAGCGGAGCGCCAGACTGAATGAAGCCGGGATCACCCAGCTCTATAAATCGCGAAAGAACACGATCTCCACGGTTGGCGAGGGGATTTTTGCCGGGGGATTGGAATATAAAGGAAAGGATACCCAAGCCGGGTTATTGGGCTATCATCAAAGCTACGGGCTCGCTTGGGCCGATCCAAACCTGGAGCAAAGGCTTTGGGCACTCAGCTTTTTTGGCGGATGGAACACCAACAAACACAGCCTGCTGGGCGAAGTGTCCCTTATCGGAACACACCCTGCCCTGAAATTGGAAGCGAAAGCCACAACCGCACAGGTGGAACAAATGCTGGCCTTTAGCTGGCATAAGGGACAACAGCTCCCTGCTTATGCAGCCAGAGCATCACTGCTTAGCGCGGCAGGCCAGCGGAGTGAACTGCGTTATGACCTGAAGTATGATCCCCACCCGATGTGGGAAATTGGCATCAGCCATGCGCTTTCGCGGCAAAACAGCGCTCTGCAAAATCAAAGCTGGATGCAGCGGAGCATCGTGGCCCTTAGCTTTTCGCCAGAAGACACTTCCCTGATGCTGCAATTTACCCGCCTGGATAAAGAGCTTTTATCCCAAACCGATAGCACCTACTCCAGCACTCTGCCGGTTCATTACCGCGCCCAATTGAAACTGGGACATAGGATGTCTTCCGCCCTGGCCTGGGAGATGCAATTCCGCTATAACTATGAAGAGAAGCTGAAAACAGACAATAATAGCTTTTACTGGATGAATGCGCTGGCCTGGGAAAAGGATGAACTGAAGCTGAACGCAGGGATAAAAACCTGGCAAAGCCTGCGCACCCTTGTTCTTCCCGATGAAGATCAAAGCTTGCCGGAGGGTTACACCCTGGCCAGTGGCGACGATAACCGGATTTTCATAAAAGCAAATTACAAGCTTGCCAGAATCCGTGCATCCGCAGAAATTGCCCAATCCTGGCTGAATGGCCATAGAAGCTTGTATTTCAGCCTGGGCATTTAGACGAGTGAGGTTTTTTATGCCGAAGATTAAAGAGCTGCATGCCTGCAAGGTACGCCTTGCCACCAAGGATGACATCGGGGGATTAGTACTGATGTCCCGCGGGATTTGGGGTGGAACCGATTATCTCCCCAAGATTGTAGAGCGTTGGATAGCCGAGCCCTATTTCTTTGTTTGCGAGTATGATAATAAAATCATCGGCTGCGGCAAGATGAGCCTTTTCCCCGATAAAGTGCTGTGGTTTGAGGGATTACGCGTACACAGCAAGTATCAGGGACAGGGGGTGGCCAAGCTGATAAACCGGCATATGATGGCTTTTGCTGCAGAATTGGAAAGCCGTGAGGGCGCTTACTCCCATGAATTTTGCACCTATTACCGCAATTATGAAAGCCTGCATCTGGCCAAGCTACGGGGTTTCAGGGTGGTAAAGCGTTTTTATGATCTCAATCGCCGGGGGATTTCCAGGCAGTTAGAGCCGGAATTTCCGGAGATTATGGATATGAGCTGCTTCAAGGCCTATCCGGACTATATTCCCTGCGGCTGGCAGGTTTTTCACCATAGTCCCTCCGCGTTGCAGATAATAAAAGAGCGGGGAAGGGTGTTCAGAACCCCTCAGGGCCTTTATTATGCCGGAGGTTTGGCGGAAATACACATATTGCCGCTAAGCCCTTTGCCGGTAAATCTGAAGGCGGAACTTCCCTATTTCCAGTGGTTTTATCAGCCACGGCGCAGCATTGGCCTCATCGTGCCCTTTGGATACAGAGGAAAACTCCAGGCACTTCGCGAAGCAGGCTTTGCCCCTTGGGACAATGAGCCCAAGCCAGCGGCAAATATGCTGGTTCTAAAGCTTTAAGCCTCGGATGGGCTTTCTGGCTTTTTTCCCTTGCTGCGGCTGATAAAATAGCCTCCCAAAACCGCTGCCACAGTGGTAAGCAGGCCCAGTAAACTAAGCGTGATGCTCTTGTTATAGGTGGGGGAAGCAAATTTCATTTCCAGTTTATGCTTTCCGGCTGGGATTTTTACGCCCCGCAGCACGTGATTAACGGGATAAATCTCTGTAGCTTTGCCGTCGATAAAGGCCGTCCAGCCGGCGGGATAATAAATTTCGCTAAGCACCAGGAAGGCATCTTTATTCGCGTAAACATCATATTCCAGGCGGTGCATTTCGTTGGCAGTTTGTTTGATGCTGCTGCTATCCGGCGCGGAAGTGCCCTGCACTTCGCTTTCCACCAAGGCCAGTTTTGCGGGATTAAAGAAGGGATTTTGGATTCTGGCCAGGCGTTCTTCCGGCTTGGTTATCACTTCCAAAGAATCTACAAACCATGCGCGTGGCAGCACGCTATTATTGCGATAGATGTGCAATCCGGTATTGCTTACGTAAACAGGTTTTAGCTGCGACAGGTAATCTCCGTAGGGAAGGGAATCGGGAAGCATGATATATTTGGTATTCAGCATGTTCAGCACCGGAGTGGGAACCTCTTTGCCGCCCTGTTCGTACACTCCGCGAACGTAGCGAATCAGTTCCCCATCGTGCTTGGCGTCACGCTGCACCAGCTTCAGAATGTCGTCATAGCGTTTCAGTTTGGCCGCGGAATAGCCATTGATGCTCTGATGATAGTAGGCCCATTCACCCGCGGGACGAATGCCCTGCACGCTTAAAGGCTCTATATTGGAAGGAAAGATGCGATAATTATCCTGATCAGAAAGCAAGAACTGGTCATAATCCTGCATTTCAAACCGGGCAGTGCGTTCACTGGCAGGATAAAGGTCTTTCAGGTGCTTGCCGGTGTAAACAAAAAGATCGATAAAGCAGAGGAAGGTGATCAGCAGTATAAATAGAGAGGATTTAAGGCGCTTAGCACTGTACAGATAGGACAGCCCGATGCCAATGGTAAGGAACAGCATGCTGAGAATACCGCTCTTGTAGAGCATATCCAGGCGCACCGCCTTTAGTTCTTCCAGCTGAGAACTGGCTTGATGTGCTTCGTAATTTTGAATCTCCTGGGCATTGGTGAAGGGTAAACCCTTGAAAATGCCTTTGGCTGCCACAAGATAAATAAGGAAAATGGCGCCGCAAACCAGGAAAGCATGAAAGAGCCGCTTTTCCCATTTACTGTCTCCAGCTTTGTCAATAAGGCCATCGATTCCCAAGGCTGCCAGTAAGATGGCATTGAATTGCACCATAATCAGTATCATGGAGGGCACCCGGAATTTATTGAACATCGGCAGGTAATTGAAAAACAGGTCGGAAAGCCCCGGAGTGAAGCTGCCAAAGCTCATCAGCATAAAGATAAAGGAGCTTATCCACAAGAACCAGGCAGGCTTCCGATTTCTGCCGCAGAGGGCCAGCACTCCCAGGGCCAGCACCACAATGCCAAAGTAATTATAGATTTGCGTGAAGGTCATATAGCCCCAGTAGGTTTGATTTATCCCTCCAAAGAAATCGGGAATAACCAGCGCTGCAAGCTCCACAGGGGGAAAGCTCCAGCCCTGGGCATAGCTTTTTTCCAGGCCTGCTGCACCGCCACGCATGGTGTAGTGGCTATATTCCATGGTGCTGAGGTATGGATTCATCACCGCCAGAGCAGTTAAACCCAAGGCCGCAGCGATAAGGATAGTCCACAGCCAGAACTCTTTATGATCTTTCTTTAAGATGCTTTCCACAAGCTGATAGAGCCAGAACATGCCTATGAAGAGATAGAGATAATAGGTGATCTGCGGATGATTTTCACGTAACTGGGTGATAAAAAACGTAGCCAGCAAGCCCAGATTGAGCAGATTGGGACGTTCACGCAGGCGGAACAGGGCCCAAACCACCCAGGGGATATACATGATGGCACGGAACTTGGTATTGTGCCCGATTTCGATGAGCCCCACCCAATGGCAGGAAAAAACAAAGGCAATGGCCCCAAAAAAGGCAATCCAGGGGGAAAGCTTCATCTGCCGCAGCAGTAAAAAAATCCCCAAGCCTCCTATAAAAAGCAAGAAAATACGCCAGTTTATTACCTTGTCGGTCAGCTTGGTAATGCTTTCCAAAAAGGGATAGCGATTCGGGAAGGAAATCATGTAGGCAGGCATTCCCGAGAACATGCGAGGCGTCCACAGCGCGTTATCCTTATGCGTGGCGTTATAATCGATGATAGCCTTGGCTGCACCTTCCCATTGGGTGATGTCCAATGCCTGGGGAGCCTTGCCCTGATAGGCCACAGGAAAATAAATAAGGCTGAGCGCCAGGAATAAAATCGCCACCAATACAAGGGGCAAGTGCTGGCCAAATTTATCCAGAACCTCTTTTTGTGATTTGGGGGAAGGGGGCGTATATTTGCTATTTGCAGTCTTTACGTGCCCCGCAGCTATGCCATGCTTTATTTTGGGGTTGACATTTTTTGCCGTCATCGTTTCCTCATCGCAAAACTAATTTTTTGCCATGTGAATCGCCTGCGGATATTGGTCAAGCAAAATCACGAGAGCGGTTCGGGAGAAAAAGCCATGAAGTACACGTTTTGTAAGCGCATATACGGTTTTGAATGCGATATTTACGGGCATTTGAACAATGCCAATTACCTGTCGCTTTTAGAAATGGCACGCAGTGAGGCCATGAAAGAGATGAACATACCAGTATCCGCCATGCTGGAAATCGGCATCCAGTTCTTTGTCTATCGCTGTGAATTGGATTTTTTGCAAGCCATTAATCTCGAGGATACGGTTACCGTGAAAAGCTGGTTCTTTGAAATGAATCGCGTGAAGGGACGCTGGCAACAGGAAGTGTATAATTCGCAGGGGGAAAAGTGCTTCAGTGCCATCCTCACCATTGTTTTTGCCGGCGAGGGCAAAGCGAAGAGGCTACCACAGGAGGTATTTGCCGATATCTACCAGTACCTTGAAAATAATGAAGCATGAAAAATGAAGAATGAAAGCTGCGCTAAGGTTTCAGGTTTCAGGTTTCAGCAGTGGAAAAGTGATAAGCTGGAAAGGTGAAATCCAATTTGGAGATCTCGTTGATGGCTGTCCATTTTGTCCATATAGTCCATATCGTCAATAGCGTCCAATGTTAATCGTTAATCAAACCCTTTATACCATTAAGCGCAGCTTTCATTCTTCATTTTTCATTCTTCATTCTTCAACCCCTCTTTCCTCCAAGAACCAACCCAGAACCAACCTGGATCGCGATGAAGGAAGATTCTGGGAAGGATGAAGATAGGGAAACAAGTGTGAAGTGTGAAATTGTGGAGGTTTGTAAGTGTGGAAGTGACGGATATTATGGACGATATAGAAAACTTGGATAAATGCCTGAATAAAAGCAGAACGAGCCTAGAACGACCATCTCAGCGCAGCTTTCATTCTTAATTCTTAATTCTTAATTGCTTAGCCCTTCATTCCCTCTTTGTAATCGTAGAATCTGGTAGCCAATTCGGGTTCTTGCAGCGCCAGGATTTGCACCGCCAGCAGAGCGGCATTCTTGGCTCCATTAATTCCCACCGTAGCCACCGGTACCCCCGGAGGCATTTGCACGATGGAATATAGCGCGTCCACGCCATTCAGGGCTCCGGAGGCAATGGGAATACCGATTACCGGCAAAGTGGTATGCGCAGCGATAACTCCTGGTAAATGGGCAGCCATGCCTGCCGCGGCAATTATCACCTTTATCCCCTCGGCTGCGGCATGTTTTGCCAGTTTCACCGTATTCTCGGGATTGCGGTGTGCCGAGGAGATATAAAAATCGTAGCCCACGCCAAATTGGGAAAGCACTTCCAAGGCAGGCGTAAGCTTCTCTTCGTCGCTTTTGCTGCCGATGATGATGCGAACGCTGGCTGGGCTCATTTGTTCATTTGTTCGGGGATAACGGTGAGGGCTTTGTGAATTTCTTTGGCATCTGCCGCGGAGGAAAAGCTGGTGAGAATTTCGCTGTTCATGATCAGTTTGGAGATGTATGAAAGCGAGAACAGATGCTGTTTATCATTGTGTAGCAAGAGCATAAAGAAGATGTTCACAGGCTTGTTATCCGGAGCATCGAAATCCACGCCTTCGGAAGAACGGCCGAAGAGGATGCTGGGGGTTTTAATTTTGGAAGGATGCAAGTGCCGGGGATGAAGCAAGGCTACGCCATTACCGATGGCAGTGGAGATCAGCTCCTCACGGGCCACCACCACTTCATAGAGCCAACGGGCATCACGCACCAGCTTCAAATCTTTGGCTTTTTCGCTGAGGATGCGGATGGCATCGTACTTGTTTTCGGCAGAAAAATCCAAAAAGATGTTTTCCGGGCGCATATACTCTTCAAAGTGGCAGATCACGCGCTTCAAAGCGAGCATCTTTTCATCCACTTCATTCAGGTTTTCCAGCCATTCGTTCAGTGAATCCTCGTCGATCTTTACGTTTTTTCCTACTAACTTACTTTCAAAAACGTTCGTGGCGATCATTTCCTGAATTACTCGCTCTGATACTTTTAACTTCTTGGCAGCTTCAGCTTTAGACAAGAATTTCTTGGCCATTGAGACCTCCTCTGGTACTCATAATTTATTCAAAATCTGTCCTGTTTTCAAGGTTTATCTTGACAAGGATACAAGCATTTTTTGGGTATGGTATTATGGTCAAGAAAATTATTAGCCCCATGCTTATTTTACTGCTCTTGAGTAGCTGTTTTTATTCGGTTTATTCAAATGCGCACCCCCATTTAAAAAAAATCAGGGTGCTGGCATTTGATAACCGCAGCACCGAATTTGCCCTGGGAGAAACCCTTATTTCCGGATTGAATAAAGAAATAAGGGATGACGGCCGTTTGAAGCTGGTTACCATCGATCCGGATTGCACGCTGGAAGGCAGCATCATCAGTTTCACAGAGAAAGTGTATAGCTATGACGCGGCAAATCAGGTGCAGGATTATCAGGTGCAAATGACAATGGCAGTTACCTTCACCGATCTGGTGAAAAACCAAGTGCTGTATGAAAATAAGAATCTCGTAATTAGCGAGCTATATGCCGTGTCCACTGGGGGTACGGCCCGATTTAAAACCAAGGATGAGGCGATCGATGAAGCCATCAGCAAGTTCTTCCAAACCATCATGCAAAACAGCCTTGAAAGCTGGTGATATGCTCCGTTTGAACCGATTTCTGGCAGATTGTGGCCTGGGTAGCCGGCGCAAAGTGGAAACCCTTGTTACCGAAGGCAGAATAAAGGTGAATGGCAAGGTTTGCACCGAACTTGGCATTCAGATCGATCCCGCTGTGGATAAGGTGGAAGCCGATGGAAAAGAGCTTTCGGCCATTACCAAAAAAGTCTATCTGATTTTGAACAAGCCCCGGGGCTATGTGGTTTCCCAAAGCGATGAACTGGGACGCCAGACTGTCTATGATCTGTTGCCAGAAAGCGCTGCCAACATGGCCTATGCGGGACGTTTGGACAAAAATTCCGAAGGACTGCTGCTTTTTACCAATGATACCAGCCTGATAAACCAGCTTACCCATCCCAGCCACAAAGTGGAAAAGGTTTACAGAGTGGAGATCGACCGCCCCCTCAAATACAAAGAACTGGAGTTGCTGCGTAGCGGAGTGGAGATTGAGGGTGGAATTACCCTTCCGGCAGGGATTTATGTGAAATCAGAAAGCGAAAAAAGCATGAGCCTGAAAGTGGTGATCACCGAAGGACGCAAGCGGCAAATCAGACAAATGATCGAAGCGGTTGGTGCCAGGGTTCGCAGCTTGAAGCGGGTGCAATTTGGCCCCATCCACCTGGGAGACTTGCCTACGGGACGCTGGAGAAGGCTGGAAATGATGGAAGTGCGCGCCCTCTTCAGCGAAAAAACCAAAGGAATTGGCGTAAAACCGGGTAATAGAATAAAGAAAACAAAGCCCGAAGCAGCTAAACCGCTAATAAGGAAAGATAAATAGATGAAACTCGCGATTATCGGACTACCCAAGACAGGTAAGACCACTATCTTCAACGCGTTAACCAGAAGCGATCACAGCACCGATAAATATGCTCCTCCGGCAAGTGAACCAAACCGGGGGATCGTAAACGTGGCCGATGAGCGCATAAAGCCCCTGGTGGAGATGTATAAGCCGAAAAAGACGGTATTTGCCACCATCGAGTATCACGATTATCCTGGAATCTTTGGACGCGAAGGCGAAAATGCCGAGAATGCCATGCTTTCTGAGATAAAGGGCAACGAGGCTTTCGGCGTGGTGCTGCGCGGTTTTGCAGATGAAGAGCTGGATTCCCTTAGCCCTGTGGGGACACCTGCAGAGCAACTGATGCGCCTGGAAGAGGAGATGCTGCTGTCCGATCTGATCGTGGCAGAGAAACGCCTGGAGAAGATCGAACTGGGCTATAAGCGGGGTGTGCGCACTCCAGCGGTGCAGATAGAAGAAAAAGCCCTGCGTGAAGTATGTGCCCATGCACAGAACAATATGCCGCTAAGGAGCTTGCAACTGCCCTCCGAAGAGGAAAAAGCGCTGCGGGGTTTTCAATTTATGTCTGCCAAACCGCTGCTGGTGCTGGTAAACTGCTCTGAGGATAGCCTGGAAAAAGGTCAGCAAATAGCCGATAGCCTTATTGCGAAAGGATATCAAGCCTATGCAATTGCCGGAAAGTTCGAAGAGGAGCTGTCCAAATTAGAAGCCGACGAAGCAGAGCTATTCATGCAGGATATGGGCATCAGTGAATCTATTTGCGACCGCCTTACGCACTGGTGCTACCAGCTTTTGGGCTACATCAGCTTCTTCACGGTTGGCCCGGACGAAGTTCGTGCCTGGACTTTGGAAAAGGGCTCCAATGCCGTTAGCGCCGCAGGAAAGATTCATTCCGACCTGGCAAGGGGCTTTATCCGTGCAGAATGCTTCACCTACTCAGACCTGATGGCACACGGCAGCGAAAAGGCACTACGCGATAAAGGATTGTTCCGCCTGGAAGGTAAGGAGTACATCGTTAAAGACGGCGACATCATCTCCATCCGCTTTAATGTATAAAGAGGACTAATGGCAAAAACCATCAAAGGCAAAATGAAGGCCAAGCCCCGCAAAAAGGCACTCAGTGCGCTTAATAAACGCCTCATCAGCGGCGGCATCACGCTGCTGTGTATCCTGGTGATCCTGGCGCTGGTGATGGGCTATAATTCCATCAAAAATGACATGGAGACCCTGCGTAGCGGCGGCAACCTGCTCTCCTGGTTCAATGCCGGAGACAGCGATACCAATAATCCCGTGGGTGTTTTTGGCATCGTGTTTGGCTTTGTATTTATCTATCTTTTCGGTTATTGGTTTTCCCTGGTAGCGTTTATCATCATTGGTGTGGTGTCCTTGCAGTATTTTCTGGCCCCAGAGCTGGATCGTTCCCGCCAAAAAGGCTATCTGCTGTTGATCGTGCTGTTTCTTTTGCAGGCTTTGCTGGCTTCGCGTTTGGAAAGCTATGCCCACAGCGTAATTCCCTTATTCTTATATCGTACTCTGGCAGCTGTCTTTTCAGGAATTGGAGCTCGCATCATTCTGATTGGCGGGATGATCTTAAGTGGGCTGCTAATAGTGGAATTCGATCGCCTGAAACGCTGGATTCAAGCCATGCTGGAGGATTTTTCCCGCAAACAGGAAGCCAAAGAAATAGCCATTAAGGCCACGCAACCCACCATCAATAGTGAGCCTGAACCGCCTGTTAAGCGTGAGGAAGTGAAACCCATTATCCAGGATCACAGCCAGCAAAACGCCTATGAACCAATTCCGGAGCCCAAGCCTGCTCCTCCCAAATCCGCCCCTAAACAAACTACTCCAGAAACTGAAGAAGAAGATGATGAAGATCGTGAATACGTTATGCCCTCCATCAGCGACTTTTTGGAAAGCCCCGTAAAGCTTTCGGAACGCGACCGCAAAGAGATCGAGAATCAGATCATCGGTACCAGCCAGATTTTAAAAGGCAAGCTGGGCGAATTCGGAATAGAAGCAGAAGTAAAGAACGTAAATATCGGCCCCATCATTACGCAGTATGAGCTTGAACCGGCCAAGGGCATAAAAGTGAGCAAATTCAGCTCTCTGGCGGACGATCTGGCCCTGGCGATAAAAGCAAAATCCATCCGTGTGCAAGCTCCCATTCCCGGACGTGGCCTCATTGGCATCGAAATTCCCAATCTTACCAGAGATATGATTTACCTGCGTGATCTGCTGTTATCCGAAGAAATGCGCGCCATGAGCTCCAAGCTTGCTTTTGGCCTGGGAAAAGACATTGCCGGAAAGCCCCTGGTTGCCGATCTCACCAAGATGCCGCATCTGCTGATTGCAGGCGCTACGGGCAGCGGTAAAAGCGTGTGCATCAATACCATCATCATGAGCCTGATTTTGCGCACTACCCCAGATGACCTGCGCCTTATCCTTATCGATCCCAAGCGTGTGGAACTGGCTGGCTATAATGAGCTTCCCCACCTGATTGGACAGGTGGTTACCGATGCCGATACTGCCCTGGAAACGATGTACTGGGCAGTAAAGGAAATGGAGCGCCGCTATGAGATGCTGCAGGAAGCAAAGGCCCGCGATATAGTAAGTTACAACGAAAAGATCACCGAAGGTGAAGACCTCGATAAGCTCCCCTACATCGTGATTATCGTGGATGAATTTGCCGATCTGATTATGACCAGCGGCAAGGATATCGAGCTGCCCATCACGCGTTTGGCGCAAATGGCCC
>CAZSST010000014.1:0-1982 GCA_964609575.1 uncultured Candidatus Cloacimonas sp.
TCATACTCCACAATCCCATCGCCCAGATTGTAGTCAAAGGCTTTCATGGGAAGGGCAGTATAGGCACCATCGGGACTGTCTGCGGTATAAACGGTGTAATAGATAGCTCCCGGCACCTGTAGCCATTGCAGCTTTACATTGGTTCCCACCAAGCTGGCATTCACATTTGAAGGTGCGGGGAGGGCTCCTGTAGCGCTTCCGAAAACTATATTTCTGCCAAACATGCCATAATTATAAGGATTCCACACTCCGGAGAGCGAGGGATCAACATCACGCAGTTCACTATGATTATTATCGGTGGGCTGGCCATTGAAATACCATTCCACATAGCCCATATTGGAATGAATCCTGAAAAACATGCACGAGATAGAGGAGCCGGTTCCCCGCATCACGCTTTGATCATCTGCGCCATAGAGGGTGAATTGGAAATTGCTGATCTGGCCATTATTTACCAGGTCACCCCAAAGATTCACATACAGCATCGCTCCGCCAGTGGCGGCATTGGCGATGGTGCCGTAATTTACCAGGCGGTCATAAACCGTCATTGTATGGGGGTAATCGCTTTTGCTGCGCAGGGAGCTGTTATTCGTCAGGCTTCCCAATTCCACCCCATCCCCCACCAGAACATTGCCATTGAAGACGATGGTATCAGCGCTTAGTCCAGCCAGCCATGCCCCATTGGAAAGATTCAGGGTGCTTCCTGTGGAGCCATCGATATTTGCCCCCACCAGGTTTCCGCCATTAAGGCTAAGCATGAACCCGCTGCCGTTATTGTGCAAAATCAGGTTATGGCTGTTCCAGGCAATGGCACTGCCCGCAAAGCTTACATTCGAAAGCATCCGGTAGTCACCATATACTTCAGTAGTTGGGGCAGAAATTGGTGAAGCACCGGATATTTGCATAATGTCGTGCATAGTATCCGAGCCCAGTCCCAGAAATTGGGGATTGATAGTTTGATAATTATAAATATCACCATTCAGATACAGGTTCAGATAGTGCCCCGCGGGATTATTGCCGATTGCGCCGTGATTATCCAGCCTTCCCGTAACGATAAGGCTATAATCCGCATCATTGCGATTGTGGATATTGCCATTGTTATTCAGGTTGCCGATGCTTACAGGCCCGGAGATCAGCACGGTGCCAAGCAGCATGATCTCATCTGCAGTTACATTGTACATATAGGCACCATTGGTGAGATTCAGCGATGAACCCAGCGAGCCCATGATATTGGTATTTTCCATAAATCCGCCATTCAACGTTACATGGCTCTGATAGCCGCCATCCAGATTGAGATGGGGAAGATAAAGATGCGTTCCGGTAAGCGTTACATCGCTTAAAAAGGTTACGGTAGCCACGCTCATATTCAAGAAATGAGTGGGGCTGAAGGTGCCTACTGCGGAAAGAGTGTGATCTGTGTCCCCGGCAAAATACACATATTCGCAGGTGATGATGTTGCTATTTATCAGGTTTCCCAAAATCACCAGCCGTACTTCGCCCATAGGTCCGCCATCCACGATCTGGCCCATATTAATGCAATTGCCATAAACGGTTACCTGCCCGATCTCGTTATAGGGATTGGTGATCGTGCCACCACCCAAAACGGTTAGATTCAAGCACTCGTTAGTGGTATTTACGTACACCGGCCCCTGGATCACCACATTGCTATTCACATTTGGAACCACGCCGCCATTCCAGGTGGAAGGATTTGTCCAATTGCCGCCGTAGGTGGTGGAAACAATATCTGCCGTCAAAGCAAGTGTAAGCAGGCAAAACAAGGTAACTATCAATAGCTTCTTCATCTGGTAAACCTCTCATATATGCTTATCAGATCATGATAATTGAAATTGCGAAATTTGGTCAAGAAATATCGCAGAACTTGTCCCAGGAACTGCCTTGACGATGCGCAGGTAGCAAGGATAGCATCCAGCTTTGCTGCAGTTAAGCTAAATAAGCGCTGCGGAGCTATTTCCATACCTCTTCCC
>CAZSST010000014.1:2082-28356 GCA_964609575.1 uncultured Candidatus Cloacimonas sp.
TTCTTGACAATAGATTGATGCTGCTATGCTGTGCGTCATCCTATATGCGTGAGGTATTGATGATCGCTACGTGGCTGGCCAAGATAGTGCTTCTTTCTTGCTGTGCCCTATGCCTGATGGGAGTGCAAAGCAGCGTTCCCAGGGTATTTGAGGTACGGGTGCCGTTGTATCCCTGGCAAGAATTGGGCTATCCCTTGGGCGAGCACAGCATGTGGGATGAAGAGGCAAAGCTTGGCGACTTGGGCATCACGAAATTATACGACTGGCAGGAAGTTTTTGCCAAAGCCAGCGCTTACTCCGGTGAAGCGGCAACCCTGCGCTATGAATTGGAGGACATCACCCGTTTTCTGCGCAAGAATATCTTTGTGCTGTTACGTCCGGGAATTGTAAGCCATTGGCAGCCCGAATATTGGGATTTGGATTTTTCCCGCAGCGATGATACCAGCATCGATATCCCCAATGCCATTGCCATCAAAAAATTGCTCACTGATCCCGCCAGGGAAAAAGACCGCAAGGAAGTACTTAGGATCTGCTTGGAACTGGTAAATTCCCAAGGCATGAAAGATAGCTGGAAGCTGCAGCAGGCGATGTTTATAAATGGGCAGGGCGACTATGTGAACAGCATGGATGATTTCATGTATAACGATTATGTAGCCATGTCCAAAGCCACCTATGCCCAGGCCTTGAATAAAGCCGCAGACTATTATCTGGGGATATTGACCTCGGTGCGGCATCAGGAAAGAGTGATGTATTCGGATCATGCTCATTGGATTATCACCCGGGTGATTAATGATATCTGCTATTTTTATAATGATGAAAGTGCTTTTAAGTTCTATTCGCTGTGCTATCGTTTGGGTCCCGATGGTGCTGGAAAACTGAAAAGCTATGTGGAAGAAGCAAAGAAAGGCCTAAGGCCACCAAATTAGAGATATGCGAGTGATTGCTATGAAGCAGCTCATTCCAAAGGCAATTATGCCACCCCAATCCCTAACAAGAGGAGCTCGTAAATGAAGCTAAGATTAATCTTTATCATCACTTCCGTGATGCTGTTGCTGCTATTCACAGCTTGCGACAAAAAGGACGATAACGGACCGGATGATTCCAATATCGCCGCAGCACTGAATAACTACTGGCAGTATCAGACGGATCTTACCACTACCTTGAATAGTCGCGAAGCTTCCCTGGATGATATTCAGGCTGCCATTGCCGCCATGGAAGGTACTCGCAAGGGTCGTGATGCCTTCGACGATATCACTGCTCTGGTGGAAGGTTATGCCAATGAATGCGATGCTGTGGCTGCCGATTTTCAGGTTTTGGCTGCTGCCGAAAACGCCATCATCGAGTATGGTGATGAAAAAGGAATACTGGGCAGCATTGCCAAAGGTATCTATAACAAAGCTGCCGATACAGTTATTTCCAGTGGACGCATGGTGCGTTCGGGATGGAGAGTGCTAAGCGGTCAGCAAAGCTTCAGCCAGGTAGTGCACGATCCCAATTCCGGGATTCCGCTGCTATCCGGATGGGCAGAAACCATCCAGAAGCGCAATATCGCTCGCGATGCCAAAGTGAGGGATATGATCCTGAACTGGAATCCCACCACTTCCCCGGAAGATTGTAATCACACCATTCCCTATAACGATCTTCCCGGAACCACCAATCAGGAAAAAGCGAATGCCTATCTGAACCTCAGTGATGAGGACCCGGTTAAGATGGAAACCCGTGCTTCGGTGATCATTTGGGATCATGACGAGAATGTGGCCACCGCAAAAGCCTCGGGCGAACTTGCCGAAACCGGAGTAAAAGGTGTGGCTGATGCTTTGGGCAACGAAGTGGTGAACGAAATCCTTATCCAGCACATGGAAGAAGGGCAAACCGAACAAGATGCCGGCACTCTGAATGTGAACGTGAATTCTGCAGCCAGCGGCAATCCTGCGATTACCTCGGGACGCACTTTGGTTATCTCCAAAAACAACATGCCTGGAGAAGACCCCCGCATCACGATTATCCCCAATGCCCCTCAAACATTTGAACAACCGCTGCCGGAAGGTTCATACACTATCATTGCCCTGGCCGATGGCTTTATCAGAGGGGTATATGAGAATCTGCAGATTGCTCAGAATCAAATGAATAACGTGGCTACGCAGCTAATGAAGCTATCTGAAAATCCCATCATCATCGAAAACCTTAGCGTTGATGAAGGCTGCATCACCAAAGACCAACCTGTGCATGCCCATGTGAGCTGCGTTAGCACCATCGGCAAAGCCCTTTCCTTTGCCTGGACAGTTTCAGGCGGAACCTATACTGCCATGCAAGCCTCGGGAACCAATCTTACCTTTACCCCCACCGAGGAAAAGGAATATACCATCACGGTGGTGGTTTCGGACGATAGCGGAAACAGCAAAACCCGCAGCATCTCCGTAGCCTCTTTGGGAGGAGCTCTGGTTATTGATGATTGGGAGCTAACTTCCGAGAATTTTGAAGATGATAAGCTGAATCCCGGAGAAACGGCAACGGTTACTCTGTATGTTTCCAATACCGGAACTACTCCGATTGCGGGACAGCATGCCGTGATGGCAGGACCAGGATTTTCTTCCAGCTTCAGCCCTGGCTCAGCCAATATTGGAGTGGGACAAACCCTGGCTGTGAATGTTCCCATTGTGGTGAACAAGGAGCTTAGCATCGAGCAACTGAATCTGCAATATCTCTTCACCACCCAGAATCAGAATGGTGATGCAGTGATTATCAGCGATGCTGTGGAGCTTCCCATCAATTTCTATGTGCTGATAAATGATATCACCGAGGTGGTCACCAATAGAATTGTAACCATCACGGGACGCGTTGCCAATCCGCAGCTAAGTACAGCAGTGCTGATTATGGATAACGATATCGAACATGCCATTGATCTGAACCTAAGTAATGGCAATTTCAGCCAGCAGATTGTGCTTACCGGCTCGGCTCTGGAAGTGGAGCATACGGTACGCGTAGTGGCGGTATCAGGTTCTTTGGCTGCTGAAGATAGCATGACCTTTAGCTCCCAAGTTCCCTTGATGGCCCTGCAAACTACGCTAACCTGGAATACCGGAGGCACCGATGTGGATTTCTGGATCACCGATCCCAATGGTGAAAAATGCTATTATGCGCATCCTTACACCGCCAGTGGTTTGGCCTTGGACGTGGATGACACCAATGGCTACGGCCCGGAAAATATCACTACGGCTGCTGTGATCCCCGGTGATTATCTGGTTCAAGTGCATTATTACAGCGATCATGACAGTGAAAATGCCATTGGCAGCGATTGCTTTGTGGTGATTCAGGAAGGCGATCAAGCCCCTGTTAATTACTATGGTTACCTGGCAGATACAGGGGATTTGTGGAACGTAACCACCCTGCATTACAATCCTGCCAAGGGATGGAGCATCAAGCCAGTGAATACCTACAGCAAGGCAAATCCTGCCTCGCTGCCCGCAAAGAAATAGAATTTTTTGCAAGTATAGAATGGGTGCTTAGCCAGGCACCCATTCTTTTTTGGGCATATTTGGGAAAATTGTAGTT
Source organism: uncultured Candidatus Cloacimonas sp. (assembly GCA_964609575.1). Lineage (GTDB taxonomy): Bacteria > Cloacimonadota > Cloacimonadia > Cloacimonadales > Cloacimonadaceae > Cloacimonas. Next base: position 5,635 of record CAZSST010000014.1, read on the forward strand.
GACAGTTTTAGCCCCTCTCGGGATTTTGCTCTCACAAAGTGTTCCGGAATAGCTCAGCGGTAGAGCGGGTGGCTGTTAACCACTAGGTCGGGGGTTCGAATCCCTCTTCCGGAGCCACTTTTTTTTGCTCCGATATTTCCGGAGCAGCTTCCATCAGCTTTCCTCAGCACCTCACTTTTCTATTGACACCATCTGCCCATCCGCTTTAATGACAATATGAGAAATGTCGCGTGTATCCTGCTTGTCCTGATTCTGCTCTCCGGGTGCGACCTCTTCAAGGTTCGCGAATCTGATCCTCCGGGAGCGGCACCGCCGTGGATTGATTTTGCCACGCAGTGGGACTCCACGCTACTAAATCTGGAATATGTGTATGAGGATTATCGCAATGCCATAAAGTATTCCGGGCTTTTCAGCAGCAATTTTGCCTTTCATTTTGCCCCGCAGGATATCAGTGATTTCAGCATACCAAATACCTGGGCCAGCATCCAGGAAAGGGATATGATTCAGCTTTTGCACAATCGCTATGAACAAATCCAGGTGGAGCTTAGCGATATTTCCGGCAGCGATCAGATCGGAGCCAACGAAGTGAAAATATACCGGGCATACAGCCTCAGCGGGGTGCTCCGTACCAAACAGCCAAGCTTCACAAGGCAAATTCTGGCTTCCGGCAATCTGGAGATGCAGTTACGCAAAACTGGTGGCTACTGGTACATTGAAAAATGGTACGATTACCGTAGCGATGGCAACAACACCTGGGGGAGGCTGAAGTATGAGAATTCATCTTCTTAAGCTGCTGCCTCTCATAATGCTTAGCCTGCTTGTCGGAAGCTGCAAGAATCCCTTCTATCCAGAGCTTTCGGATGCCTCCGATCCTGTGGTTAGCAATCGCACGCCCCGTGAATTGCTGAATAATCTGCAGATAGCCTATAGCGAAAAGAACATCAATCTCTTCCGCGATCTGCTGGATAAAAAGAAGTACCGTTTTGAGCTTATCGCCAGCGAAGTAAGCCAGATTGGCATGGACGTTAATGGCGATGGCTTGCGGGATGCCTGGTGGGGCTATGAACAAGAGGTGGAACTCACCAACCGGATGTTCACTTACGGCTCCAGCAATGGCGAGTATCCTCCTCCTGACAAGATCACTCTGCAATTGCACATCCCCCCGGATGAAAACTGGCAGATCGATCCTGAGGTGGGGCATGAGGATTGGCTGATAGTACCCTGCGGCTTCAATCTTAATCTTGCCTATGAGGCCAGCTATTCATCTTTCACCGCCAGCGGCATCGCCAGGTTCTATCTGCGCCCCGAGAATGACCGCTGGTACATCGTGATCTGGAGGGATGAATCCAATTTATGAATCCAAACGGACGCATCCTGGCTATCGATTATGGTGAAAAACGCGTGGGAATTGCCATCAGCGACCCCTTACGCATCTTTGCCAAACCCCTGCAAGTGCTTTCCAATAGTGGCATGGCAGGCGTTATTGGGGAGATAAAAGCCCTGGTGGATTTGCACAGCATTTCCAAGATTCTGGTGGGCATGCCCTATGCCATCGACGGCAGTCTTACCCCCAAAACCGAAGAAACCATGGAATTTTACGACCGTTTAAGCCTGGCTTCGAGCGTGCCTGTAATTCATTACGACGAACGCTATTCCACCAGCGAAGCGGAAGCAGAATTGAAACGCCTTGGCTACACCTGGCAGGAAGCAGCCAAGATAAAAGACGCCATGGCCGCCTGCCTTATTTTGAAGGAATATCTTAGCACAACATGATAAAAATTACCCCAAAAATCCTTATGGGCGCAGGACTTATATGCTGCGCACTGATTCTGCTCCTGCTGCTGGCTATCTTTCTGCCCATTGCCAGCGATGAAAAGATCGTTAATATCCGTCCCGGTGATAATGCCCGGGTAATAGCCGCAAAACTGGATGACAGCGGGATCATTAAAAGCGAAACGATGTTTGTGGCTCTCACCAAACTTCGCCGTGCCGATCGTAATCTACAAATCGGCAGCTACATCTTTGGCGGGCGGGCAAATCTTTGGCAAACCGTCAGCCGCCTTCTGGAAGGTAAAAGCGAGGCAATCACCATCACTTTTCCTGAAGGCCTATCCCTTTACAAAACCCTTAAAAAGATCGACAGAAGCTCGCTGATGCCTTTTGACAGCCTTAGTTATGCCGCCACGGACAGCTCTCTGATACGCCGTTTAACCGGTTTTAAGGTTCCGTCCCTGGAAGGCTTTCTCTATCCCGAAACCTACAGGTTTTCCATTGCCCTAAGCGCCGATTCCATTCTTGCCACTCAAACCGAGGAATTCTTTAAGCGTTTGCAACAAGAGGGGATAGATCCTAATACTATTCCCGATTTTTATGAGAAGCTGATTTTGGCATCCATCGTGGAAAAGGAAGCAGGGCCGGCAAGCGAACGGGAAATCATCGCCGGGGTGTTTATCAACCGCTTGAACCGGGGAATGCGTTTGCAATCGTGCCCCACCGTGGATTACATACTGGAACCCAAAGGGATAAAAAGGGAGGTGCTTAGCTATGCCGAAACGCAAATTCCTTCGCCCTATAACACCTATATGAATGCGGGTTTGCCGCCTACGCCCATCGCCAATCCCTCCGTGGCTTCCATCAAGGCAGTGCTGAATCCTGCCCGGCATAATTACCTTTATTTCTTTGCGGATCGCCAGGGACGTAATATCTTTTCCGGAAGCTATGCGGAGCACTTGCGCAAGCAGCAAAGGCGATAAAAGGCTTGACATTTTTCCCCCGGGCAGCAAACAAGGTATTTAGCTGTAGTTTACTAAAAAATCCTTGGGAGAGAAGCTGAGATGAGATATCGTAATTGTATGGCAATATGCCTGTTACTCCTTATTCTGCTGTCCATTTCTGCCTGTGCTACGCTACCGGTTGCTTCAAAATCCACCCCCATGGCAGGATACAAACCCGATTGGTGGCTCTATCAATCTCCGGAAGATGATTTTATCTACAGCTATGGTTTGGGGCTAAGCACCAGTATGGAAAAATCGCTAAACGCCGCCACCAATAATGCGCATGACGAAGCAGCGATGTATGTGGAAACACAATTGCGCGAGATAGTGGATAACTTTTCACGGGAAGCCGGAGTGGTGGATCCCAAGGCTTTGAACCTAACTGAAAAGCTTGTGCATGCCATTGCCGGCGCCAGGTATAGCAGCAGCTTTGTGGGCAAAACCGAAACCCGCAATATCAGTGATCAAGGCAAACCCCGCTATAAAACCTGGGTGCAGATTACTATTCCCAAAGCCGAGATAAACGCTAATCTAATCAACAACCTCAGCTACGACGAATCTCTTTCCTCGCTCTTCAAAAACTCCCCTTCCTATCGCAGAATGGAACTTCTGATAAACAGACCTTAGCTTCGTTTTCCTTTTGCTCATCTAAACTGCATCCATCCCGCAACCTTCCTTCGTAACGATCCAGGATGGTTCTTGGTTGGTTCTTGGAGGCCATTTAGGTAGGGTTGCTTACCAGTGATACATCAATACTTTAGCACTTCTCAGCTTTCTCAAAAGGTGAAATGGATGGATCATGATTGGTGCCTTTTCGCTTGACAGATGCACTGTGCTGAAAATCATGGCCCGAATAGTGTGCATCTTTAGCTCAGTTGGTAGAGCAACTGACTCTTAATCAGTGGGTCCGGGGTTCGAATCCCCGAAGATGTACCAGTTTTTATAATAGCGGTAATTTGCCCTTTGCTCCGCGAAAAATGTGCTAAAGTGCGGTTTGTTTTTTCTCTTCGCCGGCTTTAGCAGCTGGCTTTTTTTATTAATAAGGAGAATATACATGACTGCATTGCACGCACTTGAAAAAGTGGATCGGAGTGGATACATCTTCACTTCCGAATCCGTCTCCGAGGGACATCCGGATAAGGTTTGCGACCAGATTTCCGATGCGATCCTCGATGCCTTTATGGCTGCCGATCCCAAGTCCAGAGTGGCTTGTGAAACTCTGGCCACCAAAAATAGAGTGGTTTTGGCTGGAGAGATCACTTCCAAAGCCAAAATCGAAGTGGAACCCCTTGTCCGTAAGGTTATCCGTGAGATAGGCTACACCCATCCTCATGTAGGCTTTGATGATAGTTGCATCATTGAAAACTATTTGCATAAACAGGAAAAAGACCTGGCCAATAATGAAGGCGCAGGTGATCAAGGCTTGATGTTTGGCTATGCCTGCTCCCAAACCAAATCGCTGATGCCAGTGCCGATCGAATTGGCTCACAAGCTGCTGATAAATCTTGCTTCAGCCCGCAAAAACGGCATTATCCCCAGTCTGCTTCCCGATGCCAAGAGTCAGGTTTCCATGCATTACATCGCCCGTAAAGCGGTGGACCTGAAGACGTTGGTGATATCCACCCATCATTTGGAACTGAGCGATCAGGAATTTGAAGACCTGAAGCAAGATATCCAAAAACACGTGATTGCTCCTTCCATTTCGCAGATCGAAGAGGAGAGCAAGAGCTTTTTCGATACCAAGAATTGCGAAGTAAAGATAAATCCCCTGGGAAAATGGACGGATGGCGGTCCTGCTGCAGATACGGGACTTACGGGACGCAAGATCATCGTGGACACCTATGGCGGTTGGGCTCAGCATGGTGGTGGTGCGTTTTCGGGCAAAGACGCCACCAAGGTGGATCGCAGTGCGGCATATATGGCCCGGCACATTGCCAAAAGCGTAGTTGCTTCCGGCCTGGCCAATGAATGCCTTATTCAGTTCAGCTTCGTGATCGGCGATCAGCTTCCCGTATCCTTGATGGTGGATACTTTTGGCAGCGGCAAGATTAGAGACACGGAGATCGAGAAGTTGATAGCCAAGAATTTCGATTTAACCGTGCATGGCATCATTGATTATCTTGATCTGCGCAAGCCGATTTTCCTTCCCACCGCTTCCTATGGTCATTTCGGACGCGATATGTTCAGCTGGGAAAAGGTAAAAAAGCTTAGTGGTCAATAGCATGGATCACCTTTACCAACGGCTGGCTAAAGCTACTCCCTTTTTCCTGATCGCGGGTCCCTGCGTGGTGGAAGACGAAAGCCTGATGCTGCATACCGCTGAAACGCTGAAAGAGCTGTGTAACAGGCTGGATATCCCTTTGGTATTCAAGGCCTCTTATACCAAGGCCAATCGCAGCAGTTCCGGCTCGCCAACTGGACCCGGAATGGAAGCAGGCTTGAAGATTCTGGATAAAATAAAGCGGGAATTGGAATTGCCCATCCTTAGCGATGTACATGAAAGCAGCGAAGTGCAAGCCGCATCAGAAGTATGCAGCATTTTGCAGATTCCGGCCTTTCTTTCCAGACAAACCGCGCTGATTACGGCTGCCGCAGCCACAGGTAAGATAATCAACATCAAAAAAGGGCAGTTTATGGCTCCGGAAGATATGAAGGGTGCGGCAGATAAAGCCCTTGGCACCGGAAATACCATGATTTTGTTAACCGAGCGGGGCAGTAGCTTTGGGTATCATAATCTCGTAGTGGATTTTCGCAGCTTTGCCATCATGCGCAGCCTGCAATTCCCTGTGGTGTATGATGTAACCCATTCGTTGCAACGCCCTTCCCAAAGCTCCATCTCGGGGGGTGATCCCCAATTTGCACCCATGATGGCAAAGGCTGCACTGGCCACCGGCTGTGTACAAGGCCTGTTTATAGAAACTCACCCCGATCCGGCCAAAGCTCTTAGCGACAGCACTACCCAGCTTCCCCTACATCAAATGGAAGCATTGCTAAAAGAATGCCGTGATTTATGCATAAATATAAGGTAAGATAATGGCTACAAACCTTTTAGTTCGTCCCATCAAACGCCCCATAAGCTGGGCAGAAATAAAACTGCTGCTCTTCGATTGCGATGGAGTGGTAACCGATGGACGCATCATCTATGGCAATGATGGTGAAGACATTAAGCACTTCAACGCCCACGACGGCATGGGTTTTCATCTCTTGAATGTGGCAGAAATCAAGTTCGGATTTGTTACCGGACGCAGTTCTCAGGCTCTGGAACGTAGGGCCAAAGACTTAAAATGCGAGCTGCTATTTCAAAATGTGGCCAATAAACTGCGCTGTGTTGAAGAAATACTCCCCAAATTGGGGCTGGATTTTCGCAACGTGATCTTTATGGGCGACGATTGGAATGACGTGCCGCTGATGCGAAAAGTGGCTCTTTCCACCGCTCCAGCCGATGCCGATAAGGATGTGCTGAAAATAGTGGATTGGACTTCGAGCTTTGCCGGTGGACATGGAGCAGTGCGCGATCTGATAAATCACGTGTTGCATCACAAAGGTATCTATGACAAGACTATCCTGCGTTATCTGGACAGCATCAATTAGCCTGCTTGGGGCTATTGTGCTGCTGCCTGCATGCCAAAAAACGGATTTGCAACCCAAAACCGCAGTTCTGGAAAGGGGTTTGCCCGATGAAACCAGTTATAACGTTAAAATTACCCAGTATATAGACAATCGCTATGAATACGAGCTACAAGCCAAACGTATTGAGCGCTATCAAAGCCGCAAGATGATTTATGGCTACTCAGTTACTCTCACCACTTTTGACAAGCTAAACAAAGTAAATTCCGTAATAACCGCCGATTCTACCATCATTGACGATGCCCGCAATATCATACAAGCCCGGGGAAAGGTGAAGATGACTTCCCCCAATGGCGATCTGGCTACCAGCGAAATATCCTGGGATCGTGCTGTAGATGAGATCGTAGCCCCTCAGAATGTGAAGCTAACTCGCGACGGCAGCGTGCTATATGGCAAGAACTTGCATACAAATTCCAAGCTCAGCCTGGCGATGATGGATGAGGTTTCTGCTGAAGGCATCATCAATGAAAAGGATTTTGACTGGTGAAGCTTTCCCGGATAGTCCTTCTGGCCTTCCTGGTGCTGCTTTGTGTGGCTGCTTATGCTGCGCCCAAGAAGCCTGCCGACGATAAATTCAGGCTTATCCATGCCGATAAGCTCTTTCTCAGTAAGGTTCAGGATGAGCAGATTCTGGATCTGGATGGCAATGTGCATTTCTTTTATGGCACCACGGAGTTTAAAAGCGATCGGGCGCTGATTTTCGACGTAAAAAAGATCGCCCGCTTATCTGGAAAAGTGGTGGTTTCAAACGATAGCCTCAGCCTTAGTGCGGATACTTTGGCCTATTATCGCATCCCCGAACTCTTAAATTGCGGCGGCAGAGTGGTGGCCACCTACAAAAACAAAAGCGGGGACTATCGTTGGATGACCGGAGATTATGCCAATTATGACCGCAAGCAAGACCAATTGACCGTTTGGAGCAAAGTGGTGGCCTATGACAAGGGAGAAAACGCCACCGTGCATTGCGGTTATGCCCATTGGGATAGAAAAGCCGGCTATGCCTTTATGATAGAGGAGCCACGCCTTCAGGCCGGTACCACGGACAGCCTTTTTGTGAGTGCAGACAAGATGGAATTTTTCGATAGCGAACGCAAACTGATTGCAACGTTCAACGTGAAAGTCGATTCCCGCGATTACAATGCCGAGAGCGATTTCCTGATCTACTTTCTGAAAGATGACAAAGCGGTGTTTACAGGGCAGCCAGGATTTGTGTCAGAATATGCCAATGCCACGGCAAGGGAATTTCACCTCTATATGAAGGAACGCAAACTGCAGCGCGCTGAGCTGATAGATAGCTGCAGGGTGCTATTTTCTGAGGAAAAAGGGACGGACAAGAAAAACACCGTGAATGCCGATCTCATCAGTATGCGCTTCGATAAGGACGAACTACGGGAGTTCAATGCCGAGGGCAAGGTGGATTATTACTATCGCCAGGATCCCACCGAAAAGAAGGATTTCTTTATCAACAGCGCTACCGGAACCTACCTGAGAGCCTGGTTCAACGAGGAAAGCAAGCTGCAAAACATGCAGATGGAAACAGACATCAAGGGCAGGTACGTTTTTCGAAACAAGTAATGGCGGTTCCCAAACCGCCAAGACATGAGTTCATTTCGGTTTCCAAACCGCGCATAGTTTTCTGCCTGCTTTTGTAGTCCATGAGGCCCTATAAGATATTCATCAGCAAGAAGTTATATTGGCTTCATGTACTCCAATGGCATCATTCAGGTTAAATAGAACCACCCTCTACTTCATTAGCCACCCAAACTCCAGTGTTTTCTTTACTCCAAAATCTCTAACCATACGCTGCCCATGCGCTGCCCATGCAAGTGCCTGGGGATCGCATGGGCATCGCATGAATAATCATTTATCTTCTTGAAATTCCGGGGCTTGTTGCCTGGAGTGCAGTTTCTTCTCGATCAGTTTGCCAAAAACCTTGTAAAGCTTGGGATTGCATTGGCGGATCAAGTCTGCCTTGTTTAGCGAAGCATCTACGGTTCGCACTTTCAGATTGGGGATATTCAGTTCGGGGTAGTTTTCGGCGATATAGGCTTTGATGTTTGCTTCGATGTCTTCATGCCGGGCCAGAGTTTCAGCGCTGAATTTGGCAATAATAGCAATATGGATAAAGATATTTGCCGATAAAATGCAATTCAACTTCGGCTCTTCGCCATATTTTTCCTGCAGCCAGATCTTCAATTCCTTTTCCAGGCGATTCAGAGGCTTAATCAGCCGATACACTCTAAATCCCTGATAGGCCACTGCAGCGATGCTGCCAACTAAAAGTCCGCGTTTCAATATCTTGTTCATGTGCCACCTCCACACATTTGTTTTCTTGCTTATATGATAAGCCAAATCTAAAAAGTAACCACCACTGCCACCATAAATCTAAGTTTATCCCCTTGCTTTCCTCAAACAACTGCTTATCATATATTTGTGTTCTTACAAAAGACAAGGGAGGAGGTATGAATAAGAAGTTTGCTGCTAATCTTTCGGCTTTACATTTGGAGGGGAGTGCGGAGCAATTGGTGCTCAGTTTTATGAGGCATCTGAAGTATGATTTGGGGAAAGACCAGTTTTCGGCCAGTCCGATGGATTGCTATCTCAGTTTTGCCGCGGCAGTGAAGGACTTGCTTCTGGACAGATGGCTGGTAACGCAGCCGGAAGAATATGCGGCAGGGCGAAAAAGGGTGTATTACTTATCTTTGGAATACCTCATCGGGCGATCGTTAAGTAATGCCATCTTGAATCTGGATATTCACAAACAAAGCCTGAAAGCGCTGCAGGAAATGGGTTTTGACCTGGCCTTGCTTAAAGAATTGGAGTGGGATGCAGGCTTGGGAAATGGCGGTTTGGGGCGTTTGGCTGCCTGTTTTCTGGATTCGATGGCCACGCTGAAAATCCCGGCTTATGGCTATGGTATCCGCTATGAATATGGCATCTTTTTCCAGCATATCCGGAATGGTGAGCAGGTGGAAAGCCCCGATAACTGGCTGCGTTATGGCTCAATCTGGGAAATTCCCCATCCGGAAAGGCTTTTTCCGGTGCATTTTGGGGGCATGGTTAAAGAGCAAGTAGGCGACAAAGGCACAAAGCAACTGCAATGGATTCCCAAGGAAGATGTGATGGCCATGGCGTATGATCACCTGATTCCGGGATTCCAAAACGGCTATGTGAATACCCTGAGGCTATGGAGCGCCAAATCCAGCCGTGATTTTAACCTGAATTACTTTAATGAAGGGGACTACGTGCAGGCCGTGGCGGAGAAGAATCACAGCGAGATGATTTCCAAAGTGCTGTATCCAAACGATGCCAAGATGCAGGGTAAAGAACTGCGCCTGAAGCAGGAATACTTCTTTGTAAGCGCCACCATTCAGGATATCCTGCGGCGTTTTGGCAAGAAGTATGATGATTACACGCTGCTTCCGGAAAAAGCTGCGATCCAGATGAACGACACTCATCCGGCTATTGCTGTGGCGGAGCTGATGCGTATCCTTATAGATGAAAAGAAGTTAACCTGGGAAACTGCCTGGGACATCACCCAGGGATGCATGGCCTATACCAATCATACCATCCTTCCGGAAGCGCTGGAAAAGTGGCAACTGCAACTCTTTGAGCAGGTTCTGCCCCGGCATTTGCAGATTATCTATGAGATTAATCAGCGCTTCCTGAACGCTCTTAGGATCGATCTTCCCGATAGCGATGAACGGGTTCGCAAGCTATCTTTGATAGAGGAAGAGCCAGTTAGAAGCGTGCGTATGGCAAATCTGGCGATTTTGGGTTCGCACAGCGTGAATGGAGTATCTGCCCTGCATACGGAAATCCTGAAGCATGAAGTATTTAAGGAATTCTATCAGCTATATCCAGAGCGTTTTAATAACCGCACCAATGGCATCACTCCCCGTAGATGGCTGATGCTATGTAATCCCAAGCTAAGCGAATTACTCACCGAAGCCATCGGCCCTTCATGGACTACAGACCTTACCAAGCTGCAGAAACTAAATGAACTGGAAAAAGACAAGGCGTTGTTAAACGATCTGGCAGAAGTGAAACGTGAGAACAAAGAGGAATTCTGTAAGTATGTAGCGGATAGCATGCACAAACGTTTGAATCCTGAGAGTATCTTTGATTTTCAGGTGAAGCGCTTTCATGAATACAAGCGGCAGCTGCTAAATGCCTTGGGAATTATCCACTTAATCAATGAAATCCGCAAGGGAGAAAAGCCCTATCCCCGCACCTGTTTCTTTTCGGGAAAGGCTGCTCCGGGCTATTATATCGCCAAGCTTATCATCCGCTTTATTTGCGCTTTGGGCGATTACATCGAAAAAGACAAAGCTTTGTCCAAATATCTGTCCGTGGTATTTTTGGCAAATTACCGTGTATCGCTGGCAGAGCGAATCATGCCTGCTTCAGAAATCTCGGAGCAGATATCCACAGCCGGAACGGAAGCTTCCGGTACGGGAAACATGAAGTTTGCCCTAAATGGCGCACTAACGATCGGTACCCTGGATGGGGCCAATATCGAAATAAGGGATGCCGTGGGCAAGGACAATTTCTTCCTGTTCGGAATGACCGCGCAGGAGGTGCAAAACCTTAAGCAACAAGGCTATCATCCCTATGCCCTGGCCCAGGTAAATGAAGACATAAAAGCGATTATCGGCTTTATGGAGAGTGATGAAATCTGTCCGCTTACGCCGGGATTATTCCGTCCCCTGGTGGATTTGCTGATGCATCAGGGCGATAACTATTGCCTGATAGCCGATCTTCCGGATTACCTGCGAGTACGAAAGGAAACCGGAAATGTGTATCAAAAGCCAGAGCAATGGAACCGGATGTCGCTGAAAAACATCGCCAATATGGGCGCTTTTTCGTCCGATGAAACCATCAAAGGCTATGCTAAAGATATCTGGGGATTATAGTTAGCCAAGCAGCATGCCCACAATTCCGGCACCTAAAAGCAGGATAAAGGGATTTAGCTTGAAGCGCCACATGGCGATAAGGCTTAGTGCAAAAACTGCAAGAGTAAACAGGTCTGTGAAGGCATCGTGGGCTATCAGATAGAGCGCTGCGGCAATAAGGCCAAGCGATAGAAGCCTGAGCTTTGAAAAAACATTCTTGAACCAGGCTAATTTACGCAGCTTCAGATAGCTGATGGTAATAAGTGTCATCAGCACCAGCGAGGGTAGTATTACTCCAAAGGTGCAGAGTAGCGAACCCAAAATGCCTGCTTTCTGATAGCCGATAAACGTAGCTGCATTAATGGCTATGGGTCCGGGCGTCATTTGCGAAATGGCTACCACATCCACAAATTGCTGCTGGGTAAGCCAGGCGTTCTTTATCACCACTTCCTGCCGGATCATAGCCAGGATGGCATAGCCACCTCCGAAGCTGAATAAGCCGATTTCCGCAAAGGTAAGAAACATTTGCAGATAGATCATAAGGCCGGTTTCCGGAAGCTTTGCACCACGGCAAAGATAATGGTGAGGAGAATCAGATAGGCAGGGCTGATGTTTACAAAGCCAACCAGGATCGCGATTAGTAGCGGAAACCACAGATTTTTGTAGTTCAATCCTGCTTTACGGCTCATTTCATAAAGGGGTACCGCGATCATGGCAACCAGTGCTGGACGCAGTCCATGAAAGGCTTTGCGTACCAAAGTCTGCTCCGCATAGCGGGTAAAAAGTGCGGCAATGAGGATTATGGAAACCAGGGAAGGAATCACTGTCCCCAAAACTGCCACTGCCATACCCTTGGCTTTGGCCAGATGATAACCCACATAGATGCTCAGATTTATGGCTATGGGTCCGGGACAGCTTTGCGCTGCGGCCAGTCCATCCAGGAATTCTTCTTCGCTTAACCACTGGTTCTTTTCGCATACTTCGCGTTTAATAAGCGGAATCATTGCATAAGCTCCGCCAATAGTGAAGGCTCCGATCTTGAAAAAGGTAAAAAACATCTTCAGCAGCATGAACCTACCCTTGAACATGTGCCCGGACAATAGCGAGCAATTCCTTTACCAATGCCTCTTCCGCTACTTTTTTTACTATCTGCCCCTTTACGAAAAGCAGGCCTTCTCCCTTGCCTCCAGCTATGCCGAAATCTGCTTCTCTGGCTTCACCGGGGCCATTAACCGCACAGCCCATCACGGCAATGGTAAGAGGTAGCTCAGAATAAGGCTGCAAAGCAATTTCCACTTCCTCAGCCAGCTTAATCAGATTTAATCTGGTACGTCCGCAGGTGGGGCAGGAAACAATGTTCAAGCCCTGGCGCAGTCCCAAAGAAAGCAGTATATCCCGGGCCACGGATACTTCCCTGATGGGATCGGCAGTCAGAGACACCCGCAGGGTATCACCAATGCCTTCGGAAAGCAGAATCCCCATACCAATCGCGCTTTTAATGCTACCCCGTTGCAAAGTACCCGCTTCGGTTACTCCCAAATGCAGGGGATAATCGCAGGCCTGGCTAAGTTTACGGTAGCTTTCCAGCATCAAATCGAGCTGCGAAGCCTTTACGGATACTTTTATCTCGTTATAATTCAGGTCTTCAAGGATGTGAATATGCCTTAGTGCTGCTTCCACCATGGCCCTTGCACTGCAGCCATATTTTTTTAGTAAATCGGTAGGCAAAGAACCGCTATTCACTCCTATTCTAATTGGAATCAAACGTTCTTTGGCCGCTGCCACCAGTGATTTAACACCCTCGATGCTGCCAATGTTTCCGGGATTGATTCTCAGGCCGTCGATACCACTGGCTATGGCTGCCAAAGCCAGGCGGTAATCGAAGTGAATATCGGCCACCAGGGGTGCTTTTCCTGCCTTTTTCAGCTCTGGAACAGCCCGGGCATCATCATTATCCATAATGCTGAAGCGGATAATTTCGCAGCCAGCAGTATTTAGTTCCCTGATCTGCCTGGTAGCAGCTTCGGTGTCTGAGGTCTTCACAGACAACATGGATTGGATGCTTATCGGCGCATTTCCACCGATTAGCAGCTTCCCAAGCCCTATCTGACGGGTTAGCTTACGATTAATTATGCTCATGTTATCAGCCCCCGCTAATCAGATGAATCACTTTTACATCAGCGTTTTCGGGGATGATGGTGCTGTCGTAATCTGCTTTTTTCACCAGAACACCATTCAGCTTTATCACCAGCATTTTGAAGGTGTAGTTCATCAGCCTGAGGGCGTCGTTCACTACCAAACCTTCCTGCCAGGGAAGCTCTTTCTCATTAACGTAAAATACTTTATCATCCATTTCTTATCCAAGTAGTTCCAAAGCCAGATTGGCCTGCATATTGGCCACAATCGCCACGCGGGGAGCGATGGGGCTTACTCCGGGGATTATCTCACTGGCATGATCGCCGATTACATACAGTTTGCCATATTGATGGGTGATGATGGCAGCATTATTGCCATATCCTGCCAGGCCCGAAGCTGCGATGATGGGTTTTTCGGGATAGAGCTCCATCCAGCAGCTAATCAGCATTTCTTTTTGAGACGCGTCATCGAAGGCTTCAATGAGGATGTCTGCCAAACCGAAGATGCTGTTAATATTGTCTTTATCTATCCTGGTGGGGTGTGTTTCCAGGCTGATGAAGGGATTTATAGCCATAATATTTTGCTGCAAAGCGTTTACTTTTAGCTGTCCCACCTGGTTTATCGTGTATTGCTGCCGGTTCAGGTTTTCCAGGCTGATGGTGTCAAAATCTGCAATAATCAGCTTTCCGATTCCTGCTCTGGCGAGGGAAATGGCCACATTCGAGCCCAAACCTCCGGCGCCGGCAATGCCGATTATCGCTTGCTGCCACAGGATGAAAGTGTCCAAATGGCGCGAGCTGAAGAACTTAATCGGGCTGCTCATCTTTTTATCTCTATCTTTATATCCTTGCCAGGAGGGATGTCTTTCAAATTGTCCACAAATCCGGTAATAACGTCCCTCAAAATCTTTTGCACAAAGGGTACAATCACGATCTCTTCATCCCCCACGAATAGCTTTAGTTCCTTGGCATGATCCAGCACGCAATCGCTGCGTTTGGATATTCCTTGCACGATGTCTGCGGCCATCTGATAGCAGATTTTTCCGCAGGCAGAGCAGCATTCCGGATCAGACAGGGGCAAAATCTCGAAAGTCTTTTCCAAAACCGAATTTAGCAGTTTATCGCGGTCACGCTGCAGGCAGTAAACCGGCAATCCCTTGTATTCTGTATATTGATCGGCAATTATTCCCGATAAACCAATGGTGGTAGCGTCTATCAATTCATCCCATTGCTCTGTGGTTTCGGCGCATACAAGCTTCGGAACGGGAGCTTCCTTCATGCCTTCGATGATGAGATAATCCGCACGCAACAAGGGTAACATTTCCTTTAGGGATAGGCTTCTGGAGAAAAGCAAACCGCTGTCGTGCAGTCCTTTGGCAAATGTACACAGGCTTCCCGCGGCCAGATGCAAAGCAGTATTTTTCCCAGGGGTGTCCACATGGTAGCTTTCGGCATGGATATCTTTGATAGAGACTACCTTATGGCCTTGCTGAGTTAAAAGCTTTATCAGTTCACATGCCAGGGTGGTTTTTCCGGTATGGTGATAACCAATCACTGCAAGGGCTTTCATGATTTCCTTCTTAGCAGCAATGAACAATAGGCAGATATCCCAGCCCCTTGTCCCGATACCCCAAGACCCTCTTCCGTGGTTGCTTTTATAGAAATTTGGGATACATCGCAATTAAGGTATGAAGCCAGGTTTGTGCGCATGGCGGGAATGTAGGCCTGAAGCTTGGGCTTTTCTGCACAAATCGTGGCATCCAGATTACCCAATACCCACATATCACCAAGAACCAACCTGGATACCTCCTGGATCAGCACCTGGGATGATACTCCGAGGAATCTGGGATCGGTGTCCGGAAAGTGTTTGCCGATATCCCCCAATGCCAGGGCCCCCAGCAGGGCATCGATGACGGCATGTATCAGCACATCGGCATCGGAATGGCCAAGCAGTCCTTTTTCAAAAGGAATCGTAACTCCGCCCAGAATCAGCTCTCTGCCTTCCACCAGGCGATGCACATCGTAGCCGTTGCCGATGCGATACATATTTCTTAGTCCACCGTTATCGATTTGGAAACGTTTTTGGGAACGTCGGGATGCACGCCGTGATCCATCACGCCCAGTTTATCCAGCTTTTTTAGCTTGCGGATGCTCATGCGCAGGGCCAGAAGTTGCAGTACGATCGTGGCTGAAAAGCAGGTCATGAGGCCATCCCCGGTTTTGGGTAGCATGATGTATGCCCAGGCATAATAGCCGCCCTCATTGGGATTGGCGCTGGCGTTTTTCAGCAGTTTATCGTTTTCTTCGGCGATCACAAAAGTATTGGCACCGCGGATCTTGTGCGTATTGATCTGCGAAATGGTGAGATTCACGTCCCGTTCATCTGGGCCGGTTACATACACAAGGGGGTAATTGCGGTATAGCGGCTCAAAGAAATCGTAGTCCTTCACCAGCTCTTTGAATAGCTTGCTGCCATTGGGAGAGAGGTTAAAGGGCAAATTGTGGCTGAACATATAGTCGCCCAAGGCTTTATAGATGTCTTTTATCTCCTTGGGATCAAGCCCCAGTTCCTGACCTTTGCTATCTGCTTTGTCGATCAGTTCGCTGAAGGAACGAACCAGGCTGCGCACGTGTTTAACTCCAAAAACGGTATTCTTGCCCAGGATCGTATTGGGTCCATGCTTGAATTCCGAGGCTTCTCTGCCTTCCGCATGGTTCAGAACGGTCTCCCTTATCTTCAAAGCTCCTTCCATAGCCACGCCGCTGATTTTGGTAGCCAGAATATGCAGGGACGGCTCCATATACATCTTAGCTGCCATGCTGTCGATCATGTCGTCGCAGCTTTCCACCGTCTCTTTCAGCAGGGCGGGGATATTGGCCAGGGAAGCATGACGGCGGGCGATTTCTTGTTCACGCCACAGCCTATGATCTCCTGTAACATCTGTATCTATTTCGTGGAGGATCATCTCTGCGGTGCGGATGGCAAGATAATAGAACAGCGTGATTTGATTCATGAAGCTCTTGGTAGCTGGCACAGCAATTTCCGGGCCGCAGAGAATGGGAATGGCCACATCGCTCTTTTCCTGACCCAGAGTGGAATTCATGTTATTAACCAGCACCACTTTACGTACATTCAGATCGGCGGCATCAATGTCATTAAAAATATCTATCAAATCTTTGGTTTCGCCGGATTGGGACACTCCGATGATGAGATCATTGTCCTTTATGCAATTGGAATATTCTCCTCTGAAATCGCCTGGTAGAATGGGAATAATCTCCATGCCGGCGATCATATTGAAGAACAGGGCGGCTACCTTGGTGGCGTGAAACGAGGTTCCGCAGGCGATGGTATAGGCATTGCGGTTGTTTATCAGGGTGTTTTTGGCCAGAGTGAGGAAGTTCTGTACGCTTTCCTCAAATTCTATCACGCTGAGTTCTTCCGAGATTGAATCCATGGCTTTGGCCAGGCTGAGTTTCTTCAGGTCAAAATCCCCGTTCATAAGGTCGATAAAGACGTTTTTCTCATTGGAAAAGAAGTATTTCTTATCGAAATCTTCCTTAACGGCCACATCGAAGATCTCGCGGTAATTGCTCTGCACTTGTTTATAGAACCTATCTGCAAGTTCCGAGCTGTAAAGCCCTTCAAAAATAGCATGCTTTTCTTCCACCGTTCCGGCATTCAGAATGCTCTGCATCACCTGTTTTAGCTCATCCTTCACCTGCAGGTGTTCCATGTGTTTCAGCATGCGCTTTCCAGTGTTGGAACCTCCCTGGAAAAGTTTGATCAGCTTGCCCGTAGATTCGCTTTGGGCATATATTTCCTGCTCCATGAAGTAAGAGAATTCCGGCAGCAATTCCACGTCTTCAGCACGAAGCTTGGAATATACAGGCTTGCTGGGGATCATCTGACCCTTGTTCCATTTCTCGTCAGGCTGATTTAAACGCTTGAAACGAAGATCTTTCTGAGCATAAACCTGGTAACTGTCCGAGGTGTATTCCACGAATTCACCTTCCCGCAGGTTTACCAGCATCTTGGTGAAACGCAATACTGCCGTAAGGTCTGAAGAGGCAAGGCTGAAAGGCATACCATCTATCTCCCCAACGCCAAAATACAAGCTGCTGCCTGCTTTGATGGCCCATGAGGTTTCGGTTTCGGGATCAACAATCACCGCTGCATAACTGCCAATCATCTTTTCCGCAGTGCGGATAATGGCTTTGCGCATGCATTCCTTGCGGGTAGCGTGATCAGTGGGGTTTCCGGCATTGTCCATTTCGATATCAAAATAGTGTTCCACACTGTGCACCAGCATTTCTCCATCATTATCACTCTGCACCGCATGGCCTTCCTTGCTGAGGAACAGCTTTAGCTCACGGGTATTGGTGATATTGCCGTTATGTGCACCGTAGATATGTCTTTTGCATTTCACTTCGTGGGGCTGAGCATTGGTTTTGTTTACAAAGCCGAAGGTGGCCCAGCGTACTTGTCCGCAAAAGATTTTGCCGCTCTGCTTTTCTATGCCAAGGGTTTTTACCAGAGTGCTGGGAGCGCCCACATCCTTTAGCAGCACAATTTCTTTGGTATCTCCCTGAAATGCTGCTCCGGTGCTGTCATAACCTCTGTATTCCAGGGCTTTCAGCAGCTTTGAAGCATATTGTCCCAAGTTTACCGATACCTGCGGTAAGGCCATGCCCAAAACTCCACAGCCGATTCCGGGAATTGGGATACGCAGCTTTAATCTTAGATGGCTGAGTGATCGCAGCAGTTTACAGGCGAAATCTCTCATTATCTCCGAAACATTATCAATACTCATAAAAATCATGGGCTCCTCTATGCTATATCATATTCTTTTCAAGTAATTGTGTGGCAAGGAATAAATCCAGTTCGTCGGTGATTTTAAAATTCACCTCGCTGGCATACAGGTAACGTACTGGCTTTCCCAAACGCTCCACCAGGCTGGCATCGTCGGTGCCCCAAAAAGCATCCTCGTATGCCTGATGATAGGCTTTCATAATTAGCGGAAAGGCAAAAATCTGGGGGGTGAGCACCTGAATCAACTGACTGCGGTTCAGGGTTTTGATAGCGTAATCGCCATCAATAAGCTTAACGGTATTTTTTAGCTTTATAGCAGGAACCATAGCTTCTTCGGTTTCGCTTTGCTCCAGCATTTGCATGATAAGCTCTTCACTAACAAAGGGACGCACACCATCATGAATGGCTACCATATCCGTATCCTTGGGACAGTGCTGCAAGGCATAAAACACCGAATCCTGCCTCTGTACCCCTCCGGGAATCACTATCCAGGGCTTGTCACTGGGCTCAAAATACTTGCGGATAAGGGCATTGCAGGGCTCCACTTCATCTTCGGGAGTGGTGATAATAACATTGGATATGGCTGCCAAACTGAAGAAAGGGGTAGCGCTACGGACCAAAATGGGGATGCCACCAAGCTCTCGAAACTGCTTTTTTGCCGCGCCGGGAAGACGGGTTCCCGAGCCTGCAGCAGTGATGATGGCAGTGATATTCTTCATAGTTTCCAGGAATAATACAGGTTTTGGTTTTCCCTTTTGATGCCTATCTTGTGCTCACGATTGAGCTGCCTGAGAATCTTGCTGATCTCATTAATGTGCACCTGCAGTACCAAAGACAGTTCTTCCGCAGTGTGAGGATGATCGCTTAGGGCACCATGTACCAGCGCTTCCAGTTCCTCATCCAGGCGGTCATCGCCATGCTTCACTTTGGCAATAATCTCCACCGGCATTGTCAGCCTTGCTTCCAGGTATTTTTTGGCTTGCATAAGGGCTTTTATTCCCAAGGGTTTCACCCAGCTTTCGCTGCCAGGACGGTCCAGACTGTTAAGCTGCACCAGATCGGGCCTTATTCTTGCCACAGCCTGGGCCAAGGCATCCAATTCCTCTTCCGCATCGTTTATCCCCGGAATCATGAATATCTCCAGCCAGATAGGGCCTCTATACTCCTTGCGGAGCTCCACCAATCCCTGGATCATGTCTTCCACTTTCAGCCCGGCTATGGGTCTATCAATCCTTTCATATCCAGCCTGTGTGGCAGAGTCCAGAGAGGGTAAGATCAGATCACAGGCCCTTATCTCTTTTCTCAAAGCCGCGTCGCTGAGGAGTACCCCATTGGTTAAAAGCGCCAGTTTGTACTTCGGATAGAGCTGCTTGATCTGGTTGATCAGATACCCCAGTTTGATGTATAGCGTTGGTTCGCCAGCACCCGAAAAGGTAATGTAATCCAGTTCCGGCTTATCTTTCATGAAGTCTTTCAGCTCTGCGAGGATTTCATCCACCGGGAAAAATTCCTCCCGCTTATCCACCAGATGCGTGGTATGATGAACCTCGCAATATACGCAATTTAAGGGACAGTACTTATAGGGAACCACATCGATTCCGAGGGACATTCCAAGGCGGCGGGAATGCACCGGCCCAAAGAGGTGCTGATATCTCATTTAGAAGGTGGTTCCAAATTGCAGATGAGGTTCCCAGCCCCCATCATTGAGATTGTAGGCATAGTCAAAGCCGATAAGACCAAAGGGACTGCGTATTCTTATTCCCAATCCGGTACCCTTTTTAAAGTTTATAAAATTGAAGTCCCGCAAGCGGTTATAGCTGTTACCGGCATCAAAGAATCCCAGCGCCACGATCTGATCTCCCCCAATGGGATAACCCAGCTCCGTAGAGAAAATGATAGCTCTGGTTCCACCTCCGGAAGGCCCGATGGACCTATCCGGGAAGCCTCTGATGCCATCAGCTCCGGTTCCTCCCAGATAGAATTTCTCATCCGGCGGAGCATCGTCCGATTTCCCAAAAGGAGTTACGTAGCAAAAGCGCCATTTGGAGCGCAGGATGATCTTTTTCCAGGTATCGGTATACCAGTTTACCTGCGCGATCTGCTTGAAATAATCAAAATCACCGCCAAGCAAACCTCCGGCAACTTCTGAATAGAGCGTGAATTGGCTTCCCACCGTGGGGAAAAATACGTTATCCCGCGAATCACGGCTAAACGTAAGGTTGAAAGCACTTGTATAACGCCAGTCCAGCGAATCTAATTCGATCAGCGTGGAATTGGCGGCTTCATTATCCATTATCGCTTCCATATCGGTGATACGGTATTTTTTTGAATACAGCGAATATCCACCCACAACGCGGGTACGGTCTATCCAGGGAATGGCCTGACCCAGCCTTAATCCCGCACCCCGGGTAAATATCTCGTAGTAGAACGAACTCCAGTTTTTCTTGGTGTAATACAGGTTGGTGCCAAAAAGAATATCGCTGTCGTACAAATTGGGATTGGTGAATTGGAATTCAAAATTCTGTGTACTACCCCCAAACTCCCAGGAAAGCCCACTGGACCAGTTATTGCCAAAGAGATTATTCATAGAAAGCGATAGCTGCCCCACGAATTTATCCTGAGAATTATAGCCCACACCGCCATTGGCAGTTCCACTGGATTTATCGATTACGTCTATCTGCAGGTCGATATCCCCGTCCTTGTTGATGGGAGTGTAATCCAGCTTTATATCTTGCTCGAAGAATCCCAGATTATAGATGTTTTGCTGCGAGCGGAGCAATTGACTCTGACGGAAGTAATCTCCGGGAGCCACTTCCAATTGACGCCGTAGCACCTTTTCTTTGGCGCGTTTATTACCCGTTATATGTATCTGGCGAATTCTGGCCCGGGTATTTTCCGTGATGGCTAAAGTAACGTTCAGCGAATCCTGCTGCTTTTCGTATTTAGGCTCGATGCCCACATAGATAAAGCCTTCATCAAAGTACTTGCTATACACCTTGCCCATTTGCTGTTCAAATTTTTCCTGGTCGAACGCGGCACCCTTGCGCAGAGTGAAAACGCTCATCAGGGTTTCTGTGGTAAAATGCTCGTTACCGGTAACTTCCAGCTTGCCAAAGCTATACTTGCGCCCTTCGCGGATATTTATCACCAGTTCCATGGCCCTATCGCTAAGGGGGAGGATTTCATAGGGGCCCACGGCAACGTCGATATAGCCATTTTTCTTGTAAAAGGCAGCCAGTTTGGTGAGGTCTTCATCGAATTTTTCCTGCTCAAATCTACCTGAACGCAGGAAACTGGCTGGCTTGGTCTTCATTTTCTTTTGTAATTCTTTATCCTCGTAGTTGTTATTACCTACGAAGGTAACCAGTTTAATCGCCACCCGCTTGCCTTCATTAGCCTGCAATTTCAGGCCAATACGGTTGTTCTCCAGCTTGGATTCAAATACTTCGATGGTGGCATTGCCATAGCCCTTGGTGGAATACTCGGTTTTCAGCTTTCGTAAAATCTGGTTTTTCAGCCCTTCATTCCAGTAGCTGCCAACCCGCAGCGTGATCAGCTCATCAATGCGTTCCTGCTTTATCACCTTGAACCCAATGAATTCCACGCTGGATACCACGGGATTTTCCACCACCTGAATGATCAGGTTTACGCCGGTATTAAAGGGCTCAGTATGCACCTGAATATCGGAAAAGATACCCATCCGATGCAGATTGCGGATAGATTTGGCCACCGTTTCCGGATCCACCACATCTCCAATGCGCACGCTAAGCGCAGAGCTTACCAATTCCGGATCGATGTTGCGGGCACCGAGTACCTTGATATCATATATCGTTTCGCCGATTCCATATAGGGATATCAGCATTATCGAAAACAGCATTATCATGAGGCTGCGTTTCAGATTTAGTCGCATTTTTCCTCCACTTAAGGGTTGGACGCATCTTTGGGAATAGCTGTTTTTAGTAAAGGAATTTTTTCACTTACGAAATTTTGGCATTGTGGCTGCTCCCCAGGAGTAACGAATCCCTTTTCCCTGTTCCCTTCTCCCTCACTGTTCCCTGTTCCCTTCTCCCTTTTCCCTAAGATTCACTCTATACACTTATCAAAGACCTTGGGAATTTTCTCCCTTCATAATACCTGAGATGACAAAGCTGGGATTTGATGACAAAAACGCAGTTTATTTTCATCATCCCCGTAAATGTATATAAGACCGTTGCATATGGCTGCAGAGCTTGTGTGAAATGGCGTTTTGAGTCCCGACAGGTACGCAGGCTGTTGACTAAGTAAAAGGAACATGTGTTTTCGATGAAAATACCCGCCGTCATCCCAGCGACCGGGGTCCCCGGCAGACAACTTGTTGGCTGCTGGGGTGGGAGGGCTGGGATCCAGATCATTATTTATCATTCACTTAAAAGAACTGGATGCCAGCCTGCGAGACTGTGTGAAAACTCTCGATGCTTATCTGGGATTTTTGAAACTGAGCG
>CAZSST010000015.1:0-4271 GCA_964609575.1 uncultured Candidatus Cloacimonas sp.
TGTATTCTGGTATGGCGGTTTGGAAACCGCCACTACATAAAGCTTTTCTCTGTGGGGAAAAAAAGGGGACCCGCTATGCAGGTCCCTGATATTAAGTTGTTTACTTTCAGGCTACGGTTCGTAAACCACCGATACGCGGTAGAAGGCTTTGGAAAGGCTTATTGTTGAACCCATCCATTGTGTGGATGTGGAAGTACCAACCAGGATGAAAGGTCCCTCCGGTTTGTCGGAAGCATAGATATTGAATAGATCATAGGGATCGGGATACGTCCACCAAAGCCGGATATTATTGATCCCGCTCCTTTCAATATGCAGATCAGTGATTGCTGGAACCCCTGCTACAAACCAGGTTATGCGGTTATAGGGATCATGCTCGAAAGCTGTCCCGCTAAAATCTCCCGTAAAATTGGTAAAAGTTACCTGTCCCTGGTTCAAGGTTTTTGACACGTTGGAGGTTCCGCCCCAGGTATTGGCAGGAAAATTAGCACCATTGATGGTAAGAGTTTGATTGTTATCCAATCGCAATAGGGTTCCTCCCGAAGCGCTATGCCGGAAGGTGCAATAGGAGAAGCTACTAATCGGATCAACCGTTGCGCCGCTATCCACAAATATTCCGTACGTATTCATATATTCGAAGATCGTATTGTAGGAGCTGATGGTTCCCCCTGATTCCACTTTGAAATTATAGTAACCCGTTGCGCCATTTCGGGTAACAGTGCAGTAATTAGCAAGACTGGCTTCGGAATTAAAGACACCACCATTTCGCACATAGAGATTCTTGGAAGGGGCAATCTTGAGAATGGAAGCCGGAGGCAGCCTCAACGTGCCGTAGATATCTATGTTTCCTGTGGTTTGCAAGATGAAATCTCCCAAGTTCAAGGTACCCGCAGAGATAGTGAGTGTACCGGCGTTATTGATCTGACAGTGATTTATAAGATTCACAGAATTTGCGTTCTGGACGGTGAAATTACCATTTACGTTCAAATAGCCATCGCACGACAGATTCAAATTAGCAGAGCGGGTTACAGGGCTTACGTTGCCCAAACGATCGGTTACATAGCTTGTTTCTGCTTCTACCCTGGTGGAGGTTTTATCAACAATAAGATTGTGAAGCACGCTCGGGGTTGTAAGCCATAATGCTGCATCAACTGCTCCCGTCATCTTAACCGAACCACCCGTGGGGATGAAGATACCTCGCGAATCACTGAAATTACCATTTACGCTGATGGTTCCCCCGCTAATGGAGATAGAAGCTGTATGCGAGGAACCTGTCATAGAAAATCCGTGGTCATGGAAGTTCAATTCCCCGGAGTACATATAGAGGCTTGCTGCATTACCATAGGCAAAATAGGAGTCTCCAGCTCCACCATAGATATCGATAATGCCGTTGTTTTGAATTAAAAACACGCCATTCATATCAGGCCAGCTTGCACTATCCTGGTGCACAATCAATTGTCCGCCATCTGCAGTCCAAGCTCCGTATAGCCCATTTTGCACAACATCGGCGATGTTTACAGAATTTCCGCTATAGAAACTTCGTATGTTACCCCCTCCCATATAGGAAGCGATTGTGGATGCATACGCATTGTAAAAGGCCAGAATAGCACTACCTACAGCATTATCCACCGTTGCCAAAGTAGCCGTATTCTGGAAGGTAACGATATTGGTAACCGTTAGTTGATGGCTGATACCGGTTGGGCCCTGAAAATCAAGGGCAGCGCCGGAGTGATTATCCACCACATTATAGAAATTGGTGCTGCCTATTACATTCTGCGTACCGCTGGTTTTATCAAAGGATACAGTGCCCGTGCCAGGTAAAAATGCATTCGCACCGGCGCTATTTGTCCACGTCCCATTGATGAAGATATCGAAATCATTGGCATTCAAACGGCCGGAACTGATGGTGAGATTATTCTTGATGTGTGCATCATCCTGCAGATATGCCGTGTCGGCTGAGCTTTGTTTTTGAATATACAAGTTAGTAAACCAGTTGCCGCCACTTGCTTCCAGAACAGGATTGCCTATCCCGATAAGATACAAACCGCCGCTGGTTCCCGTGGGTTTGTAACAATCGGCAAGAGAAGCAGTGAAGCCCTTTCCAATTCTGAGGGTGGCGTTATTCCAGATACGGGTGGCATGGGCTTGAATCACAATGGTTCTATAGGTGAGCTCGAAAGTGCCCCCATTGATACTTACTGCACCATAAAGGTTCAATACAAATGGAGCTGCCCAGGGTGCATCACATTTGAAGATACCCTGATCCACACTGATGCTGCTGGTGTTGTATGTAGTTACATCACCATGAATGATTGCTGTACCCGGGCCGGTAACCATAGCGCCATGCAAATCAAGATTGCCAGTGATGGTTAGCGTGCCACCATCGCCAACTTCGATGATACCTGTTTCCTGAACCAAGGTGTTGCCGGTAACGGTACACAGGCCTTCATTCAGGTTCAGGGTATTGGTGGGATAGATGGTGAGATTGCCATTCACCAGCAATGCGCAGGTACCGGTGTAACTATAGGTGGTTATAGGATCCTCTTCCGTGGCATAAATCTCCAGATTGCCAAATTGGGCGGTGGGAGATTGATTGGTAAGTGAAGCACCATAGTCGGAATTCATTCTAACGGTGGAACCAGTGAGGTTAACAGTGCAGCCATTTTGGAACAACCAGTTCCAACGGCAGTAGATATTACCAGCCGTTACATTGGAACTGGAGGATGCATACCAGTTAATATCATCCCATACGTTCAATAAACCTGCAGGATTATTCATCTGCAGGGTTCCATAGATATGCAGGGGATAATAGATCAGCACATTGAAACCATCCACATTAAAAGTACCTGCACTTATGGTAAAAGAACCGTGTATCTCCAGATTGCTGACTGCAGTTAAAGTATTGGAACGGGAAACAATGGTTTCATATCGGCCATTAGAACCAATCTGCACAGGCAGAGCTTCTCCATCATCTCTGGTACCCCCGGTTTTATTCACAATTACATTGAATACATGAGAATCAGTTGCCAAGCTAAAATCGCAATCGGTGGTTCCAGTAAATTCCAGGGTTCCCCCGCTGAGGACAACACCACTTCTGCTGTCCAGGTAACCGCCATTACAGCGGATTGTTCCTCCGGTTACATTTACTGTTAAGGCATGAGCAGTGCTTGTAATTGTAATTCCCCGGTCTATGAAGTTCAAATCCCCACCGGTCATATTAATTGTGGCATCGGTCGTATATGCCCAATAGCAATTCATGCTGCCGCCGTAAATATTGATGGTACCACCGCCATTAAGATTTAAGAGACCATTGAGATCAATCCATTGATCTAAACCCTGGTGGAGATTGATGGTTCCTCCGGGATTGGTATAGAAGTTTCCATAGATACCATTTTGGGTAAGGTCATTGGCGGTGAAGCTACCCAGTAACACATCCACTGCGCCGCTAATCCAGGTATAGTATTCGCAGATAACCTCCGCTGGGGAGTAATTTACCCTAAGGGCTCCGGCGCTTTTATTGATATTCAGGTTATAGAAAGTTTCGTCAGAATTGCAATATTGATGGCTGCTTCCATCGAATTCCACCGTTCCTGTTCCTTCTACAAAGGCATCGGGACCTGCCAGATTTTGCCAGTTGCCTGCAACTGTAATTGTGGCAGGGGCGATGAATATGCCTTGCTCAATCCTGAATACGCCGTTTATGTCAAGCGGGTTGGTTCCAGTTACGGTTCTGTTTCTGGTGATGGGAATATGGTTTCCCTGGCGGTCAAGGGTATATGTGGGCATGGTTCCAAAATCAGCTTCGCGGGTAGCAGGCTTATTGATGGTGACGTTGAAAAGGTTACTGCCGGAAGCGCAGGTTAATACGCAATCATCAGGCCCATACACGAAAATTGTTCCTCCGGTGGGATTAAAGTCCCCGCGGCGATTATCAAAACTCCCTTTGGTTTTGATGGTTCCCCCGGAGATAAAATCATTGAAGGGATACGCAGTATTAATATAGATTCCCTGGTCTTTGATATCCAGGGTCCCGCCCGTCATAGATAATGTGGCACTGTCGATATATGAGAACCAGCAGATGCTACTTCCTCCATAAACATTGAAAGTGCCGTTGCTGATGGTTAGATATGCACGCAAATCAACGTAGTTTGAAGTGTCCTGATGGTAGTTGATGGTGCCGCCGGAGAGAGTGATTACTCCCATAATTCCTGTATCCACCAGGTCTGCCACCGAGAAGGTGCCTCCGGATACAGTGTAATCCCCGGCTGTCCAAT
>CAZSST010000015.1:4371-27658 GCA_964609575.1 uncultured Candidatus Cloacimonas sp.
GCCTATGGTGGAAGATGAAGACCCCTCCATGCTAAGGGTACCGCTGCTAAAAGTACATAAACCACCCGTATAAACATTCAGATTGCTCATCAAAATGGTTGTACCGCTATACCCTTGAGTTATCTTACTGCCATCATATACATAGATAGCCCCGGAAATAGTGAGAACCGCTGTAGAGAGATTACTGATATTGACATAATATGTATCATCCTTGTCCGAACGTAGATGACAGATTGTGGAAGGAGTGTAGGTGCGGATAAAGGAATTGCCCGATCCATAAAACTCGATGTAGCCACTTGTCATGTTTATACTACTACCACTTCGAAACTCCATATTACCTACAATGTAAATCTCTGCAGATACCGATACATTTGAGGTAGCCCCATCTTCAAAAACAAGATCACCACCTACATATAAATTACCGGCTGCATTATTCATCGCCAGTTGTCCATAGCAAATGAAATCAGTATCCACATTCAAGGTACCGGTATTTACCGTTAAAGTAGCCCCGGTCATCAGGGTAAGATGCTTGCAGTTGGAAGCCGCAGTAACCACAGGATTATTGGGCATCCCTGAGGGAATCACCACATATTGGCTTACCGTAGGCACAGAATTAAGACTCCAGTTTGAAGCTGTTCCCCAGGCATTACTGCTACTTCCATCCCAGTAGTTGGGAGGATCGGTACTCAGGTAGAAAGTCATGGTTGTTCCCCCGGAACTGCTGATTCCGGAAAGAACAAGGTTACCATCCAACTGGGTATGGGTATTGGAATATAGCCAGGGTTCGGGATTGGTGTCGTCATTCAGCGCAGTCCTTCCGGTTTGCGAGGAGAAATTGGCGTTATCCACTGTCCCCTCAGTATCAATATCTCCTCCGGGACGATACACATACACCTCATCGGGCGGACCCTGTGCATTACCCCACATATCTTCTCCGTCGAAGGTACTGATTATTCTGGAAACAATCAATCCCGAGCCGGGAATACTGGATTCATAACGTCCCGTATCCCTACGATATTCTATCACATAGAACTGATTTGCCTGAGTGGAGGCTACTTTGTAACATGAGAAAGGATTTTGGTCGATGGCAGTTAATGTGTATTGCGTGGGAGTGGTTGTGGGAGTGATCGTGGGAATGGAAGCAAACCAATCGCCGTATTTCCATTTCATATAGGTAAGATGATGCTGGGGAGTTTCCTGATCCCATTCCATCAGGTCCCAAGACCCGGCTGGATTTAAATAGCTATAAGCCGATCTATAGTGATACAAATCCGGAAATCCCATGGAGTGGCTCATTTCATGGCAGATCACTCCGGTATCGATGGTGGAGGAAAGCTGCATGTTATAATCCCACACCCGTTTGCTATTGATGTAGGTTGCAGTGGGAAGATGCAAAGTCCAGTGGTGAGGCCACAAGGGGTCTGCCCATCCTCCGGCAGCACCTTGAGCCACAAAAGTAACGTTATCCACATTGCCATCGGCATCGCCATCGATATTCAATCCGGCAGGTACGCTGGAGGCAATGCTCAGAATGGCAGCCCGCATCATTGTTTGCAAGCGAACGTAGCCATAGTAATCGGGATCATCTGCCGGTCCGGCAGGATAGCCGATGGTATTCGTGGCACTGTAGGGCATGAAATACCCACGATCGTGGCTATCTTGAAAGCTGCGGACAATCCCTCCCACTGCGGCAGGGTAGAAAGTGGTGCTGATTATCAGATCGCCATCGCTTTCCTCTCCGAAATAATCACGCATGGATACACCGGTGGAGCTATTTGCCATGCTGTCATAGATGGATAACGCCTGAGTGTATTCGGATTGGTCATCAAAGCGCACAAATACGAAGATATTGTTTATGGTTCCCGTGGAAGGGGCTCTGTCTCCAGCAGTTCCCAAAGCCGTCTGATGCTTTTGCCACACGGCTTTGGTAATGGCTTCGTCTTGCATCAATCCCGGCTGAATGCCAAGGGCCTGAGGATATGCCTGCCCAACTATGAAAGCTGATGGTTTTAGGCCTGATCCATTGGGCACGGCATAAACCGCAGCACCGCTGGCGGGATCGAGCACAATAGTAAAATTGTTTTGATCATGAACGCGACGGTAGAATTCATCACCCGAAACAAAAAGCTGAAGCTTGGTTCCATCCGGCTGAATGTATTCAAATGGCTGGTTCATCGCCAGATTGGCAAAAAGGAACGAACAACACATAAACATTAAAGCAAGAATTGCGTAACGCATCTTATCTCCTTCAGCCTATTGAACCACTCTTAAGATTACCTGCCACACTTATAAATCCAACCGGCGCATTCATATCAAACTGCTGCAAATAAGTCAAGTAAAACTGAGCAGGTAAGGAAAATAATTATAGTATAAATCGTGAATAATTTCAACACAATGGCATGGCGTTGTTCAAAATCTATGCGTAGCGCACTTTCTGCTTGACAAAAACAAGGCCTTTAAAAAGCCTGCGAAAAATGGCGAGATAGCTCAGCCGGTAGAGCAGAGGCCTGAAAAGCCTTGTGTCCCCAGTTCGATTCTGGGTTTCGCCACCAGTTCTTAGGAGCAGCTATCCCATGGTTGCTCCTTCATTTTTTGTGGAGGAAAATCAACAAAATTGTGCCTACCCACTCTCAACGAAAGTATTTTGTGCTTTACAAATCTTCACATACAGAATTAGAAAGCCATAAAACATAAAAGATGCACCCATAATGTGTGAAAGAGATTGAAAAAGATAATAATTAGGATGTTATAATGGCAAAGATACTCGTGATTGAGGACGACAACAGCTTTCGGAATGTGTTGGTACAAATGCTTTCCCGAGCTGGATATGAAGTGCAACAAGCCGGAGATGGCAATCAGGCAGTGGAAGTGTGCGCTTCTTTCGAGCCAGATCTGGTGTTAACCGACATCATAATGCCCGATAAAGAGGGACTGGAAACAATTCAAGAGCTCCTGGGTATGCATCCTGGGCTTAGGATTGTGGCGATGAGTGGAGGGGGAAAGTTCGGGCCGGACAGCTATCTGCCACTGGCTCAAAAACTGGGGGCTAAAGCTACGCTGCAAAAACCATTTATGCGAGAAGAACTGATCAATACCATCCGGGAAGTTTTGTTAGATTAAAATGCTCTGATAAACCTCAGCGATGCGTTTTGCCACCACCGGATATGAAAAATTGGCTACGCAAGCTTTGCGGATAAGGTTTTGATCATAATTACTATAGGTTTGCATCATCATGTGGATGGCGCTGGCCAGGGCATCAGGATCTTTGGAGGGCACCAAAAGGCCATTATCAATATTTACGATATCCGCGGGACCGCCACAGTTTGTAGCAATCACCGGTTTGCCACAGGCTAGGGCTTCCAATAGTACCACACTGAACGATTCATGATGACTGGGCATGACGAATGCATCACAGGTTTGATAGTAATCTAGAGCTTGAATGGGGCTTAGTTTTCCTAAAAGTTTCACCTGTTGCAGCATGCCATTGGCGCTAAGATATCTCTGTAGTTTGCTTTCCAATGGTCCGGAGCCACCCAAATACAGGATAGGACTTACAAATTCATTCTTCAGTAATTGCATGGCATCCAGTAAATCCCCAATGCCCTTCGAATATGTTAATGCAGATAGAGCAAAGAGAGTGAATTCCGCTCTAGCACGTCGGGGCTGCTCTGCAGGCTGAAAGAATGTGCAATCCACCACATTGGGGATAACGACGCTGCTTATTCCTGTTTTATTCGTAATCTCTGCTTGCAGGGCTGTACTAACGGCAATCATGGCAGTTGCCTTGGTAATGGGTTTTTGAACAATGGGCAGAACTTGTCCTTTTCTGCTTAATCCCGGAAGAGGAAAGGGCCCGCTATGTTCGGTTATAATATATGGTGTGCCGGTTAATTCAGATAGCTTCATGGCCATATAACCTGCGGGGTAACTCACATGCGCATGAATGAGGTCAAAGCGTGGCAAATTCTGCAGTTTGGGGATAAGAGTATCCAGGTGACCATTTAACACATAGTGAGTCCAGCTAAGATGCGGAATCCGGTACTCCCTAATGCCATCAATTCTTTCGAACAGCTCTGGCTTGCTAAATAGATATCCTTTAAATCTGGCTAAGCTCCTCAGGGGTGAACGCAGGGTAAGCTGATATTCCAGTTGACCCCAATTAAGGATACATATCTCCGCAAGACCATTTTCTGCCAGGGCCTTTGCCTGATTTAAAATGAAATTACCAGCATGGGGAAGAGCGGGATAGGGATACCAGGAAGGGATAAACAGAACTTTTTTCATTAGCACCTGGTTACTCTATCAAAGCACTTGGCAAGCTGGGAAGTAAGCTGATATCTCTCAAAACCGCGAATGTAATCCCAATCTGGATCTATACGCAGTTTCTTATCATGCCATAGCCGGTATACCAGAAGTAGTTTCTCTTTGATGGCTATCTTGCTGCTTGAATCAGCAATAAAACCGCTTCCAGCCGTATTTAGAATATCTGCGCAGATACCTTGGGGATTTATGATTGCTAGAACGGGTTTACCGCTGCGCAGATATTCAAATAGCTTTCCGGGAATAACTACATCGCTTTTGGGCCCCGGACCGGAAAAGAGCAATAAAACGTCTGCCTGCTGTAATGCATTAACTGCCTGAGGATGGGGGAGATAGGGATTAAGACGTACACTTCTGCGAACAGTACTATCTTCTGCAAGACTCCCAAACACAAAACCAGGATAGTTTTGGCCATAAATTTCGATGCGCAGTTTGGCGGGATCGATTTCACCAGAAACAATCAGTTCATGCAGAGCTTGCCAGATTACGGCAGGATTTCGCCTGCCATACAGTGACCCCGGATAAACAATTTGCAGGTAGGCACGCTGTGACTGTGCGGGTTTAGGCTCAGTGGAAAAATCTGCTTCGTCATAGCCATTCGTGATCACTGAATAGTGCTCCTGGGAAAGCTGGGGGTAAAGAGCTAAAAAGTCATCACGGTAAGCCCGGTTCGTGGCAATCACATGGCTGGCGTGGGAAAGCACCAGTTGTTCCAGATAGCGGTCTTTTGCCAAAAAGCGTGGGGAGGGATGATTGTCCAATCTGCTCTGACCAAGGCTCCAATCATCGCGAAAGCTTACTATGTATGGGATATGGTAACGTTCTTTAATCCACTTTCCTAAAAGCATGGGCGAAAAGGGAGGCCCGCTGATAAATACCAGTTGGGGCTGATGACGTTTGATAATCCCGGGTAGCTTAGCCTTGGCAAAGGGCAGCCATAGAATCTCCGGATCGGGAATGAACCAATGAAAACTAATCCAGGTAACCACCTTATGTAATTTTAATCCCCACAATAGCTTAAAAAGCCAACGGGCATCGAGGGTAAAGCTCCGGTAGATGGTTAGGGATGAAGACAATTCTCCTGCCAGGCTAAAATCACGAGCTTGCTTTTGAAAGCGGTAATCAGCAGTGAGAATAATGGGCGTCCACCCGAAATCAGGCAGGTACTTGGTGAATTTTGCTACTCTTTGCACTCCGGAGCCACCGCTGGGAGGAAAGTTATATGCTATAATCAGTACTTTCTTCATTGCTTTTCTTGCTTGGAGTAAAGCACCATCAGCCAATAGGGACGTGATTTACTTACTACGCGGTTCAGGGTGTTCAGTATCATGCTAAACAGAGAGCTTTTAGCCAGATAACTGGAGGAGCCACAGCGAGAACAGCTCCATCCATCATAAGGACGAAACCACTGCTTTACTACTTTATGCCTTAGTTTTAACAGCAAGGAATGATAATCACGTGTATCGGGACCAAAAATAAGATGCTTACGATAGGTGCCAGAAGGCATAATGAGCTGATTAAGGGCATTAAGTGAAAAAGACTGTAGATGTCCGTAGGGATGTTCTTCATGCCCACACCTTGCACATCGAACCAGCAAATTATCCAGTTGCTCGCGATGGGGAACGCCGATAAGCAGATGTTTATCACATACCCGCAGCAGTTCCGATATGGCTTGGTGAAGGGATACATTATCCAGGTGTTCCAAAACTTCGTTGCACATCACCAAATCAAAGCTCTTATCCGGAAATGGGATTTGGGTAAGTGAGGCCTGTTGTGCCGGGCATTTAAGATATTTCAGCGCTTCCAGGGAACTGTCGATTCCGGTTACCTGAAAACTATCGCATAGCTCATTGGCAATAAGGCCATTGCCACAGCCGGCATCGAGGATGGTTTGCACATCCTTGGGGATGAAGCTGCGGATTGCTTTT
Organism: uncultured Candidatus Cloacimonas sp.; assembly: GCA_964609575.1. Classification (GTDB taxonomy): domain Bacteria; phylum Cloacimonadota; class Cloacimonadia; order Cloacimonadales; family Cloacimonadaceae; genus Cloacimonas. The sequence continues at coordinate 10,620 of CAZSST010000015.1, forward strand.
ATCCGGGCTGCAGCCTGATGTGTCGCATCATAGTTGTTCCAGGTTTGGGGATCGTGGTAGTTCATCTTACAAATCTCTTTCTGAAGTCCATAAACAGGGAGCGGATAAACTCGAGATCACAATCAAGAATTATTCCCAGCAGTCTTCCCATTATAAGAAAGCTCAGCAAGTACAACCCCGAACCGAATACAACCCGCAAGAGCGGAAAAGCTGTTACAACAAACAGGATGTATACGGGTAATGCGGAAAGTAATGCTACTAATGCGGTTCTGATGATCCTGGCAACGGGAAACAGTGACAACAGCCTTAGCCTCAGGTTTCGCCGCATCAAGATAAGATAGATAACCACGGAAAGCCAGGTAACGATAACGGTGGCAAAGGCTGCACCCTGCATACCCCATTTTCGGATCATAAAGAAATTAAGGAAGGCATTGCTAAACAGCGTGAATATTGAGATCAACATGATCAGCTTGGTTTTGCCGAAAGCTTGAAAGAGAATACCATACGTGGCAATTCTTAGTGGTAAAATCAGCAGGTATATCTTGAAATATTGCGCGGCTTCCGCATAGATGTGGCCATAAAGAAACACCATCAGCGGCTCTGCAAAAATAAAAAACAATACAGTTAAAGGAAAGACTATCAGAGCATTCTTGCGCACGGCTCCGCTAAAGAGATCGCCCATTTCACGGGGATGGGAGGAACTAAGATGGGGTAGCAGCACAGAATTAACAGAATTCGCCAAAATCCCCACCAAGGGAAGTTCCATAGCCCCTATCGAAAACACCGCGAATTGCTCGGGAGTGAAAAAACCCGAGATCATGAATTTATCCAATTGCACGCTGAGCATCCCAATGATGGATGATATTCCCAGGGGCACTGCATAATGCATTTGTTCTTTTAATCCCGAGTAGATGGTGCCATCAAACCAGGAATGATAGCTCCATAAATGCACTTGTGCATATCCCCATTGTAAAAAAGCTGATACTATCAGAGCAATGATGATAAGATTCAGGTTTCTGGTGATTAGGGCAGTCCCCAGAATCAGGATGAAATCACAGCCAATTGCAAAAATAGTGAATTTGGCGGCACGCAGCGCTTGCTTCAAGCCCAGCATCACGGAGCTGTAAAGCTGAGTAACCAGCATAAAAATTGGATAAAGAGCAAACAGTAGTAATAATTCGGACAGCCTGGGATTTGCAAAACGATAGGCTACTTCATGACGGCAAAGGATAATGCCCAAAGCGAAGAGCAATCCCAGCAGTGACACCAGATTCAAGGTTCTGGCGATAAGTGCCTTACGCTGCACATCCGTGCTTACTTTAGGCAAGAAATAAAGCAGGCTTTGAGGAATTCCCAGCAAGATCAGCGTGGAAAACGTGGAATAGATTAGAAACAATTGGCGATAAGTTCCCAGTTCTCCCGGAGTGATCAGCCTTGCCAAAGCAATTCCGATAAGGCTCTTTAGCCCAAAGCGGAAGAAATCTGCGGCGCCAAGCAGGCCTGCTTGTTTGCTAAGCTTGCTCAAGGAGTATCCTCAAATTCATTCTTAAGCTTCTGAGGTGGGTAGCTCATCTTCCCAAGCAGTTTCCAAGCCTCATCAGGTTTTATTCCCGAGTAACTGAACAGCGCAATTCCGGCGAAGTTATTTTCCCGCACGTGCTCGATCCTCTTTGTCAGAGCGGCCAGATTGAACCCCTGCGGCAGAAGCAGGCTTCCCCCGTCATCACGCCAAGCCCGTGTGCCAATAACGATGCCTTCGTTTCTGTTTAAAAGCTTATAGCGTTGCAATTGATTTGCAAAAGTGGTAATATTGGTGCTGTAGGCCATGGGGTAAACGCGATCAATATATCCATATTGCAGCCATTTAGTCCAATCCTGAGCATAATCCACATTGGCATCTGCAATATCAGCAAAAACTGCGGCACTGGTAATAAGATGTGGCGCAATTCCTTTTACCAGGCTTTGAAAGCGCTGCACAAAGCTTGTAATCTGCATGATGCGCCATTCATTAAAGCTGATCTCTGCGCCGGCAGCACAATAATCGGCATAACGCTTAAGCGACACAGGATGATAACCCAGAGTGGCATTGGGATAGCGGATGTAATCAAGCTGTATCCCATCCAGTTCCGGATATCCCGAAACAAGGTTGCCGATTATATTCAGCAGATAATCTTGCACTTCCGGGATGCCGGGATCGATGTAGTATCCATACTGGGTGCTGGTAGCCATAATGCGGCCATTCTTATCGTAGGTAATCCACTCCGGGTGTTCGTTATAAATGTAATTGCGTTGTAATAGCGCTTTATCCAGGGGGGTGGCATTAAAAGCGATCACCCAGGCGTGAACCTGGATACCTGCGGCATGTGCCAATTGAATAACATCAGCCAAAGGATCATAACCCGGAAGCTCCAGCACATGGCTGCGTGGTTCGGGATTAGGATAGCTTGCAGCTCCCCGGGATGTATCATATAGCGCATCGGAGCGATAGCGCACTTCCACCAGCAATTCATTTTGATGGTTATTGATGGCTGTTTCCACCAGTTTGGCCACCCTTTCCGGTGAGCTGATATCCCAGGGCAATGCCCATAGGGAGCGAATTTCTTCACATCCTGCTGGAATCATAATATCAGAGGCATCGATATATACTTCTGCGTTGGTGCTTATCGGAAAGACGCAGCATAGGCAGCAGCATAGCAGAAAAAGTAGCTTTCTCACTCGTCGTCCCTAATGCCCAAAATTTTGCTATCCGCACTGCCATCACCGAAGTGAAGCTGCACTTTATCATTCACTTGCAGTTGCCCAATTGACTTTATCACTTGCCCATCTTTCATGGCCATAATCCAGCCCTTTTCCCTGATCCGACGGGGGGATAGCTGCTCCAACAAGCCTTCATGACTGCTCACTTGCATTTTTAGCTTGCTGATACGATTAGCAGCGCTGTCTTTCAGCTTTATTGCCAGATAGCGGCACTGAGTATCATAACGGCTTTTTAGGCTCTCCACGCGGCTGCGGAGTAAGTTTAAGGTGCGATTTTCTACATTACTCAGCATCAGCTTTTTTGCCTCAAGCTGTTTGATGCTGTTCATCAAACTCATTGAGGCCATGTCAAAGCGCTGCTGATAAGCTTGCCACAGCTTTTCGGGATGATAGCGGGAAAGCTGCAGTTGCAAATCGCTTAGTTCTTTATGAAGAACGGCCTGTTTACGCTCCACGCCCAAATCGGTACGGCGTTTCAGCGAGGCCAGATAATCCAGCAGGTCCTTCTTATCGGGCACGGCCAATTCTGCTGCGGCCGAGGGTGTGGGTGCCCGCAGGTCAGATACAAAATCCACCAATGTAAAATCTATTTCATGACCCACGGCGGTGATGATGGGAAGCCGGGAATTGAATACTGCCCGCACCAACGCTTCGTCATTGAAGCAGAATAAGTCTTCTGGTGAACCACCGCCACGGGTTAGAATTAGCAGGTCAACATCTCTGGAATCATTAAAATACTGAATTCCCTTTATTAATCCGGGAGGAGCATCAGGCCCCTGAACCACAGCCGGATAGACGATCAATTCAGCTGGATAGCGGCGCTTAATGATATTATGAATATCCTGCAAGGCTGCCCCGGTGGGGGAGGTGATGATCCCGATTCGCTGCGGATATTTGGGCAAGGCTTGTTTATGCTTGGCGTCGAACAGCCCTTCCTGCTGCAGTTTTTTCTTTAGAAGCTCTATTTTTTGCTGCATTACACCCAGGCCAGCCTGCGACATGCTTTGCACGTTCAGGTTATACGTACCACCTTTTTCAAAGACCGTAATCCGGCCAAAACAAACAACCTGCATCCCCTCAGCCGGCTTAAAATCGAGACGGTAATTCACATTGCGAAAAAAGGTGCAACGCAGGGTGGCATTTTCGTCCTTCAAATTGAAATACATGTGCCCCGAACTGTGATGCACAAAGCCGGAAATTTCCCCGGACACATACATCGCTTCCAAGGAGCTTTCCAGCACCTGGCGGATGTGTCGGGTAACTTCAAACACGCTGAATACTACAATATCTTCCATTATGAATCCAGATTTCATAAGGCCATATATTTGTCAATAACAGGGCTGCCAGGCTATGCTCTATGGCAATTGCGCTGGTTGAATCACCAAACACCCAACCAAGAACCCTCCTTATACATAACAAGATTCCTCCCTCATCACGATCTGGGAATGATTTTAGAAGGCATTATGGAAGATGAATCAACCGCTTCACAATTTGCATATCGGGGAAATATGATTAGCTTAGAAATAGCCGTACAAAAAGCCAAGGAGCTATTAGATGGAATACGATCCCCTGAAAGATAAGGTGGAGAGATACATATCCCTGTTTCCGGTTCTTAGAATGTTGTTTTACAAAGCGATGGACCTGTGTCTGTTACGGCAGCACTATGTGAAAAAAGAAATAGAAGCCTGGTTTCCGAATACCTCGGGTGCGGGATTTTACGATGCAGGTGCCGGATTTTGCCAGTATTCGTGGCACGTATTACACTACTGGCCAGAGGCAAGAGTATTTGCTACAGACTTAAAAACCGATTACCTGAAGTCCTTTGCCAATTCTTTGTCTACCCGCCATAAAAGGCGTTTTGGCTTTAAAAGCGCGGATTTGCAGAGCTATGTGCCCTCCCATAAATATGATATGGCCATTGCTATTGACATCATGGAACATATCGAAGATGACCTGGCCGTGCTAAAGAACTTTCATGAAGCGCTGGTTCCAGGCGGAATGCTGATTATCTCCACTCCCTCTGATACAGATGAAGCGGCGAAGTTTACCTCCGAACATGTAAGGCCGGGATATAACAAGCAGGAATTGGAAGCAAAGCTGCAAAAGAGTGGCTTTACTATCGAGAAAAGTATATACAGCTACGGTAAATATGGCCGCCTGGCCTGGAAGCTGCTGATAAAAGCTCCGCTAAACTTGCGCCAGAAAAAGCTTATTTTGGTGCTCCCGCTTTATTTGCTGCTAATAATGCCCCTGGCGATGCTGCTGATGAAGCTGGATATGAAAGTGAAAAACGCTTCCGGTACAGGGATCATCGTGGTAGCCCGGAATAGCTAACAAACCTTAGCGAACGCATACACCCGTATCAGCTAAAGAATCAGGTCTTTCAAGAGGCGCTTGGGCACATGATGCACATCCTGTTCGTCGCGCCAGTATTCCACGTTGCCGGTATCATCCAGGTCTTCAAGAACCACTTTCTCCATAGGTTCTCCCAGGGCTACGGCCACCACGATCTCCATTGCAGGGGGCAAGCTGCAAAGATCATGAATTCTATCGCGATCTACAGAGGCGAGAATGCAGCCCCCCAAGCCTACGGATACAGCACCCAGCAGCATGCTTTGACATGCGATGCCGGTATCGATGTGGCTATATTTGCTTTCTCCCCTGGGGGCTAAAATAAGGATGTATGCTGCCGGTCTTTCTCCAGGTGCGGGGCCATCCCAGTTTTTTAAGTAGCCAGCCCATTTGGTATAGGGAAAGATGGCGGCGCATTCTTCCGGCGAATAAATCAGCTTGAAACGTAGGTTCTGCAGATTGGCAGCGCTGGGGCTAAGCCTGGCCAGTTCCACAAATTCTGTTAGCTGTTCCCTGGTAACACGATGCTCTTCTTTGAAGCGCCTGTAGCTGCGGTTTTGCAATACCAGATTTTTAATCATGATTCCTCCTGATCCAAATGGTATTCTTTCAGCTTGTTATAAAGAGTTTTACGGTCTATGCCCAAAATTCCTGCGGCTTTGCTGCGATTTCCTCCCAGCATGTTAAGAACATCTCTGATGTGTTCCGCTTCCACCTGTTTCAAGCTACGGTTCAAATCCCGGGAATTACTAAGACAAAACTTGAGGTGTTCGGGCAAATCGGAGCTGTGAATTTGCTGCCCTTCACAGAGGATTACCAGACGGTAAATAAGATTTTCCAGCTCACGCACATTTCCCGGCCAGGAATAGCCAAGCATGGATTTTAGAGCTTCATCGCTGATGCTGGGAACGGGTATGCCGCTTTCCGAGGCATATTTATGCAGAAAATGATTGATGAGGGATGGGATATCCTCGGGGTGCTCGCGCAAGGGTGGAATATCGATGGGCAGCACATTCAGCCGGAAATAGAGATCATCGCGAAATCCGCCTTGCTTTACCAATAGGGGTAGATTTTTATTTGTGGCAGCAATAATACGGACATTTACTTTGCGGGGAGTTTTTGAACCGATCATATACACTTGCTTGTCCTGCAAAACTCTAAGGAGTTTAACCTGCATGGATAGAGAGGTTTCACTAATCTCATCCAAAAAGATACTACCACCATCGGCGGTAAGAAAATATCCGGCTCGGGTTTCTGCAGCTCCCGTGAAGGAACCTTTCATATAACCAAAGAGCTCTGCTTCCAAAAGGCTTTCGGGGATGGCGCTGCAATTTACCGGAACAAAGGGGGCTTTGTTTTGGCGTGAATTATAGTGAATGGCGCGGGCAATCAGCTCTTTACCGGTGCCACTTTCACCTTGAATGAGCACAGTGGCATTGGTGCCAGTGGTTTTATCGATAATCGCAAAAAGGTCTTTCATCACCTGCGATACTCCCACAATCCCGAAAGGATTGGTTGCTGGGAGTTCTCCCGTGCTTTTAATAGTGCGCCGTTTGGTGATGGCATTTCCAATCGCTTTGAAAAGCTCCTCATCGGTGAAAGGCTTGCGCAGATATTCCTCTGCGCCTATTTTCACAGCCTCCACGGCACTTTCGATGCTGGGATAACCGGTGATCATGATCACCGGGATATCACGATGATGGCTTTTAAGATGGCGAATCAGGTCCAGGCCGGTAATTCGGGGCATTTTATAATCTGTTAAAACCAGATCGATATCGTTTCTGGTGATAATTTGCAAGGCCGTATCCACATCCGGAGCGGTTAGCACTCTCATTTTTTTGCCGCTGATCTTGCGGGAAAGCAGATTTAGCGTATCGGGATTGTCATCTACGATGAGGATTTGTTCCGGTGCTTCTTTCATGAAGTTTCCTTTTTAGCTCCCGGGGATTGGGCAGTTTTTAGAGATACGGTAAAAACCGAGCCCTTTCCGGGGGTGCTTTTTACCTTAATTGTGCCATTATGTGCGCTGATAATGCCATGCACTACGCTCAGTCCCAGTCCTGTGCCTTCATCCACATCTTTGGTGGTGAAGAATGGCAAAAATATCTTCTTTAAAGTTTCTGAATCCATCCCGGTTCCAGTATCGGCAATTTCAATTTCCACGGTGTCTTTCACTTTGCGGGTGCCTATGGTGATGAGCCCACCCTTGGGCATTGCTTGCAGGGCATTAACGCAGAGATTTACAATTACCTGGTGGATTTGAGACCGATCCGCTATCACTGCAGGAATAGAAGGATCAAGTTTGCGGACAATCTGCACTTCCTGGTGTGTACAGCGGTTTTCCAAAAAGTAAAAGCCATCTTTAATAAGCTTATTTACATCCACAATTTCCATGGAAGGAGGTACCTGGCGCGAGAAAAGCATCAGTTTGCGCACTATCTCTCTGGTGTGCATGGCGGCTGAGATCACCTTTTGCAGATCATCGCGGGAAGACTTGGGTAGCTTCGCTTCGCTGAGCACCAGTTCTGAAAACCCCAGAATAACCGATAGGGGTTCATTAATCTCATGAGCAATACCCGCGGAAAGTTGGCCAATGGTAGCCAAACGATCGGCATGACGCAATTGATCTTGAAGCTTGTCGCTGTATTCTTGAATGTGACGGCGGTCCATCACCAAGGCAAGTTGTTTGGCAATGGCTTCAACAAGCCGCTGTTCTTCATCCAGGAATTTATATACTCCAGAGCTGGGATAAAATACTTCCAAAACGCCCTTAGCTCCATATTGGGGAACTATTTCCGCTTTTAGAAAGATCTCGCTGGGAATGAGATTAACCGAGACAATGTGTTTATTTCCGGTGGTAATTCTAGCGCTGGTTTTATCGGGAAACTGCATAGCTTCGGGTATTAAATCCACCGATTGCTGCAGGATGTCCATGGTATCCAGTCCCGGCCGATTGGCCAGATCGGTGATTCGATAAAGGCAACTAAGCTCTTTTAGCCGCTCCTGTAATTCGTTAACGCTGTCTTGAGTTTCTGGAATGCGATGTTTTTTTGTCATAATAAAATAAAACCCGGAAGCTCATCATGATGAACTTCCGGGCAATATTGGGTTTAGATAAGACCTTGATCCATCATGGCATTGGCAACCTTAATGAAGCCGGCCACATTGGCACCTTTTACATAATTCACGAAGTTTCCAGCCTTGCCATAGTTCTGGCATTGTTCATGGATGGCTTTCATGATGCCGTGCAATTTGGCATCCACTTCTTCACTGCTCCACGAAATGCGCATGGAGTTTTGGGTCATTTCCAATCCGGAAGTGGCAACACCTCCCGCATTAGCGGCTTTACCTGGTCCGTAGAGGATCTTGTTCTCCAGAAATACTTCCACTCCTTCGGGGGTGGTAGGCATATTGGCACCTTCCGAAACGCATAGGCAGCCATTCTTGATGAGGATTTTAGCCTCTTCGCCATTAATCTCATTTTGAGTGGCACAAGGAAGGGCGATCTGACCGGGAATACCCCAAGGACGTTCTCCGGGATAGTACTTCACCTTGAATTCGTCTGCATATTCGCTGATCCGTCCTCTTTGAACGTTCTTCAGATCCAGCAGGAATTTCCATTTGTCACCACTAATACCATCGGGATCATATATGAAACCATCGGAGTCGGAAGCGGTTACTACCTTTCCGCCCAGGTCATTCACTTTTTTGATGGCGTATTGCGATACATTTCCGCTACCGGACACCAGGACTGTCTTGCCTTCGATGCTATCACCCTTGGTCTTTAGCATTTCATCGGCAAAATACACGGTGCCATAACCTGTGGCTTCGGGACGGATAAGGCTTCCGCCCCATTCCAATCCTTTACCCGTGAGCACTCCAGTAACTTCATTCACGATTTTTTTGTACATCCCGTACATGTAGCCGATTTCCCTTTTTCCCACTCCGATATCACCTGCGGGGACATCGGTATTGGGTCCAATATGCCTGAATAATTCAAGCATAAATGAATGGCAGAATCTTTGCACTTCCTCATCGCTGCGCCCCCGGGGATTGAAGTCCGAACCACCTTTGGCACCCCCCATGGGCAGGGTGGTAAGACTGTTTTTGAAGATTTGTTCAAATCCCAGAAACTTCAGAATTCCCAGATTTACACTGGGGTGAAATCTCAAACCTCCCTTGTAGGGGCCAATGGCGCTGTTGAACTCAATGCGATAGCCACGATTGACAATCACTTCGCCGGCGTCGGTTTGCCAGGGTACCCGGAACATGATAATCCGTTCGGGTTCCACAAGGCGATCCAGGATTTTACCTTTGCGGTATTGGGGATTTGCATCATAAACGTCCCAGATGCTTTCCACCACTTCTGTAACTGCTTGGATGAATTCAGGCTGATCGGCGTTTTTTGCCGATACCTGATGTAGAAATTCGTGCATGGTCATTACACATACCTCCTGTGTTTTTTTTATCATACACTTTGTTTGGGTTAACAAGCAACATAAATCACTTAATAATGGCAGCGTTTTTTCCGTCAAACAAAATCTTTAAGTTCCGGGGATTTTTTTTGATTCTAAAGAAATTACCATCCCACAATGAGGGTAGTGAATCAAGGTAATCCCATGCCACGTAATCTGTTTCCTCTTTCACTGTGAGATAGGCTACATTCATGCTGAAAAGATTGTGAAAGAAATGGCTGCCCTGGCTGGCTTCGATGGACATATTGGGAAGTAGAACTTCCACAATGGTGGCCACGTTGGTTATCTGGCTCCAGGCTACGGGAATTCCCAAAAAGCGGTCGCTCGATCCCCAGCGTCCCGGACCAATCAATAAATATTTATGGGGCTTCAGGCTTTGGTTAATCTCGTCCAATTCCGCAGCCATAGCCTCGGTTTTTACAATGTCAAAGTTTTGCGGAGGCAGATATACGATGGTATCCAGATTTTCTTCGATGGCATTTCCCAAGGCATAAGATGAATATAGCACCAATTCGTCCTTTTGGTTCAGCCAGTTATTCAAGTCATCGCTGTATAGCTGTTTGCTTACAGCTATTGGCCTTATTTGCAGCAAATAGAAGAATTGCTTGCCGTTTAGTGAATTAGCATCGTAGGCAAATTCCATTTCCACTTCACAGCCCAGAACTTCTCTGCCCAGGCTAAGAAAATCCTTTAGCAGCGATGCCAGAGGAGTTTCTCCATAATGGAGAATGTTACGGTAGGTGATTACCCTTGGGCCCTGCACGTATTTTCCGCTGAGAAATTGGTTATTCACATGATCCCACACCGAACCTACAGAATACAATTCATTTTCCAGCAGGCTTTGGGTAATGCGGTTACGTGACAAAGTACTGTCTTCACCTGATGCCAGATCAAAATCGCTCCGGTTGCTGTCTATGGCATAGAAATGACGTTGCGCACCTTTTACTATATCTACCGGCGGAAACATATCCAATTTTGGATAGGCAGGGCAAAAGGCAAAGGTTCGTTCGCGTTCTACAGCAGTTTTACCCAGTCCTGTGGATAAAGATACAATTCCATCTTCGTGTCTGGTATTCATGGCAGGATAATAGTTATATGATTGAGCTACACCGGAAAGCAGAGGATAGAAATTGTCTCCTCGATGCGAACCAGCTACTTTTTGAATAATCACCGCCATCTTTTCTTCACGGGCTGGGATATTCAGGGATTCCCGGTAGGCTCGGGCATTTTTTAAGAACATCGAGGCATATACCAATTTGATAGCCTGAATCAATTGCTTTAGCCGCTGTTCCTTATCACGATTGCTATTTGGGATCAAGAAGGTGCGAAACACTCCTGCAAAGGGATTGGTGAGATGATCTTCCAGCACCGAGGAAGAACGCACTGCCAGTGGAACCGTGCATTTCGAAAGCAGGTTACATAGAGCATTGATGCACCGGGGAGGCAGATCACTGCTGAGGAACAGGGTGTCTATTTCCTCGTCGCTTAGCTGTTCCATGGCATCCAAATCGGAAAGGGAAGGATTTATACTTATGAATTCATCAAAGATACCTGTGGCCAATACGGCTGCTACTGGTACACTGATATGAACATCGGGATGCTTTTCTGCTATAAGGCTATAACGGTTCAGCACCACATTTAGAAAAGCCAAACCTCTGCCCTTGCCGCCTATTGAATCCTCTCCGATTTTATATATCAGGTTCAGATTCAGGTCAGATTCATCGTTGTATTCTTGTATTTTTTCCCGGCGGCGGAAGGATATGAGTGAATAGAGTGCTTCTTCCAGGGTTTGCTTCACCGCTTCAGGCTCAAGTTGCTCTGGGATGTTCTTTATAAAAATGCACATAGCCGGTTCAGCGTGGGAAGCAAGCCAGGCATGAATATGCCCTGCTTTCAGATGATAAAGCAAGGATTCTCTGGGCAAATCATGCAATACGTGATAAAAGCCGATCAGCGTGGTAGCTTCCTGCAGTTTCGTTCCATCCGGCATCCTAAATACAAATTTACCAAAGCCAGTTTCGGACTGCAACCAACGGCGGAGTTGCAAGCTCAAACCGGGGATGTCTTTATATAGAAATTCACCCTCATTGCTGGAAACAATGTCCCGGTACATGGGATTGAAGGATTGCATCAAAAAAGGCAGGGTGGGGGAGAGCTTGCGGATGTTTTGTAAAAGTTGCAATCCGGCATTGGGATGTGAACTGCCCAGATAGTTATAATTCACGTTACTGATGATGCCGATGATGGAATTGTGGTATTGCTCGTAAAATTTTATGGCTTTCTGATAATCGTGCATCAGCACAATACGTGGCCGGGCATTCAGATACAGGCTTTTGAACTGGCTTTGATGCTCCTGTCGGATCAGATAGAGACATAGCTGCATGATCTGTTCATACAGAACCGGCAGAAATTGCGAATAATAGGGAATAAAGGTTTCCACCACCATAATGATGGGGATATCGTAAACTTTAGTATCATAAGGAATATTCAGGGTTTCTTCCCAAAGCTTGATGATAGCCAGAAACAGCTTCGAATCTCCATTCCAGTAAAAGAAATCCTGCACCCCACGCAGCTCCTGATAGTGGTTTTCGATGAACATCAGGTCTTGCGGAGCGCCCAGAAGCATATATACTGGAAGCTGAGGGTGATCGCGTTTTACTATCTCCAAAAGCTCCAAGGCGATGCCACGCATTGATGCCAGATGGATGATAATGATTTCGATGCGTTCCAGTTCCAAAAGCTTACCGGCACTTTCCAATGACGAAGCATGAAACACATTGGGCTGCGAATCAAGATTAAGCAGGCGGAAATCTTCCGAGATCTGTTCCGCCAGAAAGCCATCCACCTCAAATACAAAGGAATCATATAGCGAGGCAATCAACAAAATATGATTCACCTTATGTGGCATCAGGGATTCAAGCAGATCAGTTTCCTGTGCCCACAAGTTCGTATGGATCATCTCAGCTTTCTCATTTGTGAATCACCGCCAAACCCGTTTTCCCGTCCATACGCACTATCAAGGGATGGGCAAACTCCAGATGCACAAAGAAATCACCCCGTTCCACGGCTGGTTGTCCCAATAGCCACTGCATATCCACAAAATCAGTTTGCGACACAAAGGGTATAGTGAAATAGCCGATATTCATGGCTACCAGATTGTGGAAGAAATGCGTGCCTTGCGAAGCCTCCACGATGAAATCGCGCAATCCTGTTTCCAGAATCACTTTGGCCCTGTTTATCTGTGGCCAGCGTACCGGTATCCCCAAAAATCTATCTCGTGAACCCCAACGCCCTGGTCCGATGAGTATGTAGCGCTTTCCGCTTTCCGCCATTTTGCCATTAAATCTCTCTATTTCTTCCTGCATTTCCTGGGTTTTAGTTTTATCGAATCTATGGGGATCAAGGTAGATAATATCTTTCAGATCGTTTATCATACCGTTTCCCATGCCGTGTTCGGTGTACATCAGCAAGTCCTGCTTATCCAATTGCGTGGCATCGATCCGATAAGCATCGGCGCTAACGCTAAGCGGACGTATTTGCAGAATATAGAAGCTGGGTTTGTAACCATAGCGTGAATCGCTGTCCAGATTTACGGCAAATTCTATTTCCACCGGTATGCCCAGAGCGATTTCCCCAATCTCCAATAGCTCCGATACGATCTGGGCCAGGGGGAAGTAGTTGTGCTTAAGAATGCTGGAAAAAGTAAGCACTTTCAGACCCCTTTCCTCGAGATTATCGGTAAGCCGGTAATTATCATAATCCCACACCGAGGCAATGTATTTCAGGGTTCCATGTGCCATGGCGTCTTTTATATTCATCTTGGAAAGAGTAATCTCTTCGCCTTTGGTGAGGTCAAATTCATTTTGTGCCAGGTCAAGGGCAAAGAATTCTTTCTGAGCACTGCGCATCATCTCTTCCTGGGGAAGCATGTCTGTGGCTGGATACCTGGGGCAAAAACGGAAATTCAGCTTGCCTTCCACCACCGATTTTCCCAGCCCCAAGGCAATATTGGCGATTCCATCCGTATGCAGCATATGTGCCGTGGGATAAAAATTGTAGCTTTGGGCAACCCCGGAAATATGAGGATAATAGTACTGCCCGCCCTTCAAACAACCCACTGTTTCTTGGATTATTACCGCCATTTTTTCTTCTTCGGCCTTAAAATTCAACGCTTCAAGAAAAGCCCGGGCTTCAGAAAGATAAACTGATGCAAATACCAATTTTATCGCATCCATCAGCTGACGCAGCCGATGCAGCTTGTCGGGGTGATTATTGGGGAGCATAAAGGTACGATAAACTCCGGCAAGTGGCTGTGCCTGAGAATCTTCCAATAAACTTGAAGAACGCACTGCCACGGGATATTGAACCACGTCCAGATACACTTCCAGGCGGGTAACCAGATTTTCCGAGAGCTTTCCGGCAATGAAGATCTGGTCGATCTCGTCATCACTTTTGCCTGCAATTTGCTGCAGAATTTCGTTTTGCTCCACAAATAAATCGAATTCCGCGGTGCCGATTATAGCAGTACTGGGCAAAGATATGGATATGCCTTCAAATTTCTTTTCATAATCCATGGTGCAAAGCAGGGCATTCAAAAAGGCCAATCCCCGTCCTTTTCCCCCCAGGGAACCCTCGGTAAGGCGTATAATTTGATTCATTTCGGAAAGCGACACAGCATCGAAATTTATGATCTTGCCCCGGTTTTTATCGATGCGAACAGTGCGGAACACGTGATAGAGATAATCCCGCAATTCCTGACGACTGCCAAAATCCTCCACCTTCATCGGCCTGATCTTTTTGGCGATTTGCACTTCACCGTGGGCTATCAGCCAGTTCGAAAAGTGATTGAATTTGCTATGGAAAATTAGTGATTCCTCGGGGATGGAGAGTATTTTTTCTTCGAATTCGGCAATATTGGCAGCTTCACCAATGATGTTTCCATCCTTGTCCCTGAAGATGAAATTACCAAAGCCCAGATTGAAAACCATATAGCTGCGTAAATCAGCGAAAAGATGCTTGGAATTCTTGTTTAAAAAATTCACCCCCAGTTCCTGGGCATTGGCTTCATTACCCGCATCGGAAGATTGCAAAATCATCGGCAGATCGCTGCTGCTTTCCTTGATCTTGCTAATCAGCTTTATTCCAGCGTGGGGATCAACTTCATTGCCTATTTTATAGCTGACGTCGGAAACTACACACAAGAGATATTCCTGATATTTGGTGTACAGCTCCATAGCTTCGTCATAATTGTGTGCCAGCAGCACCTTGGGCCGTATTCTCATTCTCAGGCGTTTATTGATGTCGCTTACTTCTTCTTCGATAAGCTTTTGGGTTTGGCGCATCACCACCGAATAGAGTGAAGGCAAAAACAGCGAATAATAATGCACCGAATCTTCCACCAGCAAAATAACCCTCACCAGCCCATGAGCCGTATCATAAGCCACATTCATCTTGTCTTCCACGTTCTTCACCATGGCCAAAAACAGCTTAGTATCGCCGTTCCATAGGAAAACGTCGTCGATATACTGCTTGTCTTTGGGATTATTCTCCCAAATCACATAGTCCGATGCCACGTTCAAAAGCAGTAGCACTGGAAGATCGGGATTGATCTTCTTTACCGCTTTCGCCAATTGAAAAGGCCCCACTTCGCCAATGCGCATCATCGTGATCACCAGATCGAAAGGCTGTTCTTTCAGCTTATCGATGGCATCCTGACCCGTGGGAACAGAGGTAATCCGTGGCGCTGTAGTTAGATTCAGCTGCCGGTATTCACCAAAAATCTGCTCTGATAAACGCCCATCCTGTTCAAAGATAAAGGCATCATAAAAAGTGGAGACCAAGAGAATATCCCGTACCCTTTTTTGCATCAACTGGTGAAAAATATCTTCACCAAATTTGAATTTATTATAGTAATAATCCAGTTCTTCTAGTTTCATCACACATTACCTCATCATCTTTATGAGCCATAAAGCAACTAAATGGCCATGCTGCTTTCGTGTCAATTTATTTCTCCAAAAAAATCCTCGGGCTCAGGAAATGCCCACATCATCATCGTAGTATGTACTCCGCTTGCATACAAGCATGTAAGGGCAATGTTACTACCCTCTGGAGTACCTCCAAAGAAATTCATGGGAGGCTATCAGGTGGGCATGCTTGAATATTGTAAAGGAATGTATGGAAGCTGAACGGATGCCTATTCTATTTCTGCGATTTAGATGAAGAATATTCAAACCCCAGACCAAAACAAAGCGGGCCATGATACCACAGGCTGGTCTGCTTTTCGGCAAAGGCAATTAGCGAAAAAGGCTTATATAGATTCACTCTCATTCCTGCTTCCCAGCCAATCATTATGTTTGTGAATGGGAAAGCAGAGCTATCAGACATGGGGCCACTACCTCCACCACTAATAGCCAGGCCAATCTCCGAACCCAGATCCGGAGCCACGTAGAGCTCAAAGATACTTCTGGCATACGAAATGCGCTTGTGAACTTGCGCACGTAGCATGGCCAATACGTCGCCATCTGATTCTGCCTTTAATGATGCCAGGCTTGCCAGGTATCCATGTCCGAAACCGTTTTGCAGGCGTTTAATAGTTCCGAACCTCAGATATGGCATGTTATAGTATCTGTTCTCATTCCCAAACCATTTATTCCCAATCTCAAATGCTCCCCTTGCCAGCTCCTCCTCCTTGCTAACCTGTGGGATGAGGTCTTTCATATTGGCTGTCCTAAGGAATTTGTAGCTGATGTTCAAGCTTAGTTTCTCATGTATCTTATCATAGCCATAAGCCTCTGAGAATGGCAATAAATCTATGGTGTACAAAGCTTTTATTGCAGTTCGGGGGTTGTTTTTGAATGGTATGGTAGCTCCAAAACAAACGCCGGGAACGAAGGATTTGTTATCCCTGGGGAGCTCATTATCTCCGCTATGTATGTCTGTTTTAAAACGGGTGCGGAGTTTTAATGCAAGGTTCGCTCCGGCGATAAATTCCATGCCTGAAACAGTTGTATTCAACATCACTGGCAAATCCAGATATAGCGAACGAGCCGAGGTGTAGGGATTGTATTCGAGAGTATAGGCCCGATAAGTTGAATATGGAGAAACAGCAACCTTCAGATGAGGATGGATTTGATAGCCAAGCTCCAGCATGTAGCTGAAATGACTCCGGGAGTAATCGATGCTGTCGTAAAGATTCTCTTCTTTTTTGCTGGATATATGTGCCAGGGAAAATCCCGGAGCAATCCCTATTTCCAGATCGGAAAGCATGGATTTTGCCGTTTCTGCCATATGCTGGTTTTGAAGATAAGGTTTTGTGCCATGTTCGCGGCTGTAGCGATGCACCAGATGGCAGGCGAAACGATTTTGACTCATCTGGCGTTCCCAAGGCTCGGAAAAGGGGAGCAAGTCTTTGCTATACATAAGCTGAAGCCCCAGGCGATCTTCTTTGTCCAAGGG
>CAZSST010000016.1:0-10658 GCA_964609575.1 uncultured Candidatus Cloacimonas sp.
AGATGTGCGCCCTTAGCTCAACTGGATAGAGCATCTGACTACGGATCAGAAGGTTAGGGGTTCGACTCCCTTAGGGCGTGCCAGTTTTTTACTTGCCAGCTTCTGCTGGCTTTTTTTATTGGTATTAATATGAAGATAGATTCTGCACCCATCCTCAGATTCACGAATATCATCCTGATTTACAGGATGATGATGAAGTATTGGCACTATCTGCTTACCGGTCTGGTTAGCATGCTGGGTTTTGCCCTCTTCAATGGCATTAGCATCACCCTGGTGATCCCCCTTTTCGATTATGTATTCAATCCCAATAAAGCGCTGATTGTGCATAGCAATTGGCGTAGTTTTCTGGCTGCGGCGGGGAACCTGATTCAGGAGCACTTTGCGGGAGGATTCTTTGGCGGGCTTGGCAGCTATGGAGCCTTGTGGGAAAAGGCGAAAGCGTTGATGCTGCAAACCGATTCGCTGTCGCTGCTCTATGTGCTTTGCGGTTTTGTGCTAATCGTGATCAGCCTGAAGAATGTGTTCTTTTATCTGCATCGTATTCTCTTTGCCCAGCTTAGAGGCCGCACCATTCGAGATATTCGAGCGCTGATGTTCAAACGCTATCTGGGGCAGTCGCTGGAGTTTTTTGGGCAAAACCGTGTGGGCGATGCAATTGTGCGCATGGTGAATGATGTAGACATCGTTAGCGAACAATTCATCAATCAGCTTATCAATGCGTTACGCGAGCTGATCACCATTCTGGTGTTTGCCCGCATTGCCTATATGCTGAATAGCCGTCTATTTCTTTACAGCATCCTCGTGTTGCCGATTTTTTCGCTGTCCATAGGCTATCTGGGTAAAAAGATCAAGAAGTACTCCAAGAAAATTCAGGAACAGCTTTCCTCGCTATTTTCGGTGGTGGAAGAAGTGCTAAATAGCATGAAAATCGTGCAAGCCTTCAGACATGAAAGACAGGAATTTGAGAACTTCAAGACAATAAATAACAAGCACTTCCGCCTGTGGAAACGGGCACAATCATACACAGCGCTAAATACTCCCATCGCCGAGATTAATACTGCGCTAACGGGCATTGTGGTGATCATCATCGGCGGAAACCTGATTCTGAAGTCGGGGGGAAGCTTTAGCCTTGGTGATTTCACAGCCTTTCTCTTTGCGCTTTTTTCCATGCTGCATCCGCTGAAGGTGCTTTCCCAGGTTTATACCGAAATCCGTAAAGCACTGGTGTCGCTGGATAGAATTGGCCCCATGCTCAGTAGCGTTCCCGAATTGCGCGATACCCCGGATGCCCAGGATAAAAGGGAATTTAATGCTGCCCTTGAGTTTGATAAGGTAGGATTTTATTACAAGCCAGGCAAATACGTGCTTCAGGATTTCAGTTTGCAGATTCCCAAAGGGAGCAAAATCGCCTTTGTTGGTTCCAGCGGTGGGGGTAAAACCACGGTGGCAAACCTGATCAACCGGCTTTACGATGTGAAGGAAGGCAGCATCAAGATTGATGGCACCGATATCCGTAAACTGAAGCTGGATCATTATCGCCGGCTTTTTGGGATAGTTACGCAGGATTCGATTATTTTCACGCGTACTATCAGAGAAAACATCGCCTATGGCAGCCAGGAACAGGTAAGCGATGCCCAGATTGTGCAAGCTGCCCAAATTGCCAATGCGGCGGAATTTATAGATGAATACGCTGATAAATATCAGCACATATTGGCCAGTAAGGGCTCAGACCTTTCGGGCGGACAAAAGCAGCGCTTATGTATTGCCAGAGCGGTGGTTGCCGATCCTCCCATTCTAATCTTTGACGAGGCTACCTCGGCTTTGGATACCGATTCGGAGCAAAAGGTGCAGCAGGCTATCGATGAAGCCACCCGCAACCGCACTGTGATAATGATTGCGCATCGGCTTTCCACGGTGATTAAAGCGGATAAGATAGTGGTTTTGGAAAAAGGCAAAGTGGTGGGCATGGGTAGCCATGAAGAGCTTTTGGCAGGCAATTCACGTTATCAACATTTATACAAAATTCAGATGCAAAGCTAAGCTAAGGTGAGTTTTATGAAAATTAGTGGTTTTTCCTTTGTGCGAAATGGCGAAAAGCTGTATTATCCCACGGTGGAAGCCATAAAAAGCATTTTGCCGGTATGTGATGAATTTGTTATCGCAGTGGGCAAAGGCGATGAGGATGATCATTCGCGGGAACTGATTGCGGCAATTAATGATCCTAAAGTAAAGATCATCGATACCGTGTGGGAAGAGAAGTATTGCCACCGGGGCATGATAAATAGCTATCAAACCGATATCGCCATGAAGGCGTGCAGCGGAGATTGGCTTTTTTATGTGCAGGCCGATGAGGTGGTGCACGAAAAGTATTTACCGGTGATAAAAGCCCGGTGTGAAGAATTGCTAAATGATGCGCAGGTAGAGGGTTTGCTCTTTAACTACAAGCATTTTTGGGGTGATTACGATCATTATCACGGTGGACATGGCTGGTATCCTTGGGAAATCCGCATCGTGCGCAATCTTCCCCAGATTCATTCCTATCAGAGTGCGCAGTCCTTTCGCTGGTTTGACGCATACGATAATCCCCGTCAGGAAACAGGCACCCGCAAGCTGAACGTGGCAAGTGTGGATGCCTGGATTTTCCATTATGGATGGGTGCGCCCGCCGGAATTGATGCGTAACAAGAATAAGGCACTGGATTCGGTACACTGGGGTAAAAGCAAGGCGGAGAAGCATTATGCCAGCGTTCCCAGTTACTTTGATTATGGCCCTCTGGATCGCCTGAAAATATTCAAGGAAACGCATCCGCAGGTGATGAAGGAACGAATCGCGTTGTTCAACTGGGGGGATAAGTTGCAATATTCGGGTAAGCCTAATCCCGGCAGGCACTTGCATAAGCATGAAAAGCTGGGGATGCGCTTGTTATCTATTTTGGAAAAGCTTACCGGTCCCATCGGCACTTTCAAGAATTATAAACTCCTTAAACGCTAAGTATGACAAAGCTTTCTGCTGTGCTCATCACCAAAAACGAGAGTGCCAATATCGCAGAATGCCTGGCAACACTTTCTTGGACTGATGAGATCGTGGTGCTGGATACGGGCAGCGAAGATGATACCATAAAGATAGCTAAAGAACTGGGAGCAAAAGTAGATAAGCTGGATAGATGGGAAGGCTTTGGCAAGGCTAAACATCGCGCCGTGGATTTGGCAACCAATGAATGGATTCTATCTATCGACGCCGATGAAAGGCTTAGCCCAGAGCTGCAACAGGAGCTTATATCGCTTCGGGAAAGGGATTTCGAGGGCAAGGCGTGGCACTTAAAACGCCGCAGCTACTATCTGGGCAAGCCTATTCGCTTCTGCGGCTGGCAAAGTGATGCCCCCTTAAGAATATTTAACCGCACCAGGGGCGGATTCAACGATAAGCCGGTGCATGAGGGAATTAAAGTAACGCAACCACAGGGAACTTGCAAGCACTTGATGCATCACCTCACCTATCCCACCCTGGAAAGCCATTTTCGGAAAATACGTTTCTATGCCCAATTATCCGGACAAAAGAAGTATGGAGCTGTGGCAGCAGGCTTGCTGGCCACGCATAAGTTCCTGAAGATGTATGTAGTTAAGCTTGGGTTTCTGGATGGTTACCACGGCTTACTGCTTTGCAAGAATTCCGCCTGGGGAATTTGGTACAAACATAAGCGATGATACAGCCTGCGGTTTTGCATGTGGATCCTAATTATGAGTGGCGGGGAGGCCAGCAGCAAGCGCTGTATCTGCATTTGGGAATGCTGGAAAAAGGCCATAAATCAGGCTTTGTATGCAATCCCGGTTCTGTTTTGGAAACGAAACTGAAAGAGCAGAACATCCCCTACCAACCGATACGCTTTCGTTTTGAAGCAGATATTCTGGCAGGAATTGAGCTGGCAATTTATGCTTGCCGGAACAAGTATAATCTTCTTCATGTGCATAGCAGTCACGCACTTAGCTGGGGACTGATTGCCAAAATGATTTATCCATCGCTTCATCTGGTGGCTACGCGAAGAGTGAATGTTCCCATCGGTAAGAATATATTCTCGGCAATAAAGTATAAAAGCCCCATGCTAAACGCTATTGTAGCTATCTCCGAGGCCACGCAAAAGCTAATGGAAGCCGATGGCATTCCCCAAACCAAGATTCATAAAATCTACAGCGGCGTGGATATCCATAAGTTTGATGAAGTGACCTTGCCAGAGGACTTTCGCGCCAGATGGAAAATTCCCCAAAAGGCAATCTTAGTGGGCACTGTGGCGGCGATCGTTCCCCCCAAGGATTATCGCAATTTAATCACGGCTGCCTCCTTTGCTTCCCAAAATAACCCTGCTTTACACTTCATGGTGGTGGGCGATGGGGAGCTAAAGGGAGAAATTCAAGCTTTGGCAAAGCAACTTGGCTTGGAGGGACGCATTACTTTCACCGGTTTCCAACGCCAGGTGGGGCAATTCTTGAAAGCCTTTGATATCTTTGTGTTGGCTTCCAAACGCGAAGGACTGGGCACCTCAGTATTAGACGCCATGAGCGTAGGCCTGCCTGTGATTGGCACCAATGCCGGGGGAATAGCAGAAATGATTGAAAATGAAGTTAGCGGCCTCTTGGTGCCTGCAAAAGACAGTGAAGCTTTGGCCAGGGCGATAAGCATTGTGGCGGCAGACGAAAAGTTGCGCTTGAAACTGGGAACAAATGCGCTAACCAGAGTGCAGAACTTCAGCAAGGAACGCATGGTGGAAGCCAATATCCGCCTTTACGAGAGCCTATGATACAGCGTATATTGATTGTGCAGACTGCTTTTATCGGCGATGTGATCCTTATTACTCCACTTATCAGAGCCACCAAAGAACTATATCCTAACGCTTTAATCGACGCGTTGGTGGTGCCTGCTGCAGCCAGGCTTCTGCAGAATAATCCCCATCTGAATAGAGTGCTCAGCTATCCCAAGCGGCTTTCTCCCTTTAAAAGCATGCTGCAAATGGTTGCCAGGCTAAAGAGAGAACGCTATGATCTGGCTATCAGTCCGCATAGTTCCGGTCGCACCCATCTATTGCTATATTTATCACGCATCCCCATAAGAGTGGGCTTCGACAGGGGAACTCTGCCTTTTTTGCTGACCCTGAAGACTCCCCATCCCCGGGGCATGCACAAGATAGCCAAGAACCTCAGCCTGCTGAAACTGCTCTCCAACAAGGAATTCAGTATGCAAAGCGAGCTTTTCCCGGCTGTGGAAGATAAGCAGTTCGTAACTGCTTTACTTCAGGAAGTAGCAAAGCTCCGGCTTGTCGCCATCGCCCCAGGCTCGGTTTGGGCTACCAAATGCTGGCCACAAGAGTATTACGCGCAACTGGCTGCGGGGCTGCTGCAGCATGGTTTTGCCATTGTGCTTATCGGAGGCAATGAGGATAAGCCAAAATGCGATGCCATTGCTATAATGCTTGGCGCTTCACAAATAGTAAATCTGGCTGGGAAAACCGATCTTTTGCAAAGCGCTGCGGCCATTGAACGCTGCGAGGCGATGATCTGTAACGACAGCGGTGCCCTGCATCTTGCCAATGCGGTTCAGACAAGGGTTTTTGCCTTTTTTGGCCCCACCGTGCAGCGCATTGGGTACTATCCCTACCGTGAGGGCGATAAGGTTTTTGAAATTTCTCTTGAATGTCGCCCCTGCAGTAGCCATGGGCCGCAAAAGTGTCCGCTAAAGCATCACCATTGCATGCGCCAGATCACACCGGAACAGGCGCTGAAAAGTATTCTGGAAGCCTTGGGAGAAGCATGAAGGATATCTACATTTTAACAGGCTATGACGGCTTCATCGGTCAAACCCGCAAGCCTTGGGTGAGTATCGATACGGCACTATTTGTTTCTGAACTTACCAAGCTGGGCAACAAGGTGCATCTGCATGAGTTTCATGAAGTGGTTAATGGCCGCATTACGCCACATAACAGCATAATATATTATAGCTTTAGCCACAGAGATAACCTGCGTCATTACATTCGTGATGGCCTGATGTATCTGCAACGCTGTGGCAATACTCTGGTTCCTGCCTTTGAGCTCTTTTGTTGCCACGAAAACAAGGGCTGGCAAGAGCTATATAAAAACACTCTGGATATCCACAGCCTGAAGTCTCTATATTTCAGTAGCAAAAGGGAGCTAAAGGACTATTCTCTCAGCTTTCCCCTGGTTTTTAAAACCCTCACCGGCTCCAATAGCACCGGCGTGGCCTTGGTAAAAAGCATTGATGACGTGTACAAAGAACTTAATAGGCACGAAATGAAGCCTAATATTGGCCAAAGGCTGGATTTTCTGCGCCGTAAGTATCTCCGCAGAAAGAAGCAGTTCCCCGGCTACCCAAATTATGATCTTAGCAAAGATGCAGCCTGGTATCAGGATTATATGACCCCCGAAATTCCCTTTGTATTGCAAGAGTTTATCCCCGGACTCAGCTATGACTATCGCGTTATCGTATTGGGAAACAAGTATTTCATCAGTAAGCGCCACACCAAGGCAGGCGATTTCAGGGCCAGTGGCGCCAAGCTCTTCGATTTTGATCTGAAGGCTCCCGAACCCATACTGGATAAAGCCCGGGACTTATATCAGCATTTTAATGCCCCATTTCTTTCCATAGACCTGGGTGAAGATGCCTCTGGGAAGCTCTATCTCTTTGAATATCAGGCTGCTCACTTCGGGATAAACGCCATCGTCCGCGGGAAAGGCTTTTACACTCATGAAGCCGAGGGCTGGATATTCACACCAGCCAAGCCTGCTTTTGAACGCTATCTGGCCGAAGGCCTGGACTTGTATCTAAAGCGCTGATGGTTGCTTCCTACTATTTGCTGAAGCCCTTGTATTCACTTATGTGGAGATTTCTGAATCTTATCAAGCCCCGTTGGGACACGGTTTTCTATTGCCACAGCGCCGTGGATATGCAAAACTGGCTGCCCGTGCAAAAATACCTGAAACCCATTCCCATCGTTTCTGACAAGTCTCAAACCCGCAACGCCTTGCGTAATATGGGTATTAAGGTTACATCCCTACCCGTTTTCCCTAAAGCTGTGATAATGTGCAGGGTGGCAGCTCATAAATTTCCATCCCGCAAGGTAACAAAGATTGGTATGACCCACGGAGCTTATCATTTCAAGCGTTTAACCGCTGCCCAAAACTACAATCTCTTCGATCTCTATCTTTTCACCAGTGAGGCAGATCTGGCCCTTGCGCAAAATATGGGCGTAAGCTGCGGCAAGGTTGGCGGTTATCCCAAGCTTGATCCCTATCTGCCCGTCAAAGCTTTTTCCAGAGAGCTGGAAGCCAAAGCCTGCATTCTTTTCACGGCCACCTATGATGCCAGCGGGATGAGCGCAGTGCACTTATGGATGGATCGCATAAGTGAACTATCAGACAAATACAAAGTATATGTAAGCCTGCATCCCTGGATGAGCAAGAACATAGTGCAGCGTATTTTATCCCTGCCAAACATACATTACGTAAGGGATAATCCGCTTCCATACCTTGCCGAGGCAGATGTATGCATTGTGGATAATTCTTCCATCATCGGCGAATGTTGTGCCCTGAATAAATCCTTGATATCCTGGAAATTGCCCTTGGCTGAGCGGAGCGTACCCCAAATATCTCACTTATTGGAAGAATGCAGCATTCGCATAAGTACTTACGAAGAGCTTGTTCCGGCTATAGAACAAGCTTTGGCACATCCCGGGGCACAGGCTTACGCCAGACAAAAGGCCAATGCCATTTTCTTCGACAGCCTGGATGGCCTGGCAGGAAAACGCAGTGCGGAGCATATCCTTAAGCTCTTGCCGGAGTTAAAACTATGATTCTAATCGATGCTCATTGCCATCTGGCCAATCTTGCTGAGATCATGCCCCTGGAACCACTTATTAATGATGCGGGGGAGAGGGGGATAAAAGCCTTCGCCTCTTCTGCCTTAACGCGCCGGGAGCTTGCCTGGCATCGTGAAAATTCCTTTCCGGAAGTAGCACTAAGCGCTGGCATTCATCCTAATTTTGATGAGTGTGATCTCACCCTGAACGATATTGCCGAACTGGCCAAAGAGAAACGTATCTGGGCGATAGGGGAGATTGGACTGGATCGCAACAATCCCGATCTGGACTGGCAACATCGGGTATTTACGCAGCAACTGGATATGGCAGAACAGGCTAACCTCCCAGTAGTGTTGCACATTGTGGGTCATCAGGGTGAAGCGTATCAAACCTTATCGAAGTACCCCCTGGTGTATCTGGTGCATGGCTATGCCGGTTCATTGGCAGCTTATCATCAATTAGCCAGGCTAAATGCTTTCTTTACTATTTCTTCACGAATCCTGAAGCCAGATAAGCGTGAGCTATTAATGGCTATTCTGAATGATAAACGCTATCTCTTTGAAACGGACATCACTCAATACTATGTGCATGAAAATGAAGTAAATCCGCTTTTGCGACTGCTAAATGTGATTGAACAAAGCTCACTTATCAGCGGCATTGGTACACATGAACTGCTTGAAACTCAACATGCTAACGCCCTGGCCCTGGCAATAGTAAAGCTATGAACAACACCGATTTCTCGCGCTTGGAACTTCTTTGCGGCACAGCAAACCTGAAACACCTCGCAGAAACCTGTGTGGCAGTAGTTGGTTTGGGGGGCGTAGGTTCTTATGCGGCAGAAACTTTGGCTCGCAGCGCGATAGGAAAATTCATTCTGATCGATTTTGACACAGTAGGCCCCAGCAACCTCAATCGCCAGATTATTGCCCTGCATTCCACCATTGGCAAGCCCAAAACAGAGATAATGCGCCAGCGCATCCTCGATATCAATCCTCAGGCTGAAGTGGTAATCCACACTGAATTTATCGATCAGGATAATCGCCATGAGCTTCTGGTGGGAGCGGATTACATTATCGATGCCATCGACAGCCTGGGGCCAAAGATCGGGCTTTTGGAATATCTGGTGCGAAATGAGCGCCGCTTTATCAGCATTATGGGTGCGGGAAACCGCATGGATCCTTCCTCTATCCATCTTTCCACGCTGGATAAAAGCCACAATTGTCCCCTGGCCAGGAGGGTACGTAAATTCTTGGGCAGGCGAGGGATAAAAGGAAAATTCCCCTGTGTGTATTCTTCAGAATTGCCTTCGAAGCCCGATGAAGATGTGGATAGCCCTGAAGAACTTATCATCAATCGCGGCAGGCAGCGCAAAACCATTGGCTCGATCTGCTATATGCCTGCGATAATGGGGATGATGGCGGCAGCTTGGGTGGTGAGAGCGAGATGTGAGACCTGCGGAGGTGAGATGCCTTCGGCAATGTGAGAGAAAGCTGGGAGAGGGATTGTTTCATTCTTCATTCATTTGCAGCTTCCATACATCCAGTTTATCAACACCAGGCATATCTCTTGATAACCTCCAAGGGATTTCTTTGGAGGTTCATCTGTGGTAATTCAACAAGAACTTACAGGATTAAATGGAAGTTGTTATACACAGCCTAACTTATGGACGAAATGGACATAATAGATTGAATTGGCAAGCCCTGCAATGAGATAAACCTATCGTGTTCCACCTTTCCTCCTTACCACTTCTCCACCCTACATGCCGCCACACTAAATATTAGCGCTACGCACCAGCCGGAATCCGATGTAGTTGGTTTTAACAAAAGGCTTGGCGTGAAAACGATTGGTAACCCGCATCTCAGAGGAGGAGTGATACCAGGAACCGCCTCTGATAACCTTATCCGTGCCTTTATCAGGTCCCGTAGCCGGATCATGGCGATAGCTATAGGGCGCATACCAATTCCAAACCCATTCATAGAGGTTACCGCTGAGGTCATAGAGCCCCAGTTTATTGGCCTTTTTAGTGCCTCCCCGATGCAATTGGGCATCGCTGTTGCCGTTATGCCAACCAACTTCGTCAGGATCATCGGAGCCGCTGTAGCTATGGAAATCGTAGCGCTGTCTTGCTTTGGCGGCGAATTCCCATTCTGCTTCAGTGGGTAGGCGATAGCCATCTGCCTCGAAATTGCAGCTTACATCCTCGCCAAAAAAGTCATAGCAAGGCTGGAAGCCATCTTTCAGGCTTTTGGCATTGCAATATTCGATGATGTCGTAAAAAGACACATTTTCCACGGGAAGGTCTTTATCCTGATTGCGCGAGGGATTTTCGGGATTTATCATCTGCCATTCGTTTTGCGTGATTTCCCGGGGACTGATGTAAAATGCTTTTACACTAAGCGTTAGCAATGGGAATTCATCATTCTGCGCTTCGGGACCGGTGGAGCCCATCACCAAAGTATCGCCCTTAACCAGAATCATACCGATGGGTTCATTGGCTACGGTTTTTCCCTCTTGCGGCGCCTCGATTTCTGGGGCATTTTTTGTAACTTCAAACTTTGGCCTTTTAGCAAAAACCACATACTTCAGAATGATGAAGAACACCACTCCCAAAGATAACCATAGCAGCAGTTTAAAGGTTTTCTGCAATGCTCCGGTATCGAGAGTGGATTCGGGCTTTTGCTTTCGGAAAAAGGGATCTGGCTGGTAGAGAGGAGCTCTTGGTTTTGGAGTGCTGGCGTGCTGGGGTGTCGTAGTACTGACGCTTTCCAAAGCGTCATCCTGAACACTCACCCTTTCC
>CAZSST010000016.1:10758-17458 GCA_964609575.1 uncultured Candidatus Cloacimonas sp.
CTTTCCAAAGCGTCATCCTGAACACTCACCCCTTCTGAAACCAAATCCTTCGCTTCTTTGCTTTGTAACGCTTCACCCTCTTCCAGTTCCAGGGATTCGGTAATCGGCACAGGAGCAGGTTCCGGTGAAACATCCTCTTCCAGGCTGGCAAAAAGCGAAATCAGCGAATCGTCATCATCCAATTCGCTTAGCTTAGGTTCCGGCTCAGGTTCGGGAGTGATTTCTGGTTCTGACACAGGTTCGGGCTCAGGAACAGCTTCCGGTGTTGGTTCCTCATCCAGAATCTGCAATACAAATGGTTGCTCCGGGGGTAATTCTGGTAGCTCCGAAGCAGGCATCATCTCCGTTTCGGGCTCTGCTTCAGGCTCAGTAACGTCCGTTTCCAAAGTTACTTCCGGGGTTTCAACAATGGTTTCAGTCGGGTTCTCAGCCGTTTCAGAGGTTTCCTTGGCGATAATCTGCAAAACTTCGTAAGCCGAGCCTGGTCTTTGCGTGGGATCGAGCTTCAGGCAGGCCAGCAGGATACTGAAGAGCCAGTCGGGCATGTCTTTCTTCAGAATCTCCGGCATAATTACAGCCCGGCACAGGCTTTGTTGCTTTTGTTTTTCGTAGCTTAGCTGCTGATCCACGCGCCAGGGAAGGGCATGGCAGTAAATAAGGTAAGCTACTGCGGCCGCAGAAAATAGATCAGCAGGATGATGTGCCAGTCCGGCCTGAAAGGTTTCGGGAGCCACGAAAAGGATGGGATGCCAGGGCATGGGGCCATCTTCGCCATTCAGCCAGGCGTTTTTGGACTTGCCAAAACCGATTATCTTAGGCCGCGAATCCTGATTGATGATAATATTATAGGGATTGAGATTCAGATGATAAAAGCCCTGTTGATGGGCATAATCCACCGCGGAGAACAGCTCTTTTATCCACAGTAGCGCAGTTTCCCGGGGGATGGGCTCATGCTCGGGACTAAGATACCTGGCCAAAGTTTCGCCGGCAAAGTATTCTCCCACAAAGAAGGCCGCGCCTTCCTCATTCTGGCTGGCATACCAGGCACGTATTCCAGGATGAGCAAGAGCTTTTGCGGCTTCGGCTTCAGCCATCAGTGCCGTTATCAGGTTCTGGTTCTTGCTTTGCAACGAATCGGGAGTTTTTATCATCACTTCCCTGCCGCTGTCGATATGCACGGCTCGATACAAGCTGTAACGCCGGGAGTGCGAGATGCTCTCCAGAACCTTATAGCTATTTAAAACCTGATTTTCGCTCATGTTTGATAGATGGTTTTACCGCGTTTGATGCTGCGCTTCAGGTGGGATGAGCCGAAATGATAGGGGATAAATTCCACGCTAGGGGTATCCCAAAGTGTGATATCGGCCAGTTTTCCCGGTTCCAGCGAGCCCACCAGATTCCCTCTGCCTATGGCAAAAGCGGCATTAAGAGTGGCAGCGCACAAGGCGGCCACGGGGCTAAGACCCATATTCAAGCAGGAAATGGTCATAGTAAAGGGTAGCGAATCGCAATTGCAGCTTCCGGGATTATAATCGGTGGCGATGGCGATTGGTAAGCCTTTGTCCTGCATCAGGGTGGCCTTGGCGTAGGTTTTGCTGCGCAGCGAGAACAAAGTTGCCGGTAGCAATACGGGGATAACTCCTGCATCTTTCAGAGCTTCAATGCCTTTGATATCCGTCATGCCCAAGTGATCGGCACTGGTGCAGCCAAGTTCAGCAGCCAGTTCAGCTCCTCCCATGGCTTCAATTTCATCGGCATGCATCTTCAGCTTCAGGCCGTGATTTCTGGCACAGGATAGGATGCGTCGTGATTCGTCAATGCCATAAACATGGGCTTCGGTGAAGATATCGCAGAATTCTGCAATGCCTTGAGCAGCTACAGCGGGGATCATTTCCTTGCATAGAATTTCGATATAGGTCTCATGATCGTGGGCATATTCAGCAGGAAATTCATGTGCGCCCATAAAGGTGGGAACGATATCCAGGGGAAGGCTTTCACCAAGTTGCTGGATTACCGATAGTTGTTTCAGTTCGCTGTTGGTATCCAAACCGTAACCGCTTTTTGCCTCCAGGGTGGTGGTGCCTTGGGTTATCATCTGCATGATGCGCTTTGCGGCCAAGTCGTAAAGCTCTGCTTCGGAAGCATCACGGGTGGTGGCAATGGTGCTGCGTATTCCCCCCCCGGCTTTAGCTATTTCCACATAGGTGGCACCCTTCAGCCTTAGGGCAAATTCGCCTTCACGGGTGTGCACAAATACCGGATGGGTATGGCAATCCACAAACCCAGGCAGGGCCATCAGTCCCGAGGCATCGATGCTTTCCGTGGGCGTGAACTGGCCTAAAATCTCATCACTGCTGGCCACGGCAATGATCTTGCCATCCAATATGGCGATTCCCGCATTGGTAATAATCTCGGGATGCTCCATGGCCTGTCCGCAAACCGGCTGGGTTATCCCCTTGAAGGTGATCAATTCCTTGATGTTAATTACTATCAGATCCGCTTTCATGACGATCCTTTTGGCTTTTTTTGCTTCAGGGCATACCGCCAAAATAAGCGAAATCAGTCAAGCCTTTTGATCACCCTGCCCCTTTGCAGGCAAGAATAAAGCTGTATTACTGGCAGATTTACAAGCTTAAACTCAGCTTGGCATAGGCAGTAGCACTGGCTTTGTAATAATCTCCCGCAGGATCGCTAAAATCGGGCCTGGCAATTTGATATTGGTGACTGCGGGCTCCCAGATAGAGGAAGCACTCGGGCTTGAATTCATAGCGCAGATTACCATAGTAATTTACATCGGCAAAGATAGGCTCTTCCTCGTAGGTGCTTAATCCACTACCCACCGAGAATTGTAACTGCTGCCGCGGGGTGTAGCTTAGTTTTGCATTTACAATGGCATAGCTATCGTCCAATTGATAGTAGCCATTCACATCCCAAGTGCCTTTGGGATAGCCGTAATCTTGAAGGGTATAGGCCAGATCATAGGCAAAGCTCTGTTTGACGTTTCCGCTAAGTTGCAGAGTATAGCTGCTGATCATATAGGCATCCAGTAGGTCATACACCATTTCTCGTCCCCGGCTATAGCTGAGATAAATATTCAGCCATGGCCACTCATCATAGGTAAAGCTGCCATCTGTGCTATAAACTCCATGTTTAAAATTTGTTCTATCCAGCTCTTCGCCACTCACGAAATTTAGCTTGAAGTAGTAATTCGGGCGGAAATTGGCATAGTAATTCATCCCCAGATACTGCTCACTGTCATGCTTGCTCCAGTAATCGTGTTTCTCATAATAAACATAGCCTCCATGCCGGGAGAGGTATTTCTTGCTTTCGGGGCTGTCCCAGGAGATATCTCCCCCATATTTCTGATAGTTCTTTTCGGAAATCTGGCCCATATCGGCACGAGTATCCTTGCTAATGGTGGTGTACAATCCCGAAAAAGTCCAGTCGCCAGGGCTGTATTCAGTTTGCAGATTTGCCATGCCACCCTTCTGGTCATCGCTTTCTCCATGGCGGTCATCGTCTTTTATGGAACCCATCAGCATCCCCGAAATCATCACATCCTGATGGGGAATCAGGCGATAATTGGTTGCCAATAGATGGTTATAGTAATCATTGTTTACCCTCGAGATTAGCGAATTTGCCAGGCGCAGGCCCTTGGTGCGGGGCATAAAGGAGATCACCTGAAAATAATCATCGGGGCTAAGCACCATGCTACCGAGCTTCTGCTGGGTATCTTTGGCTCCCATAAATCCCCAGTTATAAAAGCTTCCGCTGCCCGTAGCCTTCAGTGCCAGGGAGGGTTTGTTTATTTTTCGAGTGTTCAGAAGGTAGTAGGGAATCCCAAAAACATCCAGGTCTTCAATGAAGAAGAACCGGTTTTCGGGATAATACATGGGTGTTTTCAGATTGTAAATATCTGCGGCATCATCGGGAGGAACATCGCTGAAATCGGGATTGTAGCTCAGTTTGATGCGGGTGCTGGGATCAGGTTTTAAAGCTATGTCCAGCCCCAGATTATCGGGATCGAAGCTATCGGTTTTGGCCAGCAGATCATAGCTCTTCACAATATAGGGTCTGAGATTAACGTCAATTTTCCGTTTGATACGCATATCCAATTCCACATCAAAGGCTTTGGCAAAATAATCGTTTTGCATTTTGGTGAGTACCCAGGGCATCATGTAGCTTTCGTTGCTGCTTTTATTGTAACGGCTTACGATCACTTTCCAGCGATAAGGCAGGTGTTGCTTGAAGCGAAGCTCTCCAAGGGGAATAGTGGCCTCAACTTTCCAGATATTGTCTTTTACTGTGCTGGTGTAGCTGTATCCGGTGTTATAATTTATGTCGAAACTGCCCAGGGCCTGAACTCCGTCCCACAGATTTCCGGTGGGGGCAAAGGAATATACATAGGCAAAATAAGCCTCTGGAAGAGTGATCAATCTAAGCCTGAGATAATCCCCATTCAGAACGCCGTCTCTGGTGCTAAGCTGCCCTATAGCGAAACTGGAATCGATCTCACAAGCAAAGGATACATGCAGAGTATTAGCGCTTTGCCACAGCCAAACATTGGTTTGCAGCTTTTCCGGAGCTTTATCTTCGGGGGAAACCCTGGTCATGGGGGGAAGCATATTCACATCCGTTTGCAGGGACTTGTCACTAAAGGGAACCGCGAATGCTCCCAAACTGGCCACCAGCACTGTCATTAATAGCCACATACAGAATTTCATTACAACCTCACAGCTTTTTTTGCGAGACTCATTAGCCTCGTAAACTATTGTTATGGGGGGGGTAGGTGTCAAGAATTATTTTTTCTTAGCTCTCAGGAACGCTGCATATTTGTTTATCAGAAGACGCCCATGCGGTTCCCGGGCAAGTGCATGGGGATTGCATGGGGATCACATGGAGAGTGATTCCGGGCTGAGGTGGAAATTGTTCCACAGTTCCTGCCCGTACTGACTGTGGATAGGCAAATTTTGCCTTGACAGAATCATGAATCCAATTATCAAATGAGCCATAAGTTATGTTTTCATGGGAGGTATCATGAAATGCACTTTGATTCTTGTTTTTGTTTGTTTGTGTGTGTCGCTTGCTGCCATGGCCGATATCCAGGTGAGCTACACTGGTTTCAATACCGAGCAGCAAGCTGCTTTTGAGTATGCCGTGGGGATTTGGGAACCTCTGCTGAATTCTCCTGTGCCCATCACAATTCATGCTACGCTGCAAACCATCCCCGGCTTTGTGGTGATAACTTTGCCAAATCTGATCCGCAATTTTACAGGAGCACCAGTGCAGAATGTATGGTTTAGCACGGCGCTGGCTAATTCGCTAAGTGGCACGGATTTGAATCCCACGGAAGCGGATGTGGATTTTATCGTGAATCCCACGCAGCCCTGGTATTATGGCTTGGATGGGGCTTGTCCGGGCAGTAGCATCGATTTTGTTACGGAGATGATTAAGGCCACGGCTTATGGCTTGGGATATCAATCTTCTTTCTATGTACAGCAGGGTTATGGTTCCTATGGGATGATCGATCCCAGCGTTTTGGGACTAAGCACTTCTTTTGTGTGGGAACCAATGCAAAACCTTCCGGCGCTGTATGATACCTTCATTTGTAATACTCAGGCGCAGTATTTAACTGATACCGGTATTTTTCCGAATCCTTCCCCGGCTCTTCATGCCCAGCTTACGGGTGGAAACCTTCGTTATCATGGCCCTCATGCGATGCAGTATGCCGCCGGAGAAGAGCCAGTGCTCTATGCCAATGGATTCAATCTGGCACGTACGGCAAGGTTGCTCGAATCGGCTTACACGGGCAGCGAAAATGCATCCGGAGTGCCCACCGCTTATAATGGTCTGGTGATCCATTATCCTGCTCCAATCGTTTTGGGGATACTGCAAGATCAGGGCTGGCAGCTTGCTTTGGAAGAGATTCTGCTGGCGCCCACAAACCTGAGCGCCACCCTGGTGCAAAATGACGTTTACCTTAGCTGGACGGAACCCGACACGCCATATACTATTCATGATTATAAAATCTGCCGCGATGGCGCTGAGATTGCCACTTCGGAGATAAATGCCTACAGCGATCTTGGCCTTGCTCCGGGAATGTATGCTTATACAGTGGAAGCGCGCTATTCCATGGGGATGTCCGAACCCAGCAACATTGTAAGTATAGAAATCCCCGTGGCTATCGAGGATGATATGCAAACTCCCGAGGTGGGTATAAAACTATGTGTTCATCCCGATCCATTTGCAGATAAATGCAGCATGACGCTTTCGCTTAAGGATGCCGGTAACGTGACTGTGGACGTATATGATATCAGGGGACGTAAACTCGGTAACATATATCATGCATATCATAATGGCGGTTCCACGCTGATTAACTGGAATGCTTGCCTTGGAAATGGGCAGCACCTTCCAGCGGGGATTTACTTGTTGAAAGCTGAAAATGGAAGAAGCCGGCACGTGGAGAAAGCTCTCATTCTGAAATAAGCGAAATACAATAAGCTTACCAATCTTACAGGTTTCGGTGCTGTGGGGGAAAGGTTTGTCCGAAAAGGTATTAGATCGTTATAGACAAAGACTGTAATGTTGCACGTTGAAATATATCCACAGTAGTATCATATATACCGGATTAAATCTCAAATTCTCTATTGACAATAATCTCATTGCATCACAAATGAATCTGAGGTGTGATTAATACATT
>CAZSST010000016.1:17558-18645 GCA_964609575.1 uncultured Candidatus Cloacimonas sp.
ATCAGGTTATTGGATGCTCTTAGATTCTGAAGGCTGAATTCACCTGAGATTATCTACAAGATAATGTATCGATCTCATCTGCTTGATATTACTTATTACATCGTAGTTCTTTGGAGGAACTTATGAAAAGGAATTTACTTCTTGTGCTGGTGCTGTCGGTTACAGCTTTGTTATACTCGCAGGCCGCAGTTACATGGCCTTTAACCAGCAATGGGACTCCCACTGCCTCAGGATCTGCCACGGGTGCTAATCTGGTAAAGGGAAGTGGTGTGGGCACACTTGGCTATGGAAGCAATGGAGTATTCTGTACAGGCTGGAAAAGCCAATCAAGAAACCTGAATGATTACTACCAGTATACTGTTACTGCGAGTGCGGCAATCGTTATAAACCAAGTGTCGCTATACAGCATGTACGAAGGGAATTGGGCTAGTTCGGCAGCAGTATATTACTCTATAAATGGCGCTGCGGAACAGCTTATGGGTAATTTCTCTCCTGCCAGTGGTTCTCCAGCGCAAACAAGTTTTACGGGATTGAGCTATGCTGTTTCCAGTGGACAGACTTTCTGTATCAGGGTTTACGCATGGGGTCAGCAGAACAATACACGTTTTTGGAATAGAAATGTGAAGATTATATCCTCAGCAACCACTCTTGGTTCGTCCAATCCGGCCATAGCTGCAGCTTCCATCGTTCCCGGAACAGCCAAGGTACCTGTGTATCGCTTCACTTTACAGCCAAATAGCTCAGTGGATTTCACAGGACTTCGATTCACCACTACAGGCTCTTGCACTGCCACAGATATAAACAACTTCAAGCTGTGGGCAAATAGTAGCGACAATCTTTCCACGGCCACTCAGGTGGGCACGGCCAAAACAGATTCCCTGAGTGCTGGAAGCAGAAGCTTTGCTCCATTCAATAGCACGCTGAGTGCCGATGCTGTAAACTACTTTTGGATAACTGCTGATTTCGGCCTTGCAGCCGTGGCAGGAAACACTCTTGGCGTATCGGCAGTTACTACTGCGGCATTACTTGTTTCTGAGGGAATGTTGTCCGGTACTGCTTATGCCGGTGGTGTGCAGACGATTGCTTC
>CAZSST010000016.1:18745-27550 GCA_964609575.1 uncultured Candidatus Cloacimonas sp.
CCTGCGGCGAATATTGGCAGGGGGACCTTGAAGAACCCCATTTACAGATTCACTCTTGCTGCCAATGGCCCCACCACTCTTACCCAGATTACATTTGTAGCCACCGGAACAAATCTTACTACCAATATTGACCGCTATCAATTGTGGACTTCCACAGTGGACACTTTCGCCTCTGCTACGCAATTAGGATCGAATATCACCACTATTCCCGCTTCTGGACGCACTGTCACTTTTTCCTCGTTAAACCAGGCTTTAACTGCCAATATCACCCGATATTTTTGGATCAGTGCCGATTTGGATGCCAATGCCACCGTAGGAAATACCATTACCGTTTCCGCCATGGGTACCGGTAACTTTACAGTATCTGGTAATAAGGCAGGAACAGCCTATGCAGGCGGAGCCCAGAGCATCGTGGGTCCCGCAGTGGCATTGAGCAGCTCCAATCCTGCGGTACAAGCTGGGATTGTAAATAATGGCACGGTGAAGAACCCCATTTATCGTTTCCTGCTTACCAGAGATGCGGCTACAGGAACCGCTACTCTTACCGGGCTTAGTTTCAGTACTACCGGAACTGCTACTGCCACAGATATTGCCAAATTTCAATTGTGGACAGGTACTAGCGACGATCTTGGTTCAGCTGTAAAGATTGGTGCGGATATCACCACCTCTCTGGGACAGGGTAGCCATAGTTTTGGAACCTTATCCCAATCCCTGGCGGTCGGCTCAATACGCTATTTCTGGATAACCGCAGATCTCACTTCCAGTGCAGTTAGCGGTAGAACCCTGTCAGTATCGGTACTGCCCTATGGGAACCTTACAGTATCGGGAGCCAGTGTAAGTGGTTCCGGCATTGCAGGAGGAACCCAAACCATAGGTTCACTGGTTACTACTCTGGCCTCCAATAGTCCGGCGGTTTCAGTGTCACCTTTGGCACAAGGTCAAGCCAAACGAGCCTTGCATAGATTTACTCTATCATGCAATGGCAATGTCAGTTTAAATTCAGTTAGCTTTGTTTCTGCCGGAGATTATGCCAGTGTGGATATCAGCAAATTCCAATTGTGGACAGGAATTCTGGATGATTTGAATGCTGCAGGTCAGTTGGGTACAGATATCACCAGTTCCTTGGGCAGTGGTTCACATAGCTTCAGCAGTTTATCATTGCCCCTGGCTTCTGGAGCTACGCAGTATTTCTGGATTACTACGGATGCTGCAGTTTCTGCCACTCCGGATAAAAATATTGGTATCTCAGCCATAACCACTTCCAACATCTCTGTATCAGCAGGATCTGTAGTGGGTGGAACAAGCTCCGGAGGAGATCAAACATTCTGCACTGCACAACAATGGATGTATGCCAAAGGACAGGTGATAGGCCAAACGGCCAATGCGGGAACCGGCTATCAGATAAGGGTAAAAGTATATCGCTCTGCTGGCACGGACAGCGGTGAAAATATATATGTGGAAAGCAATTGCCGTGAAGACTTCGGCGATATTCGTTTCTTTGAAGGTGATAATGCTCTGGATTATTGGATGGAGAATGCTACTTATGGCAGCAACGCCACCTTCTGGGTAGAATTGAATGGCGACCTATCCACGTCTAATCTGTATCTGACCATGAAATGTAGCAATCCTTCGGTTACCACTACTTCCAACGGCCTGGATACCTTCCTGTTTTTTGATGATTTTAACCGTACTAACAACAGCCTGACACAATGGACAAAGCATAAAACCCTTGATGGCAGCACAATTTCCATCCCCAAAGGGGATAACTTTGTGCGTAATGATGGAGGTAATTCCACCGGAACTTATGGACACTCCGTATTGGGTTCTTATCCAACCTACACCAATTTCAGCAATGGGGTGGTAGAATACAGATTTCGTCTTTCCGCTGAAGCCATATCGGAAGTTGGCATTCGTGGCAGTTTCGGAAATCCCGGAACGGGATATAAGGGTAGAAGTGATTCGCGAACCACAGGTACTAATGGAGGTCATTCCTTCCTGGAACCACCTTATTACGGCTGGCAGCACCTTTCGGATACCCCTGAAAACAATACTGACAAACCAACTGCCAATACCTGGCTACGAGGTTCAATCTCAGCGTACAACAGCTCTTTGAAAATATACCGGGATGGGGTGGAGAAGCGTGTTTCTACACTTGGTGTAATCTCCGGTCCTGGCGAAATATCCCTGCAGAATCATTATGGTCAATACACAGATTACGACTGGGTGGCGGTACGTAAATATGCCAATACCGATCCTGCACGGGGAACATGGTTTCTGGCTCCGGTGGCTGTAGCTGCCACGGCAATCTGCCACAATGGATTTACTGCACGTTGGAATACTGTAAATAATGCCACTGGCTATCAGCTGGACGTTTTAACCGCTGATGGCAGTGCCTATATCCCTGACTGGCAGAATATTCCTGTTAGCTATAACGTAAAGCGTGTGGAATTGGTGGATATCGGCACAGACTTTCAATATCGTATCAGAGCAGTATATAGCGGGGGAATATCCCCCAATTCGAATATTATCTATGTTAGCTCCACCCAAGTTATTAATGGAATCAGTGCCACAACCTCCATACTGGGTGCTCCCATGCTTACTTATGTACCCCCAGTGGTAACAGATCCTGCTTTTACAAATAACGACGTTCGGATTGATCCTGAGGGCAGCAGCACCGATGACTTCAATATTGAATTAAGCTATCATCCCTCCGGATATGACATCTGGCCTGCGGGACGCTTGTTGGCAAAGATAAGCTGCTCAAATAACAGCGCTTTAAATGGTACTTTCACTTTGAAACATGTGGGCATGGGATTCATTCCGGCTTCAGCGGTCTTAAAATGGGGTGGCAACTGGACTACGATCAATCCCGTATTTTCTGCAGATAGCACCGTAGTAACCGTCTCCGGCATTGCCAAAGAAGCCAGGGGAACATTGGAAATACTGCTGGATGATAGTTCAGGCACTTTGCCAGTGGAGCTAAGTTCATTCATGGTACAGGTAGGTACAGGTAATCTGGTGGTGGTTCAATGGGTTACTCAAAGCGAAACAAATGTCTCCGGCTTCTTGATCTATCGGGGACTGAGTACCGATTTCAGCATGGCCAAAAGCCTGAATATCTTCATTCCGGCCACCAATAGTTCCCAAATGCAAGTATACCAATACACTGATGAAGAAGAATTGGCAGCCGGAGCCTATTACTACTGGCTGGAAAGCATGGATATGGATGGCAGTTCGAATCTATTCGGGCCTGTATCGATAGAGATAGGTGAGAACCATGGTAACATCCCTGAAATACCCATTGTGGAAGGATTCAACAACATCTATCCCAATCCCTTCACCGGAACTGCCAGAATAAACTATGGAGTAAAGCGTGCTACTTTGGTGGAATTGGAGATTTACAATCTGAAAGGCCAATTGGTACGCAGATTGGTGAGTGAAAGCAAGGATAGGGGAAATCACCAGACATCCTGGGATGGAAAGGACGATCAGGGTAGCAAGGTTAGCAGTGGAGTATATCTGGCCAGAATAAAGGGTACTAGTGGAAGCAAAGTTAAGAAGCTGGTACTAAGTAAATAAATGTCACGTACTTGAGGCTGGCTGGAGCAGTTGTTCAGCCAGCTTTTTCTTTTCAGGCTTTGATTTTTTGAATTATCCCTTCACCGCAGTTCCGGCATATCTCTATTGCTGCACGGTTTTTAAGGATAATGCTCCGCATTTTCTGCATTTTCTCTCCAAACCACAATTCGGCAAAGCTATGTGAATCGATGTTGCCGATGGGAAAGCTGCCGTCTTTGTCATAACAGCAGATATTCATTTCGCCATCCCAATTGATTACGGGCTGAGTCCAAAGCCTGCGGCAACGATTCTTTAGCACGGTTTTCAGCTCAAAGCGATCATTTGATGATGTGTAACGGCTGTTTTTATGATCGGAAGGAAGGTATTTCAGGTCTTCCGGAGTGTATATCTGCACTGTTTTCAGTTCCAGTTTATCTACTGCGAGCTCTTTGGCCAGATGCCTTACTTCCGAAAGCTCATTTTCATTGTGGCGCATGATGATGAATTGCCACACGATCTGCATTTGGGAATTACGTTGGATGCGTTTCTGTTTCACCAAATCACGCATGTTTTGCAGCACCAGTTCAAAATCACCATTGATGCGGTAGTTATCGTAGCTTTCTTTGCTGATGCCATCCATGGAAATGATAATCTTGTTCAGGCCGCTTTTCACGATGCGCTTTATATCCAGTTCCAGGCTGGCATTGGTGGAAGTCATGGTGTAAATACCTTGGGTGGAAGCGTATTCCAGCATGGCATAGAAATCCTTGTTCAAAAAAGGCTCACCCTGATTCCAGAGGATCAGCATGCCGGTTTTGCGCTTTATCTGATCCACGATGCGGACAAATCTATTCAAGGGCATCATCCCTTTGGAACGCTTCAATTGTCCATTTCCCGATAAACACAGCGGGCATTTCAGATTGCAGATATTGGTAGGTTCGATCATCACTGCCGGAGGGTAGTGATGCAGCACGGGCTTTTTCAATAAGCGCGAAAGGTATTGGTCGCAGGCCGCACCCAGAGCATTACGCCCCGTACCACTATGTGCGAAAGCCAAGGCCAGATTAATAAAGTTTACATCCATGGAATACCACGCTAAGTAGCTCTATCCTGAAGTCAAGGCCAATAAAAAAGGGCGAACCGCAGTTCGCCCTGACATCTAACGTCTAACGTCTAACCCACTAACCCGTTAACCTGTTAACCTGCTAACCCGTTAACCCGTTAACCCGTTAACCCGTTAACCCGTTAACCTGCTAACCTACTTCAGTAAAATCATCTTCTTCCGGCTGCTGAAGGATCCGGCATGAATCTTGTAGAAATATATTCCGGCAGCGGCTTTTCTGCCCTGCTCATCTTCCCCATCCCACAGCAATTCATAATTTCCGGCTGCTTTTGCTTCATCCATCAGGCTGCGGACATGCTGGCCTTTCATGTTATATACATTTATCTCCACCTGAGCGGCTTCCTTCATCCCAAAAACAATCTTAGTGCTTTCCCGGAAGGGATTGGGATAGTTTTGGATGCTGTTCACAATCGGAACCGGCAAGGGATCATCCACTCCCACGGGAATGGCATCCACTCTGCATGTCCACAGGCTTCGCAGTTCAATGGCATCACCCCGCTCATAAAAATAGTAGTCATTCCAGCCAAGATTGGAATAATCTGCCGTATTGGCGATCATCAGGTTACCAAGAAATTGTCGGTTACTTACAATGTATGAAGGTTCGGGATTCAGGATTGTTCCTTCAGGGCTGATATCTTTTCTGCACAAACTGTAAAGGTTATCAGCGTAGTCCACGTAGAAAACGGAACAAGTACCATTGTTATATTTCGCCAAAACAGCGCCCTGATTCATCCCTTGTCCGCTGGTCAGGGTAACACCATCATCCGGATAAACAAATTGGCCGTTCTCGT
Organism: uncultured Candidatus Cloacimonas sp.; assembly: GCA_964609575.1. GTDB lineage: Bacteria > Cloacimonadota > Cloacimonadia > Cloacimonadales > Cloacimonadaceae > Cloacimonas. The sequence continues at coordinate 24,218 of CAZSST010000016.1, forward strand.
TTACACTTTGTAGACCCAACCCATTGTTATAGCTCGAATAAATCAGAAAAGTTACGTCATCTTCATATACTGCATCCGGAATGAGGTAGTATTCAAATTCTTCATTCTGATCTACCAGAATCCCGGTTGTTCCCCAAAGCATTTGTGCTGCCGGGCTTATCAACTGAGCATGGATGGAAATGCTGGTATCGTCTGCTCTCTGAACAAAGACAGCCAGTTTGCCATTCATGATCCCACTATTAAGAAAACGAAGATAATTATCTGAGGGAGGAATTACTTCCACTCCCGTTAGGGGCCACCCTGAATAGGGATCGCCATTATATGCCAGTTTCAAAGCTGAAAGTGTAACCGTATTATTGGTATAGCTTTCCCGTGTGTAGAGCACATAGTCTTCTTCTAAAGCTTCAGGAATCAGATAATCATTTTCGGCTTGTACCAACAGCTTCCCTCCAGCAGCCCATACAGCCTGACCTTCATGAAACCTTTGGCCATAGATGGAAGAATAGTATGAATCCGGAGTAAGAACCGGCCAAATCACCAGAAGGTCGTTTCCAGCTTTGTCAATCTTGGAATCCGGGAAATTGGAACTGGAATCCTGGACGATACAGATACCATAGCCAGGCCAGCGCAAGGTACCCTGATCAGAAATCTCCTGATACCATAAGCTGTAGGTGGATCCATTACAAGTGGTATATAGCACCGCCGTATAACCATAGGGCGTCTTTACACTGCCCAGATAGTTTTCGCTGCAGTTGCTTCCCACATTCAAAGCTATGCCGTTTGCTTCCAGCACGGGTTGCCCAAAGTTATTGGTGATCTGGAAATATATCCTTTCATCTCCGGCAATGCGAGTATCTTCATAGATGTTTATAAATCCACTCCCGGAAGGCAGGGTACTTTTCATTTCTGTGCTTCCGTTCAGCACGCCATAGATCATTCTGCCATCAGCAGGAAGAACCAAATCTCCATTACTAGTTATCACCTGAATCTGCAGGCCATTGTAGCAGGTGGATTGATCTCCCCACAAGGCCAGTGCATTATTTGCCGTGGAATGGATAATGGGATCTTGCTTATAATTGGTAACAGAACTTATGGCTGTAGGGGGAATGGCCAACGTCCCATCATTATTTGCTTTGCAACAGTATACACAGCCATTGTAGCCGTGGTTATCATAAACCCAGGATATGTAGGTGCACCAGATTCCATTTGCGGTATCAATCTGCAGACTTCCGGTTTCCTGGGTGATGGGAATATCCAAAGGCTGATTCCAGGATGGCTGCAGATTGCCATCAAGATATTGTATTTTAAGATGATAGGAATCATTATTTTCCCGACAGGTATAAGCATACACTGCTCCGGTTCCGGAACCAGGCTGTATCTGAATCTCATAGAGGGTTTCCTGTCCGGGGGAAACGATATTTTGCACCGCATTTAGCAGCAGATTCCCATTTACATCCATCTTCTGCAAGCTTACTCCATCGGAAGCAAATGTATAGAGTATATAGTCCCCTGCATTATCCCTTATCATCTTGAAACCCGCTGGAACCACGGCATTGGGATTCAACAAAGGATTTGATCCCACCACGTCTCCGGCTGCATCAAGCCGCACCAGTATATTGCGTGAACCAGTTCCGGCGATATAGACAATGCTATTTATTATTATTCCTCCAGCGCCGTCTGCAAGTGCTTCCATATCATAAGCATCGGCATTTCCCGGCAAGGGCAGATGTGGCCACAGATTTACGCCCATGGCATCAAAATTCATGCCATACAAACCAGAATCGGTATTTCCCGTCAGGTACACTAAATATGCTCCGCCAATGCCATTCGGAACCATTTGGATATCGGTATAATAAGTATTGATATCCATTGCCTCGATACCCTGATTGCCCCATAGCCTTTGTCCGGCCTGGCTGATTCTTTGCATCCGATGATACATCCCTCCGCCAGAATGAGAGTATTCATTAAACAGCACCAGGATATTCTGATCGGAAGCAATTACTACCGATAGCAGCCGTTGATCCATCGGCCCATCAGCCACGATACGGGGGGTATTCCACAAAACTGTTCCCTCGGGATTGATCTTTTGCGCCAGAATATCTGAACTGCCAGAACTGGTATCATTCCAAAAAACCATAGTATTGCCATTGGGCAGCGTTACATTAATCCCCTCAAAATCGAGATATTGCGAATTGCGAAGTAGCACTGGCTGCTGAGCAGCAAGAACACCTAAGAAAAGCAGCGATACACATATCAATACAACACGTTTCATGATTGCATCTCCTCTTTATTTGCGATATCATTACTATAAGCACTGGGTAACAAGTTCCGTTCCAATTGAGATAATATTTTCATCTTCAATTCCACTGCTGCAAGTGTGAAGGAATTTCTATGGGTACTACTTCCGTTACGAAATTCCGATAAAGTTCTATCCGAATCTCAGTTGAAGTGATCCAGCCTATATTTACGCTCTCTCCAATCCGGCAGAAATGTATCCATCAAGGAATGGAACCTGGCGTTGTGTCCGCTTTCTAAAAGGTGCATCAGTTCATGTACGATGATATATTCCAGGCTTTCGTCGATTCTGCCGCGGGAGATTTGATACATTATGAGCTTATCGTATTGGCGCATTCCAATGCGCCATAGGGATGGCGGTTCAGAGACCGCCAATACATGCGCAACTTAGGATGGCGGTTCAGAGACCGCCAATACATGCGCCACTTAGGATGGCGGTTTAGAGACCGCCAATACATGCAAGTAATCCATGATGCCCTACAAGATTCACATCAGCAAGAAGTTATTTTAGCCTCGTGAACTACAGTAGCATTATTCAGGTGAAAATATGCCCGTATATACGAATTGATATAAGCATTTGGACGAGGAGGGAACTATACTTTGCTGTTTAGCTTTTTGACTACGATCTCTCGTATCTCCAGCCAGGGGACGGCATCGCCAAGCTTCAGGTTAATCGTTCCCATCCTGGTTTTTATCTCGGGATGCTTGCTGCGAAAGTCCGATATATCATCCAGGTATCCCGGATAAATTGACACACCCTGCTTCCAGAATCCCAAAAAGATGGAGGCTTGCCCATGGTAGTACTTTATAATGCCATAGGATATCTTGGTTTCCAGTTCCGGCTGCACTTCGTAGATCATCTCCTGCAACTTTAAAAAAAGTTCCTGCTGCTCGGGACTTGCCTTGGCAATGTATTCGCGGACAACGTTATCCATGGTTTACCTCTTATAGGATGATTATAAATACCGTATGCTGGGTTATCAAATATAGTCAATAACAAATTGTAAGATTTTCAGGACATTGCCGCAAAGTCCTACC
>CAZSST010000017.1:0-26431 GCA_964609575.1 uncultured Candidatus Cloacimonas sp.
TATATGCCACGCTTGGGAGGGCTGGAACTGATCACCAAGCTGAAAGAGATTCAGCCCCTGGCAGTGATCATTGTTACCACCGGCTATTCCAGTATCGATGTGGCTATCAAGGCCATCCGCACTGGTGCCTATCATTATCTTACCAAGCCGATTCAGGCCGATGAACTGCTGAAAGTAGTGGAAAGTGGCCTGAAGCATGCCGCAGATTTGGGAGAGGCCTCTACCGCAACAGCCGATAGCACCCTTCAAGCTCAGGACAAACATAGCGACATGCTGCTGCTGCGAGGTTTTACCAAGGAGCAGGAACGCGATTTCCGAAATCTGGGGACTGCATCCCAATACCAATATGGCGATACCATACCCCTCGATGATGAGGAACTTGGTTCGCTGATCTTTGTGGAATCGGGACGGCTGAATGTGATCCATAATGGCGCTGTGGTGGAAACCCTGAAAGATGGAGACATCTGGGGCGAGGAAACCTTTGTGAATCCCGCGGCAGGCTTCACGATCCTGAAAGCGCAATCCGAAGTGTGCCTGCGCCACTTCCGCCGCAAGAAAATCCTGGAATTCTTTACCTATAACGATGAAACCCTTACAAAACGCTACATGATAAATCTTATCCAGTGTATGTATATGAAATGGCGCCGTTCGATTTTCCGCATCGGGCTATACACAGGCTTCAATTCGGACAAATCGGTTTCCTGAAGAGGCGCGAACATGGCTTTGAGCTATAAGGAAGAACTACATAAACTGGTACCTGAAAACTATCAGAGCGAAGACCAAGTCGCCCTTCTGGATAAATGGCTTTCTGAGAATCCTGAGAAAGCCAAAGAGGCCAGGGAAACCCTTTATACCTGGCTGCAAAGAATGCGGGAGCTAAATGCCTCAGACGTAGATTTTGGCGCTCCGGGAGCGAATAAAGTAGTGTGGATGAGGATCTATGGCTCCAAGAAATCCGTGCCGGAGTTTGGTGAATACAGCGATTTGGAATACACTTGCATCATCCTCAGCTGGCTTAGCCCCAAGCAACGTGCAGGCCTGATCACAGACAAGAGCCAGGATTTCTCTTTGTCCTTTATGATAGATAATCTGGAAGCCAGATTCAGAGGAACCGCTTATTTTGACCGAGGTAACCTGGCAGCAAACTTCCGTCGTATTAATGACAAAATCTATACAATGGAATCACTCCGGATACCCAAACCAATAGAAGACAGGATGAATCTGAAAACCGAAAAGATCGGTTTGGTTCTGATTACAGGTATCACCGGCAGCGGAAAATCCACTACCCTGGATGCAATAATTGACCTGAACAACCGTGAGAACCATGCGCATATTGTAATCATCGGTCACCCCATCGAACATGTGCACAAGTCCAAACTATCTCTGGTGCGCCACCGTGAAGTAGGCCCAGACGTTTTGTCCTTTGAACGAGGAGCCATTGAAGCTCTGCGGCAAGACCCCGATATTATCATTGTGGGAGAAATGCGCGATCCCCGCACTATAGCTACGGTTCTGGAAATAACTGATAGCGGGCACAAAGCTTTCACCACTCTGCACACCAGCTCTGCCATTGATAGTATCCATAGGATTATCGCTGAATTCCCTCCTGAAGAGCAAGAGCGTATCAGAAACCGCCTGGCAGACGTGCTAACGGTTACCATGAGCCAAAAACTGGTACCTTCCATCGATGGCAAACTGGTGATGGCCAAAGAAATCCTCTCCGTGGATGCATCGGTGCAAGCGGCAATTCGCAACAAGAATATTGGAGAGATTTACCAAATGATGATCGAAGGTAAGAAGTACGGGATGTGTACTTTGGAGCAAGATCTTCAAGAACTATATAAACGCGGCGTAATTACCAGCAAAACCGCCATGAACTTCGCCAATAACAAGAAACGGATGATGCAGCTTCTAACCATGGCTTAGAGGCATCAGCAAAAGAGAATGATATGATCAAGCACCCCAAACAAGCCCACGGTATCTTTGAGGATGGACACACTATCCGCATCGTACAGATGATGCGGGATAAGGAACAGCTCTATTTGGTCGGCGTGGATAGAGTGGAGATTGATAGTCCCCTCTATCACCGAAAAAGTGATGAAGCAACTGCCTCCCAGGACTATGAGAACAATTCCTGGGAAGATAACAAGCAGGATGCCAATCTCAATCTGGATGAATTTGAGACAAACGTAATTCCGGATTACCGAACCAATCCCCTGGAAGCGATGCTTTTGGGCTACGACCTGAAAAATGGAGTTGTAGCTCTAAACGTTAATGACGACAATATAATAAGAAGCACTGAGTTTCTGGAGAATTACCGGGCAATAAACCGCTATGCTAAAAGCACTTTCAGCCCCGAAGAATATAAAGCCCGGGAATGGCAATATTCTGAAGTGCAGATAAATAACCGCACGCAGCAGTGGTTTCATCATGGGCCAAATATGCTTCTGGAGCTTTTGCAGGAACATCGCCGCAAAAACAAACTGCAGATTTATTACCAATTGGCGGACGCCAATGATGTAGCCATCACGGACTATTTTAAAATCCACGGCTTGTCCGATAAACGCACCCTGCTTGTTTACCTGGGACAGGATTTCCGCAAGGCCTTTGTTTTTGATAATGGCATCTGGAAAAACACCCTGATACTGCAGATTAGCCAGCATGAACCCGAGCCGGATATCATCTATTCGAAGCTTTCTTTGGCAATGGATAGCGCAGGGGAAAGCGATCCGGAAAGAATCGTGATTTGTGGTGATTACGCTTCCCGGGATATCATCGACAACCTGCAAAAACAATATCACGATGTAAACGTGGAAACCCTCAGCTTCAGCCATTTGATGGTGGACAGCGAAAAAGCCGAGCTGTTCGATTCGGCATATCTAACTCAATATGCTATGCCCATCGCCCTGGCATGCAAAGCCCTCCATCCCGATGATGACAGACTTAGCAGCACCAATTTCCTTCCCGGACGCATTTTGGAAAGCCAAAAGGTTTTCAAGATCGCCTGGCATGGGTTCCTGGTTCTGGTACTGATCTTTTTGATGGTATTGCTGGCCACGGTCTCCATTTTGAAAGCCAGCCAAACCATCCGCACCGAGAAGACCTTGAAGCGCGAACTGGATTTCACTCTGGCACAAAAGCGCAAAGAAGCTGCCGAAATACAACAAATCCGTACCGAACTGGAGAACCAGGAAAAGTCTATTGAAGCTCTAAAAACCATCCTGGAAGGCAAGAACTTCTGGACCGAGATTCTCAATATTGGAAATCGGATCTTCTCTTCTCATCCTACCAGTTGGCTTACCAACCTGAAAAGGGACAAGGAAACCTTCTTTATCAGCGGAGTAACCACGCGCCGGGCTTCCATTGTGGATTTTGCCAATGCCTTCCCCAATAGCCAGATTCGCAAGGTTACCCTGAACAAAATCAGAAATACCTCCACCTGGGCTTTCGAGATCACCGCCTCGTTCCCCAAAGTGGATTGGACTGCGGAAATCGATAAAGACCTGGAAGCTCTCAGAGCCCTGAAATCGAACTATGGAGAGGCTGGCGAAAATGCTGCCAAGGCTCCCGATAGCGCTGTGCCCTCAGGTCCGGTGATCCCCATTTCCACACCCCGAACCGAAAATAAACAAAAGATAGACAAGCACGGCAGAGTAGTCCTTAGCCCTCTGCCCCAGAATAGTTGCCCCCTTCCCCGGGAAGAACTCACTACCAAGGATACCGAGGATGTGCGTGATTATAAAAATTTTGTGCTATCCATAAACCGCGGTAACATGTGGGAATACCGCGATCTGGGCCAAAAATTCATCAACAAACACGCCCAAAGCGAATTGCGGCCCGCAGTGCGGTGGTGGCTTTGCTACCGCATGTATCTGGATAAGGACTTCAGCTTTGCTCTGCAATACCTGGAGCCAATGCTGAGAACTTCTGACCGTTACTATCCATACGCCTTGCTATTAAAAGCCAGAGTGCTATATGCACAGGGCAGCGACCAGTATAAAGATATCTATCAGCAATTGAAGAATGATTATGCCCGCCATGTTATTAGCGATCAGGTTTCCAAAGATCTGGCTGAGATGAAAACAGGAGGTGCAAAATGAAGAATACACTTAGAAACACCATCGTCCTCGCAATCCTGTTCATCCTTTTGGGAGTAGGTGCCTTCAGCATGTATCAAAACTTGAATAAGAAAGCCAAATTACTTACCGAAGAAAACAAGAAAACCGCCCAAAAGATAGCAGTTTTGGAATCGCAAATCAGTAATATTGATTCCCTGAAATACGAATATGAATTGCGTAAAGCCATGCTGGCTGAGCAAAGCAAGGTTATCTTTATTAACGACACCCCCACCATTACCTATCAGTATTTACTCAGGCTGCAAAACTGGATGGACCGCACCATCCTCTTTGATTTTGCCATGAGCGATAAAGGCAAAAAGGAAACTTCCTGGAACGAATATGTTATCTCCGGACGCAGCAACTACCGCGACGTATATAACCTCACCAAGCACTTGGAATACCAACGGGCGGTTATCACTCTGGAAGACCTGGCCATTGGTTCAGATGGAGTAGCTGCCAGCGACACGGTATCCTACTCGCTGGTGATTCGTACCCACTTTCAGGAAGGAGGCCTGGAGCTTTCACAGCTAAAGGCAAAAGACATCAAGCTGAAAAGCAATTTCTATCAGCTATTCAAGTCCCGCATCTACGAGCAGTTACCGGATTATATGGAATCTGATCCCGCTCTTGCTGCCATCGATAAATGCAGCTTAGTGGGAATAACCGGAAACCGAATTTTCCTGCGTGATGACCAGGGCGTAATCCGCATTCTGGCCATTCGGGACAAAGTGGCCTTCGGTTATCTGTATTCCATAGACGTTGCCAAGGGAAAAGCTACCTTTATTATAGACAAGTACGGCTCCCCGGAAGAGCATTCTCTGTTCATCACCCCCCCAAATTGAGGTTCATAATGAAAAAACACTATCTGATTCTGGCACTCATCCTCGGATTATGGGTACCGCTGTGCCATGCAGCAGGTGCCGAAAACACTGAAGCAGCGGTTAGCATCAGTGCCGATACCCATATCAACGAAGCGGTGCAAATTCTGGAGACCTATACTCTGAAGAGCTTGAACAAGAAGATGATCAATCTTTCCAGCTATAATGGCACTATCAATATCCCCATAAACAACCTTCCCTGGGATCGTGCCCTGGAACTTATTTTATTGCAAAATAAATTGATAAAACAAGATCACCCCGGTTTCATCTCCATCGAGGATATCCCTGTAATCAAAACCGATGCCATCGCCCCTCCGAATCCGGAAGCGGAATTTGCCAAAACCAAATTGGTGCGCATCAAAGCCATCGCCATGCTGGTGGACAGAGCTTACCTGAAAACCCTGGGAATAGACTGGTCTACCGTTTTTAATGGTAAAGTATTGGTTAATGCCGGATTTTTTGGCGCTGCCCAGGTTCCCACCACCACCATGAATCTGGGGGTGGATTACACCACCAGTATCGATGGTTATCCCGTGGACTTGAATACTGTGATCAAAACTCTGGAATCCAATCAAAAAGGCAATATCATCGCCAAGCCGAATATCCTGGTTACTTCTGGTAAAAAGGGCTACATCCAGGTGGGTCAGGATATCTCAGTAAAAACCGTGGATGAAGCAGGAAACACTACCGACACCTTCTTTGCCACCGGTGTGATTATGGATGTGCAGCCTACCATCACCAACGTTAATGGCACCGATCTGATAAATATGAAGCTCTCCATCGAGCGTTCCAGTGGAGCGCCGGGAGCAGTTTCCACCATCATCACCAAAAGCAAATCGCAAACCGAGCTTACTCTTTACAATGGCGAGGAAACCGTAATCGGCGGGTTGTTTGATACCGATGAAACCAAAACCCGCGCCGGGCTCCCAATTCTAAAAGACCTTCCCTGGTGGTTTTTCGGCATCCGCTATCTCACCGGTTATGATCGCTATGAAAAGAAAGAGCGGGAATTGGTGATTACCCTGAAAGCAGAAGTGGTGGAGAGCGCTTACGATCGTTCCCTGCTAAAGGCCGAACCATAATAACGCGGTTTCAGTAGCAGCCATGCTGCTTAATATTGAAAGCAATAACGAGGACTATAGCCGGTGAGAATTAATCAAAGGCTATTAGTCCTCTTTATCGTAATCGCCATCGGTTTCGGGGGTTTCTTCTATCTCTTTTTTCACATCAAACAGCAAGAGATGAGCATTTATGCCGATTCAGACCTCAGTCAACGCCGCATGGCCATTGATACCATCTTTCAATATAAAATAGATACTCAGCTTTCCTTGCTTCAAGATTACAGCGTTTGGGATGAAATTAATTCCTACACCCGCCACCGCAGTAAAGCTTGGGCCGACAACAATCTGGCCTCGCTGATCCCCTCTTTTGCCTATTCATTGGTTCAAGTGTATGATGCCGATGGCAAGCTGATTTACAATTCTGCCGATCCCACTATCCCCAATCTGGAAAACTACATCATCGAACCTGAGGTTTTGGATTCTCTCTTCACCCAGCGGAAGATGTTCTATAATACCCGCTATGGCAATATGATTCTGGCCAATGCCGTTAGTGGCATTCACCCTTCGGCCGATACCGAGCGAGTAACTCCTCCCTCTGGTTATTTGCTTATTTCCCACGCCTGGGATTATCGCTTTCTGGCCGAAATGGCTAAAAGCCTTAATTATGACATTCGCATCTCGCTGCTGAAAGATAATCCCCAAGAAACCGATACCAGCCAGTATAATACCCGCATTCCCCGTCAGATAAAGAACTGGCGTGATGAAACCATCGCCTGGCTGATCTTTTATAGCAGCAATCCCTTTATGTCTGAGCTCCGCAATTTGGGAAACCTGATCATCTTTTCCACTCTGGGCTTCATCCTGGTATTTTTAGTGATCCAATTCGTACTGATTCAGCAGTGGATCACTTCTCCCCTCAAGCTTATTTCCCAAAGCCTCAATCAAAATGATCCCAATGTTATCCATCCCATCGAGCACCGCAATAACGAATTCTCTGATATTGCCGCCCTCATCGAACGTTTCTTCATTCAGCAGCGCGAATTGATCTCAGAAATAGAGGAACGCAAGCTCTCTCAGGAGAAACTGCGGGAGATGGAAGATCAAACCCGCAAGATTTTGCTAACCTCACCAGAATCCATCATTGTTACCGATCCGCATGGCTATATCCTTACTGCCAATGAAGAAAGCCTGCGTTTGATAGGGGTGGCTAATGAAGATGAACTAATCACCCGCAATGCCTCCATACTGGAATTGGCTCCGGGAAATGATCACAGCGCCCTAAGCGCTTTGCTTTCCGACTTGCATCAGGGAGGGGACGTAAAAAATCTGGAACTGAAGCTGGAAGATGCTCAGGGCCAGGTATTCCCTGCGCTCATCAGCGCTGCAGTGATCACCGATTATGATGGTAAAGCCGCCAAACTTATCTTCATTACCAGGGATATCAGCGAACTAAAGTCCCTGGAGATTCAGCTTCGCCAATCGCAAAAAATGGAATCGATAGGCACTCTGGCAGGAGGAATAGCCCACGATTTTAATAATATCATCACTATCATTGCCGGCTACATTGCCATTGCCGCAGGGAAGATAGATAATCACCCTGAGGCCAGAGATGATCTGGATGAAGCCCTGAAGGCATGCCTGAGGGCAAAAAGCCTGATTGGCAAAATCCTTACCTTCAGCCGCCAAAGCGAGGTGAAAGTACAGCCCCTGGTTTTGGCCGATGTGGTGGAAGATACCATTCCCATGATCAGAGCTTCGCTGCCTACCAAAATAGATATAATCTCCGACATCTCCAGCTATAGCTTCACTATTGCTGATCCCACCGAAATCCAGCAAGTGCTGATGAACCTTTCCTCAAATTCCTATCACGCCATGCGTCCGGATGGCGGCATCTTGAAAATAAAGCTGAGTGAGGTGCATGGATTTGAGCTTATCGGCCTTGATCCCAAGGTGCGGCTTGGTTCCGATTACCTCCATCTGATTATCTCCGATACCGGCAAGGGCATCTCTCCGGATATCCGTGACCGCATCTTCGATCCCTATTTTAGCACCAAGCCCATTGGTGAGGGCACAGGATTGGGACTTTCGATTGTGCATGGTATTATCACCGGTTATGAGGGATTTATAAACGTGCAAAGCGATGCGGATAGCGGCTGCACCGTAAATATTTATCTGCCTGTATATGAACAAAACCAGCCGTCTGAAGAACCGGAACCAGAAAGGGACTATCCCTTCATCGGCGCCCGACTGATGATGGTGGATGATGAAGTAGCCCTCTCCGAGCTGTTCACCACGGTTCTGAGAAATGCCGGATATCAAGTGAAGCCTTTTAGCGACAGCCTGAAAGCCTTGGCTTCCTTCACTGCTGATCCCCTGGCCTACGATCTGATTATTGCCGATATTACCATGCCCCATCTGGATGGCATCAGATTGGCAGAAAAAATAAATAGCATTCGCAAGGTTCCCACCATCCTCTACACCGGATTCTGCGACAGGCAGATACAAGCCCGTGCCGATGAGATAAAAGTGGATAGGCTGCTAAATAAACCCCTCCTACCCGACGATCTGGTTCGAGAAGTGAAAGCTCTGCTATTTGAACTGAACAATAAAGAATAAACGCGGGTTCTATCTTTATTAAACCACAGAGAAAAGCTTGATGTAGTGGCGGTTTCCAAACCGCCATAACCAGGATATCAACAAATAGTTTTTATAAACCACAAAGAAAAGCTTGATGTAGTGGCGGTTTCCAAACCGCCATAACCAGGATATTAACACAAAGTTTTTTTTACCACAGAGAAAAGCAGAGAAAAGCAGAGTTTTTGTTTAACAAAGAGGAAAAGAGAGATATAACAAAGGGTAAACCAGTTTATCATAGTGCATTAATCTGCGTCAATCCGTTCGATCTGCGTCATCCGCGCTCCATTCTTATAAACCACAGAGAAGAGCAGAGAAAATCAGGTTATCATAGTTTCTTTTGTGTCATTTGTGATCTTTCATTTGTGAAATTTGTGGGAGAATCATTATCAGAATCATCAAGTTATCAGAGTTCCATCAATCCTCTTCATCCAGCGCAACTGTCATTCTTCACACCAAGAACCATCCAAGATGAAGATGAAGGAGGGATGAAGGTGAGATGAAGATTAGCTGTAGTAAAGAAAAGGCTCTCTTTCAAACCGAGTGGGTAGAAACTGTCGCGATTTAATAGATTACTACATATACATTTACTGTGCGAAGCCCAAGCAACCCCCGGGCAAGCGCACGGGCATCGCATGGGCATCACCTGTACAATGATATAGGATCATGGCTGGGATCACTTTTCATCCACTTAGTTTGAAAGAGATCCAAAGGAAAATGCGGTAAAAATGAAAGGCCGCGAAAAGCAATCCGCGGCCTATATATCGTACTAATAAATGATTATTATCTGAATCCCTGCGACATCGCTTCACCGAGATCGAAGATCGGCAGGTAAATCACCACGATGATGGAACCGACCACGCCGGCCATCAGCACGATCAGCATCGGCTCGATAAGAGAAGTGAGGCGGTCGATAACGGAATCCACCAATTTCTCATAGAACAGGGCAGCCTTGCTAAGCAATTTATCCATGTCTCCGGTTTCTTCACCGGTGGAAATCATTTGCAGCAAAGTGGGCGGGAAAGCGCCGGTTCTGCGGAAGGCATTGGCCACACCGTAGCCTTCTTTCACCAGCACTCTGGCTCTACGTACAGCACCTTCCACCACGGCGTTTTGCACCACATTTTCGGTGAGTTCCATGGTATCCATAATCGGCACTCCAGCAGCCATGAGGATGCTGAAGGTGCGTGAGAATTTACTCATAATGGAATTATTGATCACCTTCCCGATCACCGGAATCTTCAGCTTCAGGGCATCCATCACATAACGGCCACGATCGGTGAGATAAAGTAAGAAGAGTCCAAACAACGATACCAGGATGATCACCACGGTGCCAAACACGTGAGTGGTAATAAATTTACTGATATTGATGGCCAGCACGGTGGGGGCAGGAAGATCGGCATTGAAGCTGGCATAAACCTGGGCAAACATGGGAACAATGTAAGCAAACATAGCCCACGCCACAAAGAACAGGAAGATCACGATAAAGATGGGATAGGCCATGGCGCTATACACTTTACGACGGGTATCTTCGATCTTTTCCAGATAATCGGATAATTCGTCCAGCACGGTATGCAGGGTACCGGATACCTCACCGGCTTGCACCAGGGCCACATACAGGGGATTGAACACCCCGGGATGTTGTTCCATGGCTTCAGAAAGCGAGAATCCCTTGCGGATATCGTCTGAGAGCTTACGCAGCACTTTGGCGAACTTCTTGTGTTTTTCTTCCTTCTCAAGATCGGTGATTGCCTTCTCGATGGTTAAGCCCGCGGAAAACATCGTGGAAAGCTGACGGGTGAAGAACACCAGAGTTTTCAGGCTTACTCCGGTGCGGATCTTGTAGATGGTGAGCATTAGTTTGTCGAAAAGGGACATTTTCCCTTTGAAGGCACCTTCGGCTGCGGCTTTCACGCTGATGATGGTGCTGCCTTCTTTGGCAAGCTTATCCACCGCCATGTCGAGGGTATCAGCTTTTATGATTCCTTCGACGCGAGCGCCTTTGGCGTCCTTTACTATGTAGGCAAAATTTGGCATATCAGATATCCTTACTTACTTAAATCTCTTTATTCCACCACGGTCATCTTGATGACTTCGCGGATGGTGGTGATACCACGTTTCATTTTGGCGATAGCGGCGTCGTGCAGGGTTCTCATCCCGGCTCTCAGGGCTGCATCACGGATCAAATCCTGATTTCCACCTTCATAGATAATGCGGCGGATTTCGGCATTAACGGTTAGAAGCTCAAAGATACCTTCACGTCCGGAGAAACCGGTGTTATCGCAATGCACGCAACCGGTGCCGTGTTTGAAATGCACCTGGGCCGCTTCTTCCGGAGTAAGACCGCTATCCTTAATCTCCTGCTCGGTGGGCTTATAATCCTTGATGCAATATTTGCATATCTTACGCACCAAGCGTTGGGCCATCACCAGCGACAAGGAAGAGCCCACCAAATAGGGCTTGATTCCGATATCGATGAGACGGGTAACCGTGGAAGGAGCGTCATTGGCATGCAGCGTGGAAAACACCAGGTGACCAGTTAGTGAGAATTTGATGGCAATGTCGGCGGTTTCTTCGTCGCGGATTTCACCGATTAGCACGATATCGGGGTCTTGACGCAGCACAGAACGCAGCGCCGAACCAAAGGTGAGCCCGATTTGTTCCTTGGTTTCTATCTGGGTGATCCCTTCCAAACGGTATTCCACAGGGTCTTCCACCGTGATGATATTGGTTTCAATATCTTCTATTTCTTTTAGTGCTGCGTGCAAAGAAGTGGATTTACCGCTACCGGTAGGACCGGAGACAATAATGATGCCATAGGGACGACGGATGATCTTATTAAAGATTTCCATATCGGTACTTTCGAAACCGAGAGTGGTGAGTTTGAAGCCAAATTCACCCTTATCCAATAAACGCATCACTACTTTTTCGCCCAATACCGTGGGAGTGATAGACACACGAACGTCCACGCTCTTCAGGGATGTTTTCAGGGCAATATGACCGTCCTGAGGAAGGCGGCGTTCCGCGATATTAAGCTTACTCATCACTTTGATGAGGGAGATCATTCCGGGGTGCATACCGATGGGCGGAGTCATTACTTCGCGCAGTGCACCGTCCACTCTGAAACGGACTCTGGTATTTTTGATCAATGGTTCGATGTGGATGTCTGTGGCCCCAGCTTTGATAGCTTCGTTGATAATCAGATTGATCAATTTAACGATGGGAGCATCGGCATCGCCGGAAGCTGAGGCAATGGTTATCTCATTCTCATCTTCATCCACTGCTACAAAATCAAATCCCCCCACCGCGTCTTCCACTTGGGAGGTAGTACGGATGCTCTTGTAGTATTTTTCAATGGCATCCTTAAGCACCGATTCGCCTATCAATTCCGGCTTTATGGCACGGCCCAGAAGCTTTTTAAGGCTGTCCAGCACCGTTAAGTTTTCGGGATCAATAAGACCTACTACAATGCCATCACCCTCTTCACGGAGGGCAATAACCTTGTTTTCGGTAGCATATGGCTCGGGAATCAGGGAAACGATATTGATATCCAGATCCATCAGCTCCGATTCATCTACAATGGTGTAACCCAATTGGAGATTAAGCCCCGTGAGCAATTCTCTCTCGGTTAGATAACCAAGTTTGATAAGGGTTTCACCGATCTTAAGGCCAAAATTGCCTTGCTTTACCAGGGCTTCTTTCACCTGATCCTCGGTGATGTAAGCTTCGTGCACCAGAACTTCACCCAAACGGGCAAACTGCGGGTTAAAACTCATTAGTATATCCTTCTTTGTCGTAATTTAGAATAAAAAACTAGGTCTAAAAGATATCTGATCGTACTCCTGATATTAATTATTTTAGATAAGGTGCCGGTGCGGAGTTGAATTTCTCCGCACCGACAATTGATTTAATTTACCAAGGGGCTACCCCAAGATATTTATACAAGGTTACTGAAGTATTAGCTTGAATGTTGGTACTCATAATTCTTCCGGTGATGAGCGCATCGATCGAACCGGGAGTGCCCGTCATTGGATCTGGAGGCGGAACCTCCTGCCCCATAAAGGCAATTCTACCCAAGGCAATACCTTCTTCATCAGTAATAATCCGCCACCACTCATTAGCTGGTAATTCAGGATCATATATACCATTTACGTTTTGAACGAAGCTACCTCGCGTAGATAAAAGCATCACCTTCGCTCCTTCTATGGGTAGTCCCTGTCCATCTGTAAGATAGCAATGGATATTGGAATACTCTGGATTTGGTTGATCAACAGGCGGGTTGCCAGTGTAATCAAAGTTCAATGATTGCGGCTGTGCTTGGATTTCAAAGCGGGGATCGTTCAGAGGTATCTCTACATCTGCATCGCCGTAGATATCGGCACAGTGAGCCCGGACGGTTACCGTGTCATATGTATAAATACCACTGTATGTGAATATCGTGAAAGCTACACCCGCAAGGGAATCACCATTAACGCTGACATTGCCTACATAGGCTTCGGCAACGATTTGGCAAGGAGGGTTGTTCAGAAGTTCAAACCAAACAGCCGTTCCCTTGTCCACAGGATTATTATGGATGTCCTTCACCACAGCTCCGGCCACCACTCTCCACATACCGCCACCGATATTCACACCGGTATTGAATCCGCCCACGAAAGGAACAATGCCACCATCCGCAGGAGGACCAGCGTGGATAACGATGTTGGTTTTAAGGGAGTAGATGTAGATATCATCGGAAGTTTCAGGCGTGTCTCCATCATCGAAGAATGAAGCACGAATCGTTAGCATACCCGATTGGGTACCGCTATTTACTGAGACCTGTGCCTCACCTCCGTTTGATACCACCGTTACCGAATCGTCCTGGGGGTACCCATTGAGGTTGGCACCTTCAGGAGCGCCGTTATTAACGATTTTGAAAGAGATATCCAGCGGGCGATCGATGAGATTGCCATTGATGTCTCTAAGCTTTACTCTAAGAATGGCAGATTGCAATCCACCGGTATTGGCCACATTCAGGTTGATCTGATCTTCCTGGGTGAAGCTGATGGAATAAAGCTCATCGGAAGTGATATTGAAGATTGTTTGGGCTTGCAGGGTGTCACCATTGGCCAAGGCTTTGATGGTAGCCGCGCCGGCAGATAAACCGGGGGTGAATCTCACCTGGGCAATACCATCGGCAGCCGTATTAATGGTAACGGTCTGGGTGGTATTGATGAAGGATCCGAGGTCGGTGGTAAATTTCACCGGTTGAGTAGGGCAGTTGTTACTGTAAATGTCGGTTAATCCTGCACGCATATAAATATGATTCAGGCTTGCCACCGAGCTGGTATCAGCTTCAATCATCTCATCCCCAACCTGTACATAGGAACGAAGATCGATATTTGCAGGACGTCCGGGTCTGATCAAAACTTCCTTGGTATCCGAAGCGCCCGCTATGGTTGCAGTAATAAAGGCATTTTCGGTTCCAGGAGTAGTTGTGGCATCTGTCCAGGAACTGTAGCGTACCGCTGCCTGGCCATTATAGGTGGAAGCTACCGTGGAACTGCCAATTTCATTACCACCGGCATCCAGGAAACGGCCCTTGGTGCAGGAGAAGGTAACAAGAGTGTTATTGGGCACGGTTTGGTTCTCGGTATTCATAGGAATGGCTACCACATTAATGGTTTGCATCACGTTCATGGGATAGGGGCTCAGTTCGCTGGGAAGGCGCAGATTCACATCGGCAATGGCAGGAATGGGTTTAATCTCCACCTGGATGGAATCTATGGCTTCAGAAACCAGAGAATCGGCAATGGAAGCATGGAATTTGCGAACCACGGCTTTAATGGTGGCCATACCT
Source organism: uncultured Candidatus Cloacimonas sp. (assembly GCA_964609575.1). Taxonomy (GTDB): domain Bacteria; phylum Cloacimonadota; class Cloacimonadia; order Cloacimonadales; family Cloacimonadaceae; genus Cloacimonas. Next base: position 14,528 of record CAZSST010000017.1, read on the forward strand.
ACATCGCCATCATCCCAGAAAGTGGTTTTGGAAACCCCGGTGCTATCCGTGGCTACATTGGTAAGCACTCTACCCAGATTGGTCATAAACTGCACCATCTGACCAGGAACGCCAAAGCCTTCGCCATCTTTCACCTCCACGGAAATCGTGGAATAGGTGATGTTTTGATCTGAGTAAATGAACTCAGGGCTGGCAGTTATACGAGTAATATAACGCAAATCCGAAGGAGGGGGCGGATCAGGAATAGGGGCAATGATGGGAGGCGGATTACGCTTGTCACAGCTTGCGCTTAAGCTGACGAGGATGATCATCAGCAGGATTAAAATGGGGGTTAAGGAGTTCATTTTTTTCATTTTACTCCTCCTCTTCCTCTTCCTCAAATTCGATGAGGGTGCGGGTTAAACGTTCATCAACTTTAATTTCCGGAGTTGTTTCGGTCATATCAACCAAGCGAGGGGTGATCTCGATAATCAGATCCGTATTTTCTATGGTTTCATAGCGATGCTGGAAGATCTTGCCGATGAAAGGCAGGTCGCCCAGGAACGGAAGCTTGGAGGTCTGTTGGTTGATAGAGGAATTTAACAATCCTCCGACAATAACTTTGTGCTCATTGGGCACAGTAACGGCAGAAGTAACACGACGAACCTTGGTGCGGGGAACATATCCACCCACCAATTCGGAAACAGAACTAACTTCGGGGCTGATGGCCATGGTGATATTACCATCTTTATTCACTTTTGGGGTTACTTCGAGCATGATACCCACTTCCACACGTTCCACCTGGATGTCGTTATCGGTATTGGTAACCACAAAGGGTACTTCTTCGCCGATATGCATCTTGGCCAGTTCGCCGTTCAGAGCAGTAACTCTGGTATCGGTAAGCAGTTTTGCCGCGTTGTTTTGAAGCAGCCAGTCGATGGTTACGTCAAAGGCAGTGAGTTGACGGCTGAAATGACCAATGTCATCCAAACCATTTATTCTTTGGTAGTATTGCTGATCCGGAACCACGCCAAAATCGGTCAATTCACCGTGAGGCAGGTAACCTTCCACATCGCTGTAGTTATAAGGAAGGCCAGCACCAGTAGAATTAATGGGATCTTCGGCAAGGATGGTGGTGAGGTGATTGAGACGGCTCCAATCAATACCATATTTCTTGGCTTGGTTCAGGCTTACTTCGATCAGCCTTACGCGAATTTCCACTTGATCTTGAGTGCCATCGATGGACTTTATCAGCTTTTCCAGATCCGTAAAGGTTTCTTGGTTTCCATAAACCATCAGGGCATTCTGGCCAGCCAGAGGAGTGATTTGCAATCCCGATTTCTGAAGGGATTCACTTACTTTGGTGGCATCAAGATTGTTCAGATAAATGATGTCATTACGCTGACCCAGCTCTTCCATGATGTTTTGCTTTTGGCCAACCACAAAGGTGTTGGTTCCCACCACCCGATAAGCCAAACCGGCAGAACGGGCAACCAGCGATACGGCAGTTTCGATGGGAACATCTTTGATGTTAATTGTTATGCGCTTTTCGTCTTTATTATCCTGAGCTCCGGCCTGCTCAACAGCCAGCACGATATTAGTGTTGCTGAGGCGGGACAGTGCCTTCAGAACTGAAGACAGGGTGGCATCATCTGCATTGAAAGTTACTTTTGTATCCAGCACCGGATCACGGCGAGGCTGAGCAACAAGGCTGGTAAAGCCTGCTACCATCACCAGGATTAAAAGCATCGCAAGATAACGCTTTGAAAGTACCATGTGTTTCATATAATCTCCCAGTTTCATAATATATTTTACCATGTCCCGTCTAAATTGGTTTTTATATCTGATTCTTCCACAGGTTTGGCAGGACGGGGGGCAAGTTCTGTGGTGGTTACAATTCCATTGTAGCTATAGCGGAGGGTTTTATCTCCGATATCGATAATTCTGCGGCCTTGAACCGTTTCACCGATTCTGGCTTCATGCAACTGGCCAAGGTATTCGATATAGGCAATCTTGTTGCCATACTCATCGATAGCTGTGGTGGCCAATCTGAAGGTATTCCGAACCATATCTGCAAATTCCCGTTCCTTATCCACTTTATCCTTAATGATGTTTCCCTGACGCAGGGGATCGGTAGTGGAACTGAACACGAAATTCTTGCGATCCTGAATGGAATTTTCGATCGTCTTGATCTTGTTCAGCAGTGTGTCGGAAACAGATTCTGCAGTATGAATGGATTTCAGAGGAATCCCTTGCAAACTGGTATTCAGTGCAAACAACCGCACGGCAATCACAAAGAGCAAGATTACAAGCAGGGCTATGGCGAAGTCTTTTACAAATCTAAGCTGCATCTCAAACCTCCTTTTTAACCTTGAATATAGAGAATTCGAGGGCAATCTTATATCGGTTCGGGCCCGATTTCACAGAAGTATCGCGGGTACTGGATTGAATGGGACTGATATCGAAGAAATGAATCTTCAGGATGTTGTCCAGAGATTCCAGATCAGAGATAAACTGGCCAATCTGCACGTAGCTGGCTTCCAATTCCAAGGTAAAGGTAGTTTCGATAAGACCCTGGAACGAGAATTTATTGGCATCCGACAGCTTGCTGATGGTGATCGAACGTTGATCTGCAAGCTGACCGATCTTGGTTTTAAAGGCATTGATCTCATCGAAACTGAAGCTGGGGGATTTGGTTAAGCTGTTATCGATGATCAGGGCAAACTGGCTAAGCTGCTGATCCATGATCCGCGCGCTATTCAGCTTTTCCTGGGTGGTTTTGATTTTATTATCCAGTTCTTTGATCTTGTCACGATTAGATTTCACAATGTTGCCGGTGATAACAAAGAACAGCACCGCTATCAGGAGCATCAGGGCGATGAATATCATATATCTTTCTTTCATCTTACTTTTCCTCCCATATTGGCTTCTTTGCTGTAACACTCGATTATGAATTCCAGAATGGCAGTGTCTTTCACGATCTGACGGGTAATGGTACCCGATTTGATCTGCGGAAAGTCGTTGCTGATCTCAGGATTGTTCTTCAATCTATCCACGAAGGCCTGGATCAGATCGAGCTCCCGTACATTCACATCCACTTCCGTGATGCCATTAAGGGTTAGAATCCCATTGGCATATGAGAATTTGCGTACGGCCAGCTTGTTATCGATCTCATTTCCCAGAGCGATCATTTTCCTGGCCCAGAAGATGCGATTATTAAAGGTGGAAGCCAGATTATCCAAGTCTCCGCTGGAAAGATAATCGGCACTGGTTTGGAAGCTTTCCAGCTGTTTCTTGGTTTCATTAAGGAATAATCTGCGGTTCTCCACTCTCAACTTGACCTGGTTGTTTATGTAAACCCATGCCGCGCTCAAGATCACCATTCCCAAAACAAAGAAGATGATCGCATTTCTGAAGGTCTTTTTCTCGCGTTCGGCTTGAACTTTCAGTTCCCCGAACTTATTCAGGTTTATTTTAAAATAGAATTCGTTCATCATAACCGCGCTCCCCTATTCCATTCTCATCGCCAGGCCAATAGCCAGGGCCAGCTGTGGATCTTTCTTGTCCTGGAATTTTTCAGGCATTTCCACATTGATAAAGGGCATGAAAATCTCTGTGGGGATAGCCACTTTCTCCTGGATATACTCCAGAAGGCCTTGCAGCTTTGCGGTCCCACCCATCAAATACAGCTTGCGGAAATCGCTGTTACCCGCTTCCTTAACGTAGAAGCGCAAGGAACGACGAACTTCCTCAACGATGGAATCTTCCGTGGATTTCTCTGAGATATCAAGCATGGAAATGGTTTGAACGGAAGTCGAATTAGGATTGTCCTTCAAGCCGTATTCCAATTTATGGCGTTCGGCATCTTCCCATTCCATCTGGCGTCTGCGCATGATATCACGGGTAAAATTATAACCACCGTATGGAATATCACGGGCAAAGAGCTTGGCTTCAGGGCCCCAGATAACCATATTACTACGATGGGCTCCCAGGTTTAGCAATACATATACTCCCTCTTCCACAAAGGCATTCAATGCAAAGCTGTTTACCACAGCCAGCGAATCGATGTCCACGAGATTGGGAGTAAGGCCAGCACTCACCAAAGTATTGGTGTGCTCGTTCAGGACGTCTTTGGAAGTAGCTGCCAGCAGCACATTCATGTTGTTGGTCTTTTCTTCTACGCTCAAAACCTGATAGTCCAGCACCATATCGGAGCCGCTGATGGGAATGTGTTTTTTTGCTTCAAAGAAAAGGGCAGATTCCAGTTCATCATCGGGCAGAAAGATCGTTTTGATCTGCTTGATGCTGGTATTATCACCGCCAATGGAGGTAACTAAATGCTTAATCCCCTTGGGATTGATGTGCAGGGTTTTCAGCATTTCGATGATCACGGGGGCAAAACGCTCCGGACGTAGGTCGCTGGGAATATATTCCGTACCCGTAGGCACAGTGGGGCGAACCTCGTAATTGAGCAGTTTAAAGCCATCGTGCAGCTTCTTGAGGTGAACGATCTTTACACTATGGCTACCGATATCGATACCCACAGTCTCCTTGAATCGCACGTTTTTTTTCTTCATTCTTCCTCTTTATCTTACATTCAGAATAATTATCTATACCAAAGACCGAGGTGGTCTCTTTAATAACCAGTTACCTTGCGTCATGGGAAGGCGTTCTCCCTGTTTTTCAAATTCAGGCCAATCGGGTGGTTGACGGGTATACATACGGTTATCGTAACGGTAATTTTTTCTATATCCCACCTGCGCAGTATTGGTTCCTGGATAATGTCTGTTCAGCAAAACAATGTTAAAAGCCGGATTAGCCCATAGCTGCACATTAATTGGATTTGGAGCTGTAGTACCTCCACATTGATCCACGGGGATATTCCATAGTCCATTGGGATTATTATCGGGTTGATTTACATAGTTTCTACGCACAAAACCACGTCTTTTTTGGCTAACTCCACCCCAGATGTTTATCGTACCTCTCATCAGGTAGGGTTCTCGTTCCGGCCACAGAGGATTGTACCAAGGAAAGTCAATATTAGCTGGCCAACGATTTATGGTTGTTTGAGGCCAATGATAGCGATGGAGGTCTATCCATTGAAAAAGAGTATCTCCGATTCCGGGAACATTGATTACCACATCAGGGATGGATCCATGCGGATGCTGATACTCAAAAGTAAATACCCCATCTTCGAAACTATTATCTCCCCCATCACCAAGGGCTGCGATGGCGGCATATATCCAAATACCTCCGCCAGCATTGGGATCACCATAATTAAGTGCATCAGAACCCATGTTGGTGTGATGCCGCATGGTATCAGCAGGATTGTAAAATCCATACTTTATCAGCACAGATTTTTCAGAAATCAAGCCAACCATCGACGAGCGATTAGATTCAGGGCTGTTAGGAACAGTGGTTCCCTGGAGTAAAATATCCCCCAAAATATACAGAGTATCGGCTGCACCCCAGGTTTGCATAGAGGCAAAGGGCATATGTCCACCATCAGTTTTCTTCCCCCTAATCCAGAGCTTGGAATTTACAAACATGGAGGAGTTCAGGCAACTTCCACCGGGTAAAATGGTCCACAGTGTGTCCCTGACTGAAAATCTATTTATAAATGCTGGTGGTACGTTATTGGCATATGGGGATATGGGAAAATTAGGCCAGGCTCCCCATTGTCTGTGTTCTGGATCTTGGATTGTGCCCATATATCCAGAGTATCCTGATCCATCAACTTCAACAAATACTATTCGTTTATCACTATAATAGGGAGGGCCAACCGGTCGACCATTGGCACGGACTTTTTCCATGGTTGATGGGAATTGGTATTCGTCGTAGTTTTCAAGCAAGCCACCCCTGAAGATCAGCTCTTCCGGGTAGTTATCTCCTCCATCGGGATAAACTCTAATCACGCCACTGGAAGTAACCAGTCCATCAAATCTTGGCCAGCCTTGGTTATTCCCAGAGGTTTGCCTGATCCAGATATCGGTGTTGCTATGCACCGGACCATCGAAGTAGTCTTTTCCATCAAAACGAACGGCTTCACCTAAAGGGTCTTCTTCATCATCGGTAAAGTACATCCACACGGGACTGGTTTTTTGAATCACGATCATTTCGCTATACTTGCGAACCATCGATTCATTCCTGCTGAAGTAAGCTACCTGTCCCACTCCGAGTTTACTTTGCACCAGCGAGCGAACCAGATATTCATCACTGCTTACTCCGGTGCCACCAGTCTCGCCATCCACGTTGTAACCTTCCTGTTGAGTTTTGCGCCGATACATGTGCGACTGCATGCTGAAGGTCTTTTTCAGGTGACTGCTGGACAGAGCCACTTCACGGATGGGAGTTCGGACACCGCCACCCAGACTGGGATTCTCTTTGGTGGCTGTTTCCAAAAATGCTTGGGCTCTAAACACTTCCCCTCTCAGGATGTGCAGACCTTGAATACTCTCATATTCTGCCTGGGCAGCTATCGTATCACGCAAGCTCATACTGGAAATGCTAAGTCCACTCATCATCCCGATTACTACCAGCAACATCGTGAGGGCAATGTTACCGCTTTGGCTTTTCATGATATTCATCATCTTAAACTCCCTATTAGTTGATCTTCCCAAGATTCACGGCTCATATTCTTCATCGCCATTATCGTGTTGAATTCAACGTAACGGTAATTCTTCTTTGTGATAAGTACTTTGGCTTTCAGTTCCACTTTCACGACGCAGAGGGGCTCATCCAGCCGCGGTACATATATGGCATTGTTCATATTTGCATCGCTGATCCTGAAGTGCTCTATCGTAACCCTGTTTTTTTCCGCCCGCTTGGGGAAGATATAGGCCGGGGTGTTTACCTGAACTCCATTGTATACATAATTGGCTCTTATCACCCCATCGCTCAGGTAGAAATGCATAAAATCGACGTTTGAAAATTCTTCCAAAGCCGGGGGAGTGATGCGGATTCCACTGCCTTTACCGGATTGATCTGCGCGTCCGGTAATCTCCAGTCTGCGGGCATTGGCAATGCCATTGAATTGAATGTAGCTTCCGGAACCCACGTTATATCCATTTTTCAGAAAATTCAGAAACTCCACGGCGTTCTTTTGAAGCTCCACATAGGCATTCAATTCCTGATATTTGGTGAAAAATACGCTTAATCCCACTCCGGCAGAGAGGATCAAGAGGGTGGAGATTACCATCACCACGATCATTTCGATCAGAGTGAATCCTTTATAGTTTTTTAATATCCGTTTCAATTGGATGTGCCTTCCACTGCATAAAAATCCTCGCGGACTTTTACCGTGTGTACTTTTTGTGTATCGGGATCAAGCCATCTGACTTCTGCGGATACATAGGTGTAAGGATATTGCTTGGCAACGTTGTATTCCACGGCCTGGCCTTTGGTGATCGACACTCTGGCATTGATCTTGCTGTCTTCGGTATCATCCATCACCACGTCATAACTATTGGTAACCGGCATGAATCCGTTTTTGAGATAGCTGACATAGTGCTTTTCCACTTCTCCCGAAGCAATCAGGGTGGCAACCCGGTGACGGTAGTTCTGGCGTACTTGCTTTTCTGCATACACCGCACCGATATAGATGGTTACGATCATAATAGCCAAAACAAAAGCCACCAGTAGTGCTTCAATCAGAGACACACCCCGCTCACCGTGAAGCAAGCCAATTACTTGGCTTGCTTCCTTACGGCAGGGAAATTCAATTTGCTTCAAGCTCTCTTCTTTCATATCTTCAGAATCCGGCACCGGTGGCAAATTGCTTCGGATTTTCGGCAAATTCTTCCGCCACGGTCCTTTCGATCAGATTGTTCATCACAAGGTTGTAGAGGGATTGATCCCTGGTTTGCATACCTTCCTTGGTGCTGGATTGGATCACTGAGGGAATCTGGTAAGTCTTTTCCTCACGGATCAAATTTCGTACCGCGGCATTAGCGATCATTATTTCCACAGCGGGAACACGACCTTTTCCGTCTTTGGTAGGTAGTAGGGTTTGCGAGATCACCGCTTCCAGCGATTCCGACAACATCGAGCGCACTTGTTGCTGCTGTTCTTTGGGGAACATATCGATGATACGGTCGATGGATTTGGTGCAGCTTCCGGTGTGCAAAGTAGCGAATACCAGGTGGCCGGTTTCCGCAGCCGTCAAGGCCAGGGAAACGGTTTCCAGGTCACGCATTTCACCCACCAGGATCACGTCCGGGTCTTCACGCAGAGCACTGCGCAAGGCGGCAGTGAAGCTCCAGGTATCATGACCCAGCTCCCGCTGGTTAATCAGGCTGTTTTTACTGCGGTGCACAAATTCGATGGGGTCTTCCACCGTAATGATGTGGCAGTTGCGCCCATCATTAATGGAGTCAATCATTGTGGCCAGCGTGGTGGATTTACCGCTACCCGTGGGTCCGGTAACCAGAATCAGCCCTTTTTCTTTTCCAGTAAGCCGTTTTAAAACTTCCGGCAGATACAATTCCTCGTAGGTTTTAATCTCGTTCGGGATTACACGGAAAGCACAGGAGATACCATTAATCTGGTGAAAGGCATTAACACGGAAGCGAACATCATTGCTCAGCTTCGTGGAAAAGTCTATCTCCAGGTTCTTTTTAAAAAGCTCCTGTTGCGATTCGTTCATCACCCCATAAACAAGGTTTTCCACGTCCTCAACCGACTGGATAGGAAGGTTCAGGCGCTTCATACGGCCATTGACCCGCACCATCGGATGCGAGCCTGCCGCAATATGAAGGTCAGACGCCCCCGCCTCAGCGGTAAAGCGTAGTAGTTCATGAATTGTCAATGTCCCATCCTCCTGGGCTTAGTCAGTTTCCATTCCTCCGGTTTCAGGATCGGTCCAAGTATCAACGCCATAACCATGGAATTTGGCTTCGGCAACTTCGTACCATACTTGCTTACCTTCACCACCGGCAAAATCCTGTGTGGAAGTGGCAATATATTTGGTGGGGGGATTACCGACTACTTCAAATTTCCAATTTTTGATAGTGCTTTCACCAAGACGGGCTTCTTTCTGGGCTTGTTCCAGGCTGAATCCATCAGTGGTGCCATTGGTTTGCTGAAAGATGTCATAAGTTTTACGGATGGTATTGATGGCGGTTTGAGCTTCGGTGCTACGGGATTTTTCCACATAACGCAGATAGCGTGGTACGGCCAAGGCTGCCAGAATGGCAACGATGATCACCACCACCAAGATTTCGATAAGGGTGAAACCCTTTTGGTTTTTCAGTTTCCTGAGCATTTGTTTATCCTCCTGAAGGATCTTTTTTTATCGTTCTCTTTGGGATATGCACATTGCGTGCCAAATCTTCCTGAAATTGCTGATGATTTCTGAGGACGATGTTCTTTTTTTTCAGCGGGTCCTGCATTTATCTTTTCTGTTTCTCAGCTGCTTACCAGCTTCTTTCGGTGTGGAAATATGTCAATCTGAATTTGACTATAACCGCAGAAATGGAATTGGCGTTATGGCGAATCAAGAGTTTCTGGGATAAATGTCTTGACGGCATCTCTATCATCGCAATTTTGACTTCAGGTGAATAAAACCCAAATACAAGGAGCATATAAATGTCCCACTTATCAAAACTAAGCTTATTGCTGGTCATTGTTTTGGCCTGGGGTTTCATGGCGGCTGCAGACAATAGCCCCACCCCTGTTTCCAATGATAATCGCCTGGAAGAATCGGATATCCTGGCCGAATACGACGGTGGCAAGATTCTGCGCAAAGACCTTGATACCAAAATCTCGAAGCTCCCGCAGAATTATCAGGGCCGCTATCGCACCGTGGAAGGGCAAACGGAAGTTCTGAACATCATGGCAGTGGAAGAAGCCTTCTACCAGAAAGCCTTGAAGCTGGGCCTCGATAAAGATCCCACTGTCCTCAGCAGGATTGCCGATGTGGACAAACGCTTTTACATCCAGGAATATTACGCGCGCAACGTTACTGATCTGGTTATGGTTACCGATGCCGATCTTCAGGATTTCTACAATCAGAATCTCAGTATTTTCTACCTCAATCCTTATATTACCATAGATTACATTCAGGCCGAAGATGAAGCCAGTGCCAAGAAAGCCCTTGCCGAGCTGAAACGTGGCAAGAACTTTGTGGAAGTATCGGAAAAATATAATATCAATGCCTATGCCAAGAGCCTGAAAGGCCGCATCAAAAGCATTCGGATCAATGGCAATATCCCCGGCATCGGCAATGATCCCGATCTGGAAAACATGATAAAAAACACCACTGCAGATACCCTTAATTACGTTGGCCCTGCGCAAACCAGCACCGGCTGGCATCTCTTCCGTACCGTGGAAATGATTCCGGGACGCCAGAAAGAATTTGCGGAAGTGAAGCCGGAAATTGAACAGCGCATGCGCCCTACCAAGGAACGTGAGGCCCTGGATGCCATTATCGCCAAGCTGAAACAAAAATATGCCGTTGCCGTGGACACCTCGCTGGTTGCCCTCATCGACTTAAGAACCAGAGCTAATAATGATTCCATCCTCAGCCTTGCCGTAGTCAGTTCTCCCAATCCCGATTTAAATATCACCGTGAAGCAAATCCTGGAAAGCTACGACAAGATTCCCCCTCAGGAACAGATCTTCATCACCAAAGGCGGCGGCATCACCATGCTGGTGGATCAGGAACTGATTCAAAACCTCCTCTTTGTGGAAGGCAAAGCCAATGGCTACGAACAGTATTTTAAGGATAAAGAGGATTACATCGCCACCCGCAGAATGTACATCCTGCGCAAAGCCTTTGAAGACCTCGTAGTTACCTCCATCGAAGTAACCCCCGAAGAAATAACCGAGCGCTACACCAAAGACATCGAACAATATGCCGTTCCTGCGCATCGCAGCATCGAAGTGCTATTTTTCAACGACAAAAAAGTGGCCAACAAAGCCTTGAAGAAGTATAAAGCTGCTTTCAAGAAGAATGACACCAAGAAGATGCAGGAAGTGATAAAGAAATTTTCCAGCAATCCCGATGGAGCGCTGCTGCAAAATCAATATCAAAACGGTGTAGTTACAGGCATTGGCCCCGATCAGGAATTTTCCAATATGATCTGGAACAATCCCGTGGGTTATCTGAGCCCTGTATTCACCAATGCCCGGGGCGACATCGTGTTTTTCCGCACCCTGGAAGAATTTGAAAAAGCCTATCGTCCCCAGGTGGAAGCCGAACCCCGCATCTATGGCGTAATCAAAAAAGAAAAAGAAAAAGCCCGCCAGGATGCAGTAACCGAAGACTTGTTCGTGGAGTTTAACATGCGTAAATACCCGGAAAGAGTTAAATTGCTGATGACCGCGGAAGAGCTTTTTGACCAGGCCGACAGTGCTGCCCGGCAACGTAATTTCAAAGATGCTATTGTGTTTTACGATCAAATTATCAGCAATTTCAAGAACCAGACCGACGACTATAAGGCCAGCTTCATGAAGGCCTTCCTGATCGCCGAAGAGATGAAAAATACCGATCTGGCCCTGCAACTCTTCAAGGAATTTCTGAATAAGTATCCCACCGGCGATTTAAATGAATCCGCCCGCTTTATGATCGACAGCCTGGAAGGAAAAATTCCGGAAGAAATTGAAGCAATCGAACAGAACTAAGCTAAGTTAACCAAATAGATATAAGATGGAGCTTTAGGGCTCCATCTTTTTTTGCCCCCAAGAATCAACCAAGATCGCGATCTGGGATGGTACTTGGATGGTTCTTGGAATGATGAATGAAGTTACGAGTTACAAGTTGAGGTGAGGAGTTGGAAATGAACTTTATGAAAAGAATTAAAACATAGGAATTCTGATAACCTGATCGATCTGATTTTCCTTTTATTATAACTCTCTTATCTCTTTTCCTCTTTGTTGGGAAATTACTCTGCTTTTCTCTGCTTTTCTCTGCTTTTCTCTGTGGTT
>CAZSST010000018.1:0-18082 GCA_964609575.1 uncultured Candidatus Cloacimonas sp.
TTAGTGGGTTAGTAGGTTAACGAGTTAACGGGTTAGTGGGTTAACCGGTTGGCGCGGACACACCTGACACCCGAAACCTGATTATCCCTTTATTAATAAACCCTCTTTTCTTTTTGTCTCTTTGTTTAAAATACTCTGCTTTTCTCTGCTTTTCTCTGTGGTAAAAAAATAACTATGTGTTTGTGTACTGGTATGGCGGTTTGGAAACCGCCACTACGAGTATCCTATTTTATTAATGTCATTTTCCTGGTAAGGCTCAGGTATTTCCCCTTTACATGAATTATGTAGATACCGGCAGACACAGTTCTGCCTTCATTGTCTGTGCCGTCCCAGTTCAGTAGCATGTTTCCTTTCATTTCTTCACCGCTAAAGACCCTTAGCTTCTGGCCGCGGAGATTATATATTGCGATGCTATATTGCGTAGTGGCATCCCTGGCGGTGCACTGCAAATTCACCTTGTTACGCATGGGATTGGGATAGATATCCAATCTAAATTCCCCAGGGGATGGGATCGTTTCATCAGCCACGGGCGTAGGACAGTATTCATTGCATCCCCGGTCAATAATCGCACTGCCATTATTATCGCCATCGTATATCCTCACTCCGCCCCAGATATCGTTTTGCAGCAAGCTGAAGTACATTGGTTCCATACTTCCATTATCAATAGCCGGAGAATTTGCCGATAGATGATACCACGAGTTTGGCAGGAACATAGGATCGCCGAGAAGATTATTCCCTAAGTCCTGCACTTCTGCCGGCAGGGGATATTGCAGCAGATTGTTTGACAAGGCTGGAGACAAATCTGGAACTCCATCTTCAAACATAACATCACCGCCATGATCATAAATAATGTTGCTAACAATAAAGGGCCTGGATACCGCAGAACAGACAATTCCATAGCAATTATCGGGAACACCCGGATGGTTATGCACAATGGTATTATGGGAGATCATGGCCGTACAATCAAACATGGTAATGCCGCCACTTCGATTGTTACAAATCAGATTTCCCTGAATTTTCACTGCATTCACAACCCTGAATTCGATGCTGATGGCATAAGAATTATCATGCAGATAATTACTATAGATATCCGCAACTTGCGGTGAACAAAGCTCTATACCGTTGGAAAAACCCGAGATATCATTATTACAGATAGAAACCATTGCCAGCTCGCGTACCGCTATGCCAAAATACGTACCGTCCCTTATCACACAGTCATTTATCATCACACGGTTTCCATTGCCCTTTATCTCGATGCCTCTGGAACCCTCCAGAATTTGACATCCGTTAACGTTTACATTCCGGCCCTGGCCGATATACAGATTGGTGAAGAGATTGGGATCGATATTCACCGTGCAGTTGCTGAGGGTGTTATCAAACACCACTTCATACAAATAATTATCCGTAAGATAAATGCCATAATTCCGGCAATTGGTAACCGTGCAATCGCTGATCTGGGCTCCCTCGTACACCATGATCCCAAATTCCGTGCAATTTGTCACCACGCAATCAGTTACTGTGGCATCATTTACTAACATCAGACCGTTCTGCAGCATGTGTTCAAATTTACAATGCGCGATCGTAATAGCCTGATTCTGCGAGGCAAATTGTACCGTATAGCACCTTACGAAGTGGCAATACTCCATGCTACTGGCACCCGAAAAGATGATGGTACCTCCATATACATCTCCATAAAAACCACTGATCATAATGGGGGCAGCCGTAGTACCAAGCGCAGTAACCGTGCCGAATATGCTAATACTAACTCCTGACCCCAGATATATTTCCACTCCCGGGGCAATTGTAATGTCCTGATGGATAAAGTGCTCAGTGCCGATATAGTAAGGTGAATCCGCAGCAACAAAGGAAGAAGGGAAGTTTTCGGTTACGTCATTTAATATGCTTATATAACCTGGTTTTATAATCTCAAAGGGTTGATTTGTGGTGCTAATGGTAAGGCTAATGTCATAATTTCCCCCGGGACTGAAGCTGTGGATGGGCTCTGCCAGAGTGGAAGTGCCGCCATCCCCAAAGTCCCAAAGATATCCGAGGATCGTGCAGTTAAAGGCCAGTACGCTGCTGCTGAATGATATCTCATAATCCTGAGTGGCAATCACTCTGGTTTCGGACGCACTAAAATCCCCGAACAAGGAGGGGGCATTATTTAGATAACATAAAGCGCCAATATCAGGCCGGGTTCCGTCCGCATCCGGATACAAATAGGGAGAGCCAGAATTAACGCAGGGAGAATTTGCCTGGGGGGTAAAATCACCCATGGCAGGATTTGCCAGCAGGGGATCGGTGCTGATGTTTCCCACTCCATCTATAGGAGTTTCCAAATCGCAGTAAGAGAAAGTGGTGGTGGTGGATGACGAGATATTGCCGTTATTACCGTAAATAACACAGGAATTAACCTCAGTGGACATCCCTCCGATGATCCGCAAACCTCTGCCATTGTTATTACATATCGTCAGCTTTATCAGCGTGGCTTGGGAATTAACCGCCAAAACCCCCGCAGCGATAGCACTGGTGTTGCTGTGGATTACGCAGTATTGAATCACCGGCGCGGAATTGCGAATGGAAATCCCTGCCCCCGCAGCATTATTGCCATTGCAGATTGTAAAGCCTTTCAGCACTGTTTCCTGGGTTTCGTTGGAAGCAATGGTAACTACACTGCCGGTACCGCTTCCGGAGATAACGGTATTGGTAATATGAGCAGAATTGTTGTCCAGTGTAAAACGCGAAAATACCTTTATCTCTTTGCCCAGAAAGTTGATATCTTCATAGTAGGTACCCTCGCTAACCAGCACCGTATCCAAATCTGCGGCGGCCTCGATGCCGCTCTGAATCGTGGAATATGCTGCCGGAACATTCAGAATGGCAGCGCTGTATCCCCACACAAGGATACTGAAAATGATTACGAGTAGGTACTTCATACTTCCTCCCTGCTTACTTGAATAGCATAAGCAGATTTGAAATTATTGCAACATAGATATTGATTCTGGATGGTAAATAGTAACCAAGAGATAACCAAGTAACAACCGGGATCGCGGTATAGGAGAGATATTGGAATGAAGAATGAGGTTACGAGTTGAGGAGGGAGTTGAAAATGAAAGTAATGAAAAGAATTAAAACATTGGAACTCTGATAACCTGAACGACCTGATTTACCTGATAATGATTCTCTCACAGATTTCACGGATTGCACAGATGAAGAATGGAGATATGATAACCTGATCGACCTGATTTACCTGATAATGATTCTCTCACAGATTTCACGGATTGCACAGATGAAGAATGGAGATATGATAACCTGATCGACCTGATTTACCTGATAATGATTCTCTCACAGATTTCACGGATTGCACAGATGATTTTGATTACTGAAGACCGTTGCACATAGCTGCAGAGCTTGTGTGACATGGCGTTTTGAGTCCCGTCGGGACGGCATTTTAGATAGAGATGTGCGCCTTACAGTCATCTTAGTCCCATCGGGACAGCAGTTTAGATATAGCTAATCAGAAGGTAGACATGGATATAATTATCTAAACTGTCGTCCCTACAGGACTCAGGTCAGAGTTTTATCCCGAGTCTATCTAAACTGTCGTCCCGATGGGACTAGAAGGACAATAACACGGTTTGTCAGCTATCGCACTAGCTCTGCAGCCAGTTAAACTGATTACACAAGGGTCTTTAATGGTTAACGGGTTACCGGGTTAGTGGGTTAATGGGCTAGCGTGTTAACGGGTTAACGGGTTGGCGCGGACAAACCTGACCCCTGAAAACTAGTTTTCCCTTTATTCATGAACCCTCTTTTCTCTTTTCCTCTTTGTTAGATAAATACTCTGCTTTTCTCTGTGGTAAAAAAACTATGTGTTTGTCTCCTGGTATGGCGGTTTGGAAACCGCCACTACATTAAGCTTTTCTCCGTGGTATAATAAAACAAGCAGAAGTTTCTTGGCGGTTTGGAAACCGCCACTACGACTTGGAAACCGCCACTACGAAAACTTTCCTTGTCAGCTTTGGCCTATGCAGAACAATGAATCCGGGTGCAAAAATGAACTTAAACGACTTGCGGCAAGAGCTTAGAAGCCATCTGGAAGCCAGTATCTTCAGGGATAAAGTCTGGTTTGTGGGAGGGTGTGTGCGCGATTACGTTCAAAATCCTCAAGGCGAACTAACCAGAGACATCGATCTCACTGTGGAGCTTCCTGAAGGCGGAATAAGGCTGGCGGAGTATCTGACAACAAAACAACAGGCTATGCTAATATCTGTTCATCCGAAGTATGGAACCGCGTCACTAAGGCTGTGGAACATGCATCTGGAATTCGTGGCCACCCGCAAAGAGACGTACCAATTGGGCAGCCGCTATCCCATGGTGTCTTTCGGGAGTTTGCGGGACGATGTATTTAGGCGGGATTTTACCATCAATTCGCTGCTGCTGCCTATTCATGCCGGTGATATTGCCGATCTTAGCGGAATGGGGCTAAGTGATCTGGAAAAGGGATTGATTCGCAGCTTGGGAAGTGCGGTAGCAAAGTTCCGTGAAGATCCGCTGAGGATGCTGCGGGCCTTGCGTTTTTCGCTGAGATTTGGCTTTGAAATTGAATCCGCTACTCATGAAGCCATGCGAAGTGAATCTATCCACTTGAAACGCCTGAGCCAAAAACAGGTAAGGCTGGAGCTGGATAAAATGAATTTCGCGAGCAATAAGGCAGATATTATCCTGCGAATGGATGCTTTGGGCTGGGAAAGCATTCTTAAGCGTCTGCCAGGTTAGTATCCCTATTTATTTACCAATGCAGAAGTTGCTGAAGATTTCGCTTAAGAGGTCGTCAGTACTTATTACGCCCAAAATCTCTTCTAAGGCGGAGCTGGCAGCGCTAAGCTCGAAGGCGATATATTCATAGCCACGGTTCTCTGAAAGCGCCAGTAAAGCATTATCCAGGAAGGTGATACTACGCTGCAGGGCGGAAAGCTGACGGGTATTGGTTACCAAAGCTTGTTCTGGCGAAAAATCATGCTGTAACAGCTGGTTCAAAATAGCTTCGCTAAGGTGCTTCAGGCCATCCGGGGTAACTGAGGAACAGGGGATCACCTTATCCGGCAGTGGGGTAGTTTTGGGAAGCAAATCCATCTTGGTGAAGACGATAAGGATTTTCTTCTGCAGTTCCGCATCTATACCAGACAGTGATAGCTCTGCAGGAAGGGTGGCATCAATAAGGTATAAAATGAGATCGGCTGAATGCATCAACTGATGGCTTTTGGCGATGCCCTGGGCTTCAATGCTATCGGGATTAGGCCGTAATCCGGCAGTGTCATAAAAAACCACGGGAAAACCATTTAGCGAAATGCTTTCTTCCAGGTAGTCTCTGGTGGTGCCAGGATGGGGGGTAACCAGAGCCCGGTTTTGCTTCAGAAAAGCATTGAAAAGCGATGATTTACCGGCATTGGGAGCTCCGCTAAGGCAGATTTTGATGCCTTCGCGGATCAATCTGCCTTGCTGTCCTGTGGCGGCTAAGGATTTGGCTGTATCCAGCACTTGGATAAGCTCGTAGCGCAGTTCGCTACCCTCGGGAAGGGGCAAATCCTGATCGGAGAAGTCGATGGCCAGTTCGCAACGCATGCGAAGCCGGGAAATGCGCTCCAAAAGGTTCTTCAAGGCCTGGCTAAGATGTCCCTGAAGCTGATGCAAGGCAGCTTTTTCGGCTCGTGAGGCTTTGGCATGAATGAGGTCGTTCACTGCTTCCGCCTGGTTCAGGTCCAGCTTGCCATTCAGGTAGGCACGCAGTGTAAATTCCCCGGGATTGGCCATACGGCAGGATAGCAGTAAAACCTGCAGGATGCGATTGGCCAGATCGGGATTGCCGTGGCAGGAAAGCTCCAATAAATCCTCGCCGGTATAGCTGTGAGGCTTGCGGAACACATATACCAATACCTCATCGAGGTCTTCGCCATTACTATCTGTGAAATAGCCGTGTAAAATAGAGTGAGACTTCGCTTTCAGCAGTTTGTGTCCAGAACGGAAATGCCTGGCCAGAATCTCAAAAACGCCATTGCCACTGAGGCGTAGCATGGCAATGGCAGCATGGCCAGCGGGTGTAATTAAGGCGCAAATAGGTTCGGTCGTTACGGACAAGGTACGCTCTTTTATGATTTCAGGTCGCCAAGGATGATCTCGCACAGCTTGGGAGCAGTGAAGCCGATACTATCCAGCAGCAAGGCATTTTTCCCGTGGGGGATGAACCTATCCGGATAACCGAAATTGCGGATATGGGCATTGGCAGTGCCAAGCAATTGGGCAATGCTGCTACCCGCTCCTCCCAGTTGGGTTCCTTGCTCGAAGGTATAAAGATGGCTGTGAGAAGCAGCCAGAGCAGTTAGAGCTTCATAGTCCAGGGGCTTAATGCAGGGAATCTGTATAAAAGTGGGCGATAAGCCCTGCGACTTTAGCTCCTGGCAAACTTCTGATGCCAGGGCCAGAGCTTCGCCAATGCCGATTAGGGCTACTTGTTTGCCGGTGGTGATGGTTTTGGCCTTCAGCGGATTATAATCCTCGGGAATGCTATCTTCCGGAAGGCAAAGAGCTGTTCCCCGCGGATAACGAATTGCCACGGGACCATCTGAATAGCTGGCAGCCCAGGAAAGCATGGCGCTTAGTTCATTTGCGCTGGAGGGAGCAAGAACCACCATATGGGGAATAAAACTAAGAAAAGCCAGATCAAAGGCACCGTGATGCGTGGCTCCATCATCGCCAACCAGTCCGGCACGATCCAGACAAAAAACTACCGGCAAACGTGGTAGAGCTACATCGTGAATCACCTGATCCAAAGCGCGTTGCATGAAGGTGGAATAGATCGCCACAAAGGGTTTGATGCCCTTGGTAGCCATACCGGCAGCAAGAGTAACGGCATGCTGTTCAGCAATGCCCACGTCAAAAAAACGTTCGGGGAAGCTCTTTTCAAAGGGTGCCAGTCCGGTTCCGGCAGTCATGGCAGCAGTGATGGCTACAATTTTGGGATGATCTTTGGCCAAAGCACAGAGGCTTTTGCCCATCACTTCACTGTAGCTTTCTTTGCCGGAGCAAACAGGCTTTCCACTTTTAGCTTCGAAGGGGCCGATGCCATGGAAGAGAGAGGCATTTTCTTCGGCCGGGGCATAGCCTTTGCCCTTTTGGGTAACCACATGAATCAGCACGGGACCAATCATATAGCGCTGCACGCGATGGATGATAGTGATCAGCTGATCGATATTGTGCCCATCGATGGGGCCTACATACTTGAAGCCGAGGTCTTCGAAGATGATATTGGGGATAAGGATATTCATCATGGATTCTTCCAGCTTGCGAGCACCGTAGATGAAACGGCGGCGTACCCCTTCCGGAAGGCTGCCACTGAGATCCCAAACCTGCTGCTTCAGGCTGTTATAATGGCGGCTGGCCATCATCCTGGCCATATATTTCTGCAGACCACCCACGTTTTTGGAGATGGACATGGCGTTATCATTCAGAATCACGATAAATTTGTTCTTTTGCAGGTGTCCGGCGTGATTCAGCGCTTCAAAGCTCATCCCTCCGGTTAATGCGCCATCGCCGATAATGGCAATTGCGTGGCCTTTTTCTTTGTTCAGATCGCGTCCACAAGCAATGCCCAAAGCAGCGGAGATGGAAGTGCTGCTGTGTCCGGTGCTAAAGGCATCATAGGGGCTTTCATCCCTATTGGGAAAACCGCTTAGACCACCATATTGGCGCAGGGTTTTTAGCTCGGGATTGCGTCCGGTGAGGATTTTCCAGCCATAGCTTTGGTGTCCCACATCCCATACAATGCGGTCTTTGAGGGGATCAAAGAGGTGTAATAGCGCGATGGTGAGATCAACCGTTCCGAGGCTGGGGGCAAGGTGTCCACCGGTTTGAGATACTACTTCCACGATGCGGGAGCGCACTTCGGTAGCCAGGATTTTCAGCTCATTGGGCTTCAGACGGCGTATCTGATCGGGTTTGCTGATGGTTTCTAAAATCATAGTGTTTCCCCTATGGGTTTGAGGTTCCGGAGCGTGCTTCTTCCATTTTCACGATAATCAGCTCCAGTAGCACCAGGGCCAGGGCAATGGCCAGCAGGATTTTCCAAAGATCATGGCCCAAGCGGGAAAAGAATAGCTGCTTATCCCAGTTTTTGCCAAGAATTTTTACTCCTGAAGGTGGATTATAGCGTGCCTGAGAATCGCTGTAATCGATATTGATGGCTTTCACTTGTTCGCGGGGACTATCCGGTTCCAGAGTATAAATTCCAGGACGGGTAGTTTGGTGGCGGCGATTGGTAAGCATCTCTCCCTGGGGCAGCTTCAGACGGTCGAAGTTGATCGTTTCGCCTACCAGCAAACCGGTTTCAGGAACATTGGTACTGGCCAGATAGTCAAAGCTGCGGAATGCCAGAACCGGGAACGCAGGATCGATAAAGAAAGGATTTTGGCTGCCGGACAGGTTCCACAGCCACAAGGCTTGCTTGCCATTTACCACTGCCAGGGGTACGCCCTGAGCGGATACCAGCACCGATGCAGCTTGGGAAGAAGCCTGCCAGTAATCTCCGGCCTGTTTGTGTTTAAGGGTTTTATCGGCTATCAGGGAAGAGATATAGTGATGCTTATTAATCTGGTCGATGCTTAGCACTTTTTGGCTGCGGTCATTAATCTTTAGCGAAAAAACGTTATTGAGATGGGCTTTAAGGTCAGCTCCCAGGCTTGCATCCAGGGTGAAAAGAACCCCAATGTTGCCAGCAGCCAAGGTGCTGAAAAGTTCACGTAAGCGTGGCGTAACAGGCCCGCAATCATGAATGATGAAAAGCTGATAGGCATCGATGCTGGCCAGAGAGATATTTTGAGGAGCAATGATGGTGGGTGCGGCACCCGTATAAACTCTTAGCATTGTATCCAGAATCAAAGGTAAACTGCCGGACTGGCTGATTACTGCGATGCGGGGCTTGGTGAAAAAAGGAAAGGCAAAATAAGCACGATTATCCTGGGTTTGCAGCTCATCCAAAACTTCCAGATAGCCGCTTTGCCAGCCATCGGCACGCAGTTCGATAGGGATGGTTTCGGTAATGCTGGTTTTTGCCGGAACCGAAACGAATTTCTCTGCAAGCTTGATATCCCCAAGCACTGCCTTTACCAGAACATCTTTGCGGTCGTGAGTGCCATGATTTTCCAGAGTGAATTGCAGGGTTTGCAAACGGCGTTTATCCACTAATTGGGGTAATATTCCCGCTTTACTGATGCTTAAGTTTTCGTAGCTGCTATCTTCACGCAGGGGGATGGAAGCAAGGGGGATATCGGTTTTTAGCGTTTCCGGAGCCAAGCGGTTATCGCTTAGAAGATATATCTCCCGATTCGGCATCTGGCTTTCTTTCAGCTTGGTCTCGGCATAAGTAAGCATTTCCTGCAGGCTTAGGGGGAGGTAAGCAATGTTTATTTTCTCCAGCAGTGTTTCAGGGATTTTACCGGCATAAAGCTGGGAATTAAGCAGATTCCAATTACTATCGGAGCTGATTAAAACCAATTGATCGTCGCTATTACAGCGGGAATTGATTTTGGTAATGGCCTCTTTGGCAAGCTGTAGAGTGCTTTTTCCGCCCTGCGCGTAGTCCATGCTATAACTGGTATCCAGCAAAATCGCCATGGCTGTGGGTGGATGCTTTCGCGAAGGCTGCAATTTACTGGTATTGAACATAGGCCGTGCCACCGCCAAAGCCACCAGCAAAATAATAAGCATGCGGATGATCAGCAGCAGGATGTTCTTCAGTTTGGTGCGGCTTTTTTCCTGTTGCTTGCTAAGCTTAATAAAGCGCAGCGTGGAAAAGATAACCTTTTGGGGCTTCTTTTTGGCCAGCAACCAGATTAAAAGTGGCAGGATCGTTGCTGCCGCAAAAAACAGCAGAGAAGCATTCAGGAAAGATAATTGGAACATCAGATGCCCAAGGACAAAGCAAAGAGGTACTCGCTGTCAGCGAGCTTCATCCCCACACTATTAAGTGAGAAATCAAAGCGGAAGTTCTTGTAATAATAACCTCCACCCAGGGTGAAATTGATGTTATCGGCACCATAGAAATCGTGGCTGTAAGCTCCCAGGCGCAGGTCCATGGTCTGCCGCTGGCTGGAACTCCCCATATCCCATTGATAGCCATAGCCAAGGTGATAACTGGTTTCGGCATCTTTGGCAATTCGATTCTGGATTCCGGCATTGAAGTGGCTGCTATTACTATCATATCCCATCCCGATGGCCATGCGTCGGGTAATGCTTTCCGAATCGTAATTTTCCCAATAGAGGCGGGAAAATAGATCATAAACGCAGGCAGCATATGTGATGTCTCCGGCATCATAGGTAAAGGCCAGATCGGTGGAGAAGCCCTTAACTTTATCATCAATAAAGGCATCGCGTACCATGTTATCGCCCACAATGTGCTCCGCCAGATACACCAGACGTCCGGATAAATACTTAGCGCTTAGTCCGGCCCCCAGACGATTGTACTTTTTATCTTTGGCGCCGATAGAGAATTGCAGCTTATCCAGCTTGTAATCATAGTACTTACTGCTGGCTCCGGCAATTTCACTAATATGAACCGCAGCCACGGGTTGATAACCAAAGGACACCATTTTGGAATTCAGCACGAAATACTTGAATTGCTTGCCTCTAAGGGTGTTACCAATACTGGCAGCTTCCCAAAAGGCAATGTCCTCTTCATTTTTCAGCCGGAAGGAAGTGGAAAAGGAACTAAGCTGATTATCGGCCAGCAGCGCAGGATTGGAATATGCGGCAAAGGGATCATCACTATTGGTAAGATTAAATGCCCCGGTACCCATGCCGATGGGAGAAACGTAATTCTCGGGCAGGGTATAATCATAGGAAGTGATAGGAAGGGCTGCCTGCTGGGCATAAGCTGCCACAGCCAGTAAGCAGAGCGTGATAATTAGGATCAGTGATCTATGCATTTTAACTCCATAGTTTAATTGTAACCCGCCAGGGCAAGCTTGGCACGCACGTAATTTGCCAGATAATAACCGGCAATACCTGCAAAAATACCAGCCACGGCATCGATGAACCAATGATAATGACAGTAAACTGTGGCTATGGATAAAAAGAAGGCAATCACACAGAAGAGATAGCCCCAACGGCGTACATAGCGCAAGGCGGCAACGGTTAGAACCAGAGTAATGGCAATATGAGAACTGGGGAAAGCTCCGCCCAGGTGCCCGGAAGTACGATATA
The DNA here is from genome assembly GCA_964609575.1 of uncultured Candidatus Cloacimonas sp. Lineage (GTDB taxonomy): Bacteria > Cloacimonadota > Cloacimonadia > Cloacimonadales > Cloacimonadaceae > Cloacimonas. Next base: position 11,257 of record CAZSST010000018.1, read on the forward strand.
TGTAGGCCATAATATGTGTGAAGGGACCAAAGCGATAAACCTTGGTAAGCTCCATAGCTTCAGGAATATACCTTCCTCCGATCACCGGCAGCACCGAATAGATAAAGTAGCAGCAGTAAAATACGAAGGTAAGATTGAAGATAAGCTCTTTGAAGGCTTTGGGTTGCTTTATGTACAGGTAAACCGGCAGCCCCACAATCATGGGATAATAGCAGAAATATGCAAAGTGAAAAAGCTCCTGCAATAGCCAGTTGCTGTACTTTATCCCCCATTCCATGGAGGGGTAATATCCAAATAGCTTATAGTCTATCCCCATAAACCAGGGATCAAGCCAATCTGTGAAGATAATGCGGTTAAATGCATGGCCCGAGGTATAAAAGAATTCAAAGAGCAGCACCGGATAAATCGCCCGCAAAAAAGCCAAGGCACGCTCCAGCTTGGGATGCTTTTGGATGAAGCTTTGCTTTGCCATCCAGGCCAAAAGCAGCACTCCAATAAGGATTCCCATGTAGGAAGGCAGCACCAATAGCCCCTGTTCCGCGCGGTTAATCCCTGCGCTTATGTATCCCATGATCCACCCGGTGAATAGCATGGTGATCACATCGGCAGCGCTCAGGAATCTATTAGGAAATGGCTTTGTCATAAATGCGATAGGTCTTATAAGGCTTAGCTTCCAGCATTTCGGCCACGCGGATCATCATGGTATTGTTTTCCAGCACCCAAGAGAATTCGCCATGATAATAGCCCTTGGGCAGGCCGTTCATGTAAGAATGATAGTGGAACACAGAATCAATCCCGCGCCCCTGAAATTCTTTGATAACGCCCATGGTGATAACCCGGGCGGAGCTGATTTTGCGCTTGGCAATCAGGGCTTTCACCAGGGTAATAGGATTCACTCTGCCATGCATCACTTTCAGCACTTCGTTATAGTTTGGCATGGCAAGGCTGAAACCAGCGTGCTTACCATCTATTTCAGCGATGAATACCAGCTCTGGATCGGCCAGAGGAAGTAATTCCGCCACCAGATGGTCAAATTCCGCCTTGGTTAAGGGTACATTGCCCCAATTGTATTCCCAGGCCTTGGTGTAGATTTCAAAAACGGTTTCAATGTCTTTTTTCAGTTGCTTCTTGTTCTTGGACAGGGAGCGGATTTGCACTTTACTGCGTTTTTCCAGTGCCAAAGCGATGCGTCCGATGCGTTCGGGCATATCGGTGCGATAGCTGTAATAAGCATACAAATCCATGGTTTTGGTAAGCCCCCATCCCTCATAAAGCTTCTGGTAATAGGGGTGATCGTGGCGCATCATCACCATGGGAGGGGTATCAAAGCCATCTATCAGCAATCCGCATTCCTGATTTACACTGAAATTCATGGGACCCCGCATCGAGGTAAAGCCCCGGTAGCGATTCCATTCATAGGCAGCGTCAAAAAGCTTATCGGCCACCTGCTGATCATCGATGCAATCGAAAAATCCAAAGAAGCCGATATTCTCGTTATGCTCCTTATTATGCTGAGTATTACTTTGGGCCGAAATTCTACCCACCACCTTGTCATCTTTCAGCGCCAGAAAGAGCTTCACTTCCGAATGCTGATAATAGGGGTTCTTTTTGGGATTGAAGAATTTCTTTTGTTCACCGATTAAGGGGGCCACCCAATTGGGATCGTGCTTATACAGCTCGAAGGGGAGCATAATGAAGCTCATCAGCTGCTTTTTGGTATCTACGGGAATAATCTTGATCATGTATGTACCACCTTTTCGCTAAAATTCGCCCAGTTTTTTGGAAACTAATACATTCAGGACACCCATCAGCACTGCCACCCCCATCATGACCGGAATGAAATGCCGCGGCATGTTGGGAATAAGCTCCGGAATCAGATTGGACAAGATGATCATCAGCAGCACCGGCATGATCACGATAAGATATTGAGCAAAGCGGATTTGATGAAAGCGAACCACCAAAATCCAGGCGATAACCACCGTTACAATCGTGGGAATGGGGGCAAAATAGAACACCAAGCCCATATAGGTGAAGATTCCCCTTCCGCCTCTAAAGCGATTCGTCCAGGGTAAACAGTGGCCAATCAGCATTGCCATGCCATACACCAGCATCATGTTTTTGCCATAAATCTGAGCCACGCTGCCAACAACATGGGTGTGTTCTATCAGGTGCAGGATCATTTCCACCACCAGCAGATACAGATATGCTTTGGAGGCATCCAAAAGCCCTACTACCATTCCCATGGGCTTGCTGATATTGGTGTAGATATTCTCCGTATCGGCCAATCCGGTACCGATCTTATAGATGTTTAGCGATCTAAAGCTCTTGGTGATAATCCTGGCAGTGGAGAAACAGCCATAAAAATAAGAGACGATCATTATCAGTAAAGCAAACAGGTAGATCAAGCGGTTCCTCCATAGTTTCGCTCACCAAATATCGCGCTGCCGATGCGGACCATATTTGATCCTTCCTGCAAGGCGATAAGGTAATCATGGCTCATTCCCATGGAGAGATATTGCATTTCCACTCCGGGGATGTCCAAGGTTTGTATTCGGTCATACAGCTCTTTCATTTTTTTAAAGAGCGGTCTGCTAAGTTCTGGGGCTCCAAATTGCCCGATGGTCATCAGGCCCATAATTCTCATGCTGCTGTAATTGGCGATGCGGCAAATGGCAGCTTCGGCTTCTTCAAAATCAAAGCCGCTTTTGCTGCTTTCCTTGCTGCTATTTATCTGGATAAGAATATCCTGATAGCGGTTGGTGCGCCCCAAAGCCTTGTGCAGGGTCTGAGCCAGATTCAGGGAATCGATGGAATGAATCAGCCGGGGATGCAGGCTTAAAAGCTGGTTTATTTTATTCGTTTGCAAATGCCCTATGAAGTGAAAGCCTGCGTAGGGAACGCTGAGTAGGGGCACCTTGCGCATGGCTTCTTGCACCTTATTCTCTCCAAAATCCGTTATACCGGCTTTTAAAGCTGCTTCCACAGCTTCCACAGGATGGGTTTTGGTTACTGCAACCAGAGTGATTTCTTCTCCGCTGCGTCCCAGCTTATCCAGTTCATGGGCCAGGTCAGCTTTGATTTTGGCGATATTCTCTGCAATCATTATTTAAGGCGAAGCATCCTGCGGCTAAGGGTTTCTCCATTCGAGGTAAGCTTATACAGGTAGATACCACTGGCTGTGTCATTACCCTGCATATCCTTCCCGTCCCATTGTAATTGATGACTTCCAGCCTTTTGCTTATCCATTTTCCAGCTATACACCCTTTGACCTTTAAGGTTATAAATCTCCACGTGAACCTGGGCATCGCGCTTCAAGCTATATGCGATGGTGGTATTGCCAAAGAAAGGATTGGGATAATTTTGCTTTAGCGCATTCACAGCTGGCATTTCCACTTCATCATTGCTGCCCACACACCCTGTGGAGGCAAAGGAACCCTGACGCAGCGCAGAGCCACGATAGGTGATCCAGGGAGCAAGACCCGTGGCAGGAGTGCGCAAATTAAGCATCATTACGCCATTGGAATGCCCCATTACCAGCTTGGCACTGTTATTGGCTTCCAAATCTACCAAAGTGGCAGGAGTGCTGCCATTGTAACTGCTGATAAAGGGGAAGCCGCTAAGCACGCTGCCATCATGATTGTAGCCATATACGGAATTCACATAGCTGTGCACCAAAATTTCCAGCTGAGGATCGCTATCCAGATTTGCCAGCAAGGGCGGACACGAGAAATTAGCTCCGGTTTCCAAAGGAAATCCCGGCAGGTCATGCCCTTCATCATTTATCACATATAGCCTTCCGGAAAGACTGATACCGGCAATTTCCTGATCCACATGATCCTGATCCACATCTCCCAGGGCAAAGCCTCCGGCAATATGCGTATCGATGGAGTGTTCCGCGATTATCTGGCCACTGGGACTGATAAGGTAAATGCTAGAGGAAGTAGCACAGGCGATCAATTTACGGTTGGTGATGGTAGGGGCACCGGTGAGTGAGCCATTTAGCTGAATCGGGAAGCCAGGCATTACGTTTCCACTTGCACTGATGACATACAAATTGCCCTCTGAACCTCCACCGATGATCTCATAGGCATTGTCATTATTCAAATCTGCAGCGGCAAGCTCGGTTTGAAAAGCTCCGCCAACTTCAAAGGGGAAGCCCGGAAGCAAGGTTCCCGAAGCAGACAAGGCATATATTTTGCCATCCATGCCACCGGCGATCACGTCCAAAGCGCCATTGCCATCCACATCGGCCAGCACGGGAGTATAGATAAAGAGGGTATTGAAATTGGTTCTGAATACGGGGCTGCCTGTAGCCGTTAGCGCATAGATATCTCCATTGCGGCTGCAAAAAACCAGTTCGTCTCCAGCCTCGGCATCTAGAGGTCCGCTGGCAAAGCTACGGCTTAGGTAAGTTCCATCTTCGGTATCAAATAGCTCGCTGCTATTGCCTGCTGCATCCACCAGATAAGCGCTGCCATATACATCGGCAAAAAGTATTTCTTTCTCTGGCGTGGCATTGAAATTGCCGATAAGCGGGGCAGACTTTCCCGCATGCAAGGTTTCCCAAGGGAAGCCATCTTCCATCATGGTGATCTCAAAGCTTGCCGGATAGCGAATTTCTCCAGTGCTGGCACCGCTGCTTTGGTGTTCCGAATCCAGAACCAGGGTAAGCGTGAAGGTACCATAGCCCATTTGCGCAGGCATCTGCATACGCAGGTAATTGCTATCTGCGCTAATTCCTCCGGGATAGATTTGGGGAATAGTAAGCCCCCCATCCAATACCTGGATACCGGTATCCCCTGTTTCCACCTGCACATGAACGTTATAGGCAGTTCCCCAATCTTCGTGATTGGCCACAATGGGATAGAGCCGGATGATCTCATTGGGGTTTATTTCGCCGTTATTATCCCCTTCGATGTCGCTGAAAGTATAGCTCTGCAAGCTAAGATAGGGCAGGCTGGGATTGGCCGGTTTCACGGCTACGGAAGGATCGCCAAATAGTACCACCTCAAAGTAGCACCAGCGCATCACATCGTTATTCATGGCGGCATTTAGATTCTGCATCCGCGAATAGGTGAGAGCCTTGCCCAGTTGCGGCAGGTTCTGCTCGTATAATCCGATAAAGTATTGCCGGTCAAAATATTGGGAAGCACCATTAATGCTTCCGGGAGCATACCATCCATAGCGGGTATTACCAAGGAAAGCAAAGAGCGCTCCATCTGCGGTAACCAGATGTTCCGCAATGCTTTCGCTGTCTCCAGAGGTACGTTGATCAAAGGCAGCTGGATAGCAGCCCTGAGAATAGAGGAAGCCATATTCGCTGTTTTCCAGATTTTCGATGGTGCCATTGCTTTGGCCCAGCAAAAAGAATTCATTGGCATGACCCATGTGGTTCATCACTCCGGCGCCGTTATTAATGGCATTCCATACTCCCAATTCACTATAGGTGCCATCGCGTTGATACATGGTTCTAAAATCATAGCTTTGAGGCAGATGAAGAGCTACATCATCCTTGTAATCTCCACCCCAGGTCATGGGATTGTTATTCAGATTTTCGCCAAAGAACTGGGCGATATTATTGCTGAAAGTGCTTTCATCCACATAGTAGCGCGTCTTACGGAAGATATTGTCAAATTCGGCTTGGGTTTGCGCAGGGAAACGGCCAATATGGATTTCCGGAATCAGATCGGTATCATCTGCCTGCTCTCCAAAAACGTCATTGCCATTGGCATTCCAGTTTCCATCCAGATTACTGTAATAAATATCCACCGGCATGCGGGGATCGATGGTATCGCCAACCTGACCAAAGGCACTGCGTTCCGGCACGATCTCATCATCTCCACCCAGAATTACATATTCCAGGGGGGTGGAAGTGGCAGCCCAGCTTTGATAGGCATCGATGATGAAATTGCGCACTTTGGCGGCATTATCGGTTCCCTGATAGCTGCTGTAAATATCTTCCACGCAAACCACGATATTGCTGATGCCACGGTTGTTACGCCATGCGGCATAATCGCTGAACCAGGCGGTGCGATCGGCATTGGTGATAATGATCATCTTTTTGGGTGTGCCCAGATCGATCAAACGGCTTTGCGGGCTGTGATTGCGATAGGAAGCGGCATTCTGATAGCTGCTCATGGTATGCAAATTGGCAATCATGCGCCCAAGAGTGGAAGCAGTATCCGAGCTGTTTGTAAAGAAATTTGCCTGATAAGCAGCTTCGCTTTGGCTGAACGAGCTTTCCACATTCAAAGTATAAGAAGTGCTGGCATACAGATCGCGGGTGATAGGATTATATTGGTAAGGATAGATGTTGAAAAGGGCGATCTGATAGCCCCGGTAATATTGGGTTCCCAGAAATTCCCAGGTCTTTTCGGGATAAAGCCGGTCTTCAGCTTTGGGGGTGGCCTGCGGAATGTAACTGGCTTTGGGCGATATCGGTTGCTGAGCCACGGCCAAAGGAATATCGGCATTTTCCGCCACCAATTGCGAAGGGCTGAGGCTGCAAATTGCATTCTCATAGCTTTCTCCAAAGGGTAGCAGAATATTCACAGTCAGGTAAGGCAACATTGGTTCTCCGGGATTGAGGAGCACCGGTTGCTCTGAGCTGCGCAGGCTACCACGCCAGCCATTGATATCGATGGTGCCGCTGGTTTGAACCGCAGCCAGGCTAAGGAACAGCCATGCCGCTCCCAGAATCAGAATCATTTTTTTCATAAGTCTATCCTATGCTTGAGTATTCTTTTACGCAATAATGCAATTCTCGTTCCCATAGCGTGAGTCTTCAATATCCGTCAAGCATTTTCCGTGGTGGTGGTTTCCACTT
>CAZSST010000018.1:18182-25603 GCA_964609575.1 uncultured Candidatus Cloacimonas sp.
TTCTGGCGCTTCAGGAGAGCGCCAATACATATTGGCGGTTTCCAAACCGCCACCTGTAATTTCTGGCGCTTCGAAGCTGCATTTACAAACAGAACGCAGGCATAATAGTTGCTCATGTGATCCCCATGCAATCCCCGGGCAATTGCATGGGTGTCGCATGGGCATCATATGAACACCGATTTGAGAAGAGAGTAATTGGTTGCAAGTTTCCCATTCACTTTCAAAGAGGGCTAAGAAAATCCCCACCACCCCCCTCGGGGATTATCCACATCATTGAAATTTCGTACACTTGGTAAATTTATATTGCTGCCGCTTACTTGCTAAGCACCACCTTTTTGTTGCTGATACCTGCTGCGGAGGTCATTCTAACGAAATATATTCCGGAGGAGCAATTGGTATTGGCTTCATCTTTGCCATTCCAGAGGCACCGGTAGGTTCCCTTTTCCAGGTATCCGTTGTAGATGCTTTTTACCTTTTCGCCTTTGATATTATAGATGGTCAGGTTCACATTCCCTGCTTCCTGAATCCCGAAGGACACAGTTGCCTGAGGATTGAAGGGATTGGGGTAGATTGTTTTGATTCCTGTTTGCAAAGGTATTTCCGGGGTTCCGTGAATATTTCCATTATCAGGCAAGGTTAATGTTGCAGGGCCATAGTATTCCATGTGGCCGCCATATTCCACGCTCTGCAGCCAGTAGTAATATGTGGCCCCAGCCATCACCTCCTCATCGGTGTAGCTGTAATTCACCTGCTGAGAAGAATTTGTACCCAGAATGAGCTCTGTAATGGAGAGCGCACTGGATAGTTCGGGCTCGGTATTTCTGTGGATATAAAATCCGGAGATATTCGTTTCAGATTGGGTTATCCAGTTTATCTGAGCATAGTTTGCAGCCGTGGGGGTGGCAGTGAAAGATGATAACACCACAGGCAAAGTGGGGTCTATAGGATCGAGGGTAAAAAGATCCCAATTAGTGGCTGGAAAAGTTCTGCCATCAACCCAAACGTAGATAGCCTGGTTAATCAGGTTATTCGCCAGCATTGGTCCTGCCTGATTTCCGCCGAAGGTGCATATTGCTGTGCCCAGTCCGGGTGTAGCGCCTTGGATGATGCCATTGGTATCAAGCTGCTCGCCATAGATATCATAGCTGGGGGTAACAATATCGCGTCGGTCTTCCCAAACAATGATTATTCCATTTCCACTATCCGGGCAAGCTTGGGGAAAAACCTGATCGCCAGGTGCAACGCAAACCAAAGCAGGCATACCTCCTCCAAACCAGGATAGGACTCCAGCTGTCACTTTTTGTGCCATGATATCCAGGTTTGGGGACATTCCTTCCTGCCAGGCAATAATAGCACTTCCTGCGCCACAGGCAACCATGGTGGGACTGTATCCCTGTCCAGTACCAGGGGGAGCCAATGCAACTCCATTTGGTATCTAGCTTGTTAATCCATTTAGAATTGCCTGGGCATATATATCGGAGCCAAGTCCTCCACGGTAGTCTTCCCAACATACTATTGCTCCACCTGGCTGGTCATTCACGATATGGGGGAAGAGGGCATTGCTTTGAGTGGTGCATACGGGAAGTTCCAGGGGGAAAGCTAATCTGAAAAAAGGTATGCAAGCCAATCCCTGAGCGTATATATCTGTGATTATACCATTAACCACGCTTTCCCAGGCGATAATGGCACCACCTTGTTTATCGGTGCAGATTACTGGAATTGTCTGTTGGGTTCCCACTGACCAAGGGGAAGATGAAACCAGTATCCCTGTTGGGGGTGCGGCTGGAACGCCTGCAGTATTCATCCACTCTGCATATACATCATAGTCGGGAGCAACAAGTCCAAACCTGTTGTCAAACCAGGTAATGAAAGCTCCTCCCGCACCGTCTTCGCAAATCTGAGGATAAAACTGATCTACCTGGATGTCCAGACAAACTGGCACCCCGCCAATTGGCCACAGGGAATTTCCATTGATATCGATTTTCTGGGCGAAAATGTCAGTATTTATCATATTTACTCTCGTGTCTTCCCAGGCAATTATAAAGTCTGGTCCCGAGGGAGTAATGCATAAATGCCCCTGATTACCCATGATGCCTTGCGGAAATCCGCAGATAAGATTGCCGTTCTGTGCCCAAAGCATATTGCCATAAGCATCGATCCTTTGAGCGTAAATGTCATAGTCTGCCCCGTTTCGCAAATCTTGCCATGCGACGATAGCTCCTCCTGTGCCGTCGGGTACTACATGCTGCAAGTTTTGGACTCCGGGAAGGGTAACAACTGATGTGCATGGTTGAGCATCCTGAGCCAGGAGGCTGATACATGCTACTGAAAACAAGATCACCAGATATGTCTTCATTATCTCTCCTCTGGCATCGTAATTAGCGCTGGATAATACAAGGACAGAGGTACTGGAACAGCATCACTGGCAGAGAATTAACTCAACGCCTTGATGTCACATTCAATATAAGCATATAAGCTACACAGGCAAGTTTTATTTACAAGAACCCAGGGTATCTCTTTAGCGCAAACAGGTAACCAAGCTCAGCAGTGGTAACAGAACCGACGAAATGATTACCACATAGAAACCAAAACTTGGTTTGGAAAAGGGTTTCTTAAGCTTCTCGTTCACTTCATTGATATATTTCTGAATCGGAACCAGCACCAGCGAAGTAAGCAATATAACCAGCAGGTAAGAAAGCACCCCGGTTATTATCCCTGCCATCTGGAAGGGATTAAAGAATAGCATGGGAATTACCAGATACCACAGCAAGGCCAGAAATCTGGCATTCCAGGCAGGCCGCTGCACCTTATTCAGCTCTTTGTTGTTCTCGATGTCGCTGAACACCCGATAGGCAAAGGTAAAAATGTACAGCGAAGCCAGGAAATACGATCCACGCCTTCCCCGGGTATGGAAGCGCAGGTAATTCCACTGCTTGAAAAACCAATACCATTCGAACATCCCGCAGGTGATAAGCTGCGCTATCAGCAAAGTGCGGGCAGGAAGATTATAGAAAAGCGGTTCATTACTTTCCAAAGGTAGATCAGCATCTTTAAAATCGCCAAATTTGGCAGCATCGATATCGGCGATAATGGCATGAGGAAGCGGTTTATGGACTATCTCCATTATCTCCGGGGCTTCTCTGATCCTGCAACGGGTGTTGTTTTGCCCGGATACTATCACATCATCGATATCCAATTCCCCTTTCAACACCAGGGTGGCAATAACTTTTGAGGACACCGGCCCTGTGTTAGTTCCGTCCTCAGAATAGAACCAGTTTAGCATTCAGTTATTTTGGGATCAATAATAATCGTCGTAGTAGTAGTAATAATCGTCGTCATCCCAATTGCCAGTGGTGTAGTCCAATATCAGGCTGTCGCCTTCATAATGATCCACATAGAGGGCTTTGTCATTAACAAAATACCAGATATAATCGTAGTCATAGTCATCCACCACGTTAGGCTCATCATGCAGGGCTTCCAGACTGGTAAGGATAAGCTCGGCCAGATTGGGTTTACCTTTCAAGTCATACTTCAATTTCCAGCTGATTACGCTTGTCTTGTCCGAGCTAAGGTAGATATCGATGGTGGGGAGATCAGGATCCTTGGAACCCTTGTAAATGTAGTATGAATCACCTTTGGAGCTTTCTACAAAACCCTTGGCTTTCAGCCTGGCCAGAGTTGCCGTAATTGAATCGTCATACTTCATGTCATACAGGCTGCTTTGGGCAAAGATAGCCGATGCCAATAGCAGCAGCGCTACAAATACAAATAACTTTTTCACAATTAACCTCTCTTTGGTTTTTCCATGGCTATTCTGGCAGTCTTACCAGCAGTCATGATGGATAAAAGAACAATCTACGCGAGGCAAAATACTTGTCAAATGAAAAATGAAAGCCCCAAGTTTACCCGGGGCTTTCTTATTGTGTTGGTATTAGTTATGTCTTATTTTACGATTACCATCTTCATGGTCTTGTTCATGGAAGGAGTGCTAAGTCTGTAGAAGTAGATTCCGCTTCCGCAGGCATTGCCATTAATATCCTTGCCATTCCAGGTGAGGTTGTTGGTTCCGGGGTTCACAGAGTAGGTTTTCACCACTTGGCCAAGTATATTATAGATGCTTACCTTTCCAGCGTCGCCTTCTTTCACGGCCACTTCAATGGTGGTATTGCCATTCACACTGAAGGGATTGGGATAGGCACTGCGCATGCTGGTTTGAGTAGGAAGCACCGGAGGCACTTCATGCTGCACGCTAACGCTTACAGGGCCGTGATACTGAGAACTTCCATCCATTTCCACACTTTCCAGCCAGTAGTTGTAAACTGTGTTGTTATCAACTTCGGTATCGGTGAAGCTGTAATTGTGGATGGTGCTTTCGTTATAAGCATTAATCATTACGGGGGTCATGTTGGTGGCTTGGGATACATCTGTTCCTTCGCTGCGCATTACTCTGTAGCCGATCAAGTTGGTTTCACTTTGGGTGGTCCAATTCAGCTGCACGAAATATTCGGCTGTCATGGTTCCGGTGAAGCTGCTCAGTTCCACGGGAAGGGTTTGATCGGTATTGTCATCAATGGTAATCACCAGCGAACCTCTGATAGCGTCGAAATCGACATTTTCAAAGATGTAGAAATCGGCCATGATGGGTCCTGCAGCATACTGGGCATTGTTGATGTACACGTACCAGGGAGGGTAGTGAGACAGTCTCCATACTTTTACATCCCAAACACCGGTTGCGGTGATGGTATATACCAGGGCTGCCTGGCCAGTGTCAGTTCCGGGCATGCCATTGTCGCCACCGGGTACTACAGTAACTCCGGCAGGAGGATTAACCATATCGATGATGGGTCTTGCCTGGATGCTGAGGTTGTCGATCATGAGGTCATTATCGCCATTGCTTTCGGTGGATTCACCATAGAAAGCGAAGTACTTGATGCCGCTGGCAGTGATGGGAAGGGTGTAGGTAGCTCCCGTGGCAGGGATGGCGTCCAATACCAGCGGTGAACCGGTATTATTCCATTCTCCCAGGATCACGGGATTGGCCATATTGGGATTATCACCCATTACTACCAGGAATCTGTCGTCCGGGATAGGGACTTCCGGCGGGATCGTTCCGTTCCAATCTACCAGGCAGGCGTCGAACTTGATCTGATAGTCTCCGGTGGCAGGGATATTTACGGGAGGAGAAATCAGCCAGCCATTGCGGGTAGTTCCATAGATATTGATCTTGGCAGCTTTGTTGATGGGATCGGCTACGTTCAACCAGTCGTCCTGGAACCATTGAGCTCCCGCGATGAGCGGGGTACCATACAGCCCGGTTAACTGAGTCCAGTTTTGCACCGGCCAATCGGTAGAAAGGGTGCCGAAATCCACAGTATAATCCGGATTAACGGTGGGATCAGCCATTGTGGTGAAGCTGAACACAGGGCTGTCGGTATCTCCGGCGCTGTTCGAGGCTGCCACTTTCCAGTAGTAAACGGAGCTGTAGTTCAGTATTCCGGGGTATGTGAAGCTGGTAACTGGACCCTCAAAAAGGGTAGTGGTGAAGGTGGGGCTGCCTTCGTTCAGGTACAGTTTATAGGTTGTAGGGATGCCACCGGTGGTAGGGGCAGACCAACTGAAGGCAGGAGACTGGCTTACGTTTGTAGCCAGATCAGCGGGAGCGATCAGGCCCGGCGCGCCAGGAGCACTAACTGAAGCATCCAGGAATCTGAGATTGGGACGGTAATAGTAATTGGTGCCGTTAACAACGGGCATGGCGTTATCGGCATACTTGTAGCAAGCCAGATAGGTGGGAGTGGTGGTTGTGTATCTGAAGTTAGGCCCGCTGGCGTAATCGCCATCCCAGTTTTGCCACAGGATTTCGATATTATCGGTGCCGTTCCAGGCAAAGGGAGCGGTAAAGAGGACATTGTGCCATCCACCACCATTCCAGGTGTAGTCACCCTGGAAGGCAAGAGTGAAAGGTGAAGCCTCTGCCAGAGGATCGGCGATGTAGGTAAGGTCGATAGCAGTGGCGGAAGTATTACGTACATAAACTCTTTGATCTACAGCAATGTAATTTACAGGACTGTTCCCCACGTAGTAGGAAATACCCGTGATGGCAGTTCCGGTGGCCGGCATGCCGGCTCCAACCATTTCTGCTGCGGTGTAAATCGTTTTGCTCCAGCCGTAATCATACAATCCGTAGAAGGGGATGTAGCTTTCGGTGGAAGTGCCTGTGCCGATAGTATAGGCGTCGGCAAAGGCGGTAACAGACATTCCCAGCGCCATAACCAGGAAGAGGATCGAAACTAATGTTTTTCTCATCATTTCTCCTTTTTTGTTTCGTTATTGGTATTCTACCGGCCACTGGATTTACATGTTTACCTTATGCCTCTTAATGCATGGCCAAAAAAGAAAAACAACATCTGGCAGATAAGAATACTACTGTTTTCCAGTAATGCAGTTAGTTAGCCCAGAAGAGCCACTAACAACCTTCAATCTAAAGTTAATTGAATATGTTAAATTGTCAAGCTATTTATTCTAAATATATGCATATCACGCACTAGAAAAGCCTTTTCTCTGCTTCAGCAGTGGTTTCTAAGCTTCAGTTCCAATGGATGTGGGGCCAGATAATGCTGAGTTGCCAGATACTCTTTATGATATTTCCGCACGAAATGATTGAAAAGCGTAACCGGTACGATCAGTGGCAGCAGGCCTTGCTTGTAGAGCTCAATGAGCTCTATGGCCTCAGCTTTTTCCTGAGAATCAAGATCCTGTTTGAAATAGCCCAGGATGTGTAGCAGCACGTTTTGATGCTTGCTGGGAGTGGCAGCTTTGGCCATGGCGGTCATCAGACTTTCAAAATAGTCTCTCAGCACCAGTGGCAGATTCTCTTTGGTTGCCGAGGCCACCAGTTTACCCATATTGCGATAATGCACCACGCTATGTGCCATCAGCAGCAGTTTGTGCCTGGTGTGAAAATCGATCAGCTTTCCGGTAGTTACTTTTGTGGAGTTCAGCATCTGCCAGCGTTGCATAGTAAAGATACGCTCGATAAAGTTTTCGCGCAGATCAGGATCATGCAAGCGTCCTTCTTCTTCAATCGGAAGCAGGGGATTGGCTTGCATCAGCACTTTGGCAAATATTCCCTGACCGTTTTTGGCAGCCACACCACCGGCAGCGGGATAAATTTTTACGCGCTCCATGCCACAAGAAGGGGATTTACTTTTCAGCACATAGCCGCAAAGCCCTTTCTCGAGCATCTCTTCCACCTTGGTAAGGCTGAAAAGGGTTAGCCTGGAACTGTGGTCTATTCCCGTTTTCTGAGTTTGCACCCGATACGTTTCTTTGCTTCCTACCAAGCGCATGGCTTCGCGAGGGATGCCCAAACCGCTTTCTGCTTCCGGACAGGCGATAACGTAATCCACATAAGCTCCCAG